>PBTO01000023.1 GCA_002726595.1 Gammaproteobacteria bacterium | reverse complement strand
CGCACTGCCACCAATTCCCCCAGCCAACGATCATAGACCGTTGTCGTTCAACGAGCACAAAGCTGTCGCTTTGTTAAAAACACCCGTCTCACCCATCCAGGCATTAAAAGATGGGCCAACTATCTTGCTTTCGGACCAACTAACAGGGCTGTTCGCTACTGCAAGATCTCCCCGGCCAACGATCATAGATCGTTGTCGTTCGGCTGCGCAGCAAAGCTATCGCTTTGCAAAAAACGCTTACCTCACCCAGGCATTTAGAGATGGACTTCGTACTAATAATGGAGGCTGGGGTCGGAATCGAACCGGCGTAAACGGAGTTGCAGTCCGCTGCATGGCCACTCTGCCACCCAGCCAAATCTCTTGTATTTTCTCCCTTCCAGACTATACCAGAACACGATTTGCAAGATCTGTATTCGTCTGGTGATGAAAGGTGTGATTTGTGCCTGAAAATTTGGAGCGGGAAACGAGATTCGAACTCGCGACCCCGACCTTGGCAAGGTCGTGCTCTACCAACTGAGCTATTCCCGCTAAATCTTGATTACTTTTTCCCTTTGGCAAATTTTCAGCCAGGCCGTACTGAAAAGAGGCGCTTATTCTAATGCCTAAGTGGGTCAAGTCAAGCACAAACCCTGCGATCACTTTGGCCCGGTCTACTGGTTAATTTACTCCGTTGTAAGTGTACTCCAGGCGCTACGAAAATACTGGAACATCGACCATAAACTTAGCAACGCGGCTACGTTCAGAAGCAGATAGCCACCCTGCCAGATAATCTCGGGAACTATGGGACTACCGGCTAGTAGCAACACAATCGCAATCATCTGGATCGTGGTCTTGAGCTTGCCGGAAAATGCCACTGCCACTGTCTCGCGTTTGCTGCGTGATGCCATCCATTCCCGCAGCGCCGAGACCAGTATCTCGCGTGCAACGATGATGCCGGTGGCGATCCATAGTGCCGGGTACATGGCGACCAGGAAGATTAGCACCACAACGACCAGTAATTTATCTGCAACCGGATCGATGAATGCACCATAATCGGTTGTCTGATTGAGCTTTCTGGCCAGAAAGCCGTCCAGCCAGTCAGTGAAACTGGCGATGGCGAATATGAGTGCGGCCGCCAGACTGCCCCATTGCCAGGCGGAGAAGTACAGTCCAACAACTACTGGGATCAGCGCGATTCGGGTATAGGTTACAAAATTAGCCCAATTCATTGTTTAACTACTTACTTTACTTGTTGCTATTGTTCTTATGATTCATGCGGTTATACGCATTTATTAAAGTCTTACTTCATACGACACACCGATTAACAATGAAGCGCCTCAGTAGTGTAGCAGGCGCTCTGGTCATTATGTAGCACTCTGCATTTTGTGGCGCTATGCATTATGCAAATAGGCATAGATGTTTTCGGCCAATTTCTTACTGATGCCAGTCACTTTAGCGATTTCTGCCTCGCTGGCTTTGACTATTTCCTGGCGTCCGCCGAAATAGCGCAATAGCTCTTTTCTGCGTTTGGGGCCGAGCCCAGGTATCTGCTCCAGGGTCGATTGCTTGCGTTTCTTGCTGCGGCGCTGGCGGTGACCGGTAATGGCGAAGCGGTGGGCCTCGTCTCTTACCTGTTGTAGCAAATGCAGCGCTGGCGACTCGGTAACAAGGGAAATTTCCTTGAATCTACCGCTTTTGAGTAGAAAAAGAGTTTCCTGCCCGGCTCGACGGGAGATTCCCTTGGCGATACCCAGTAGCTGGATCTCAGGCAACTGAAACTCCTCCAGCACCTCACGTGCCTGGCTTAGTTGCCCCTTGCCACCATCGATTAGCAGGACGTCGGGAATCTTCGCCTCCCCCCTGGCCAGACGCGTAAAGCGCAGGTTCAGCGCCTGGCTCATGGCCGCGTAATCATCCCCGGGGGTGATGTCCTCTATATTAAAGCGCCGGTAATCGCTCTTAACCGCGCCGCCGGCATCGAAAACGACACAGGAGGCCACCGTGCCTTCGCCACTGGTGTGACTGATATCGAAGCATTCGATCCTGTTAGGGATCGCGTCCAGCTTCAACATATCCTGTAATTGCTGGAAGCGCTGGTGGATGTTCTGCTTGTTGCTGATAAAGCCCTGCAAGGCTTCGCTGGCATTGGTACCAGCCATCTCCAGCCATTTTGCCCGATGCCCCCGAACTCTCGTTGCCAGTTTTATCTTGCGCTGGGCAACATAAGCGAGCGCAGCTTCCAGTTCATCTTTACCTTCTATTGACTGGGAAACGATTATCTCTGCTGGAATATTCGCTGCTTTATCTTCTGATAAATAGGACTGGGCCACGAATGCTGATAATAAAGCGCTCTCATCAGTGGCAAGCTTGAAGCGTGGGAAGAAGCTTTTGCTCCCGATGATGCGCCCACCGCGTATATACACTGCATGAACACAATGATAGGTGGCCTGGATAGACGCCGCCAACACGTCCGCATCCGAGCCCTGATTGGTAACGAATTGCTGCTGCTGAATTCGGCGCAGATCGATGATCTGGTTTCTGATCTGTGCCGCCCGTTCGTACTCCTGCCGCGTTGCTGCTTCTTCCATGTTGTTAGTCAGATCCCGGGTCAGGGCATCACTCTTGCCCTGTAGAAACAAGGTGGAATAGTGTACATCCTGGCGATAATCTTCTGGCGAGATCAAGTTGACACAAGGCCCGGTACAGCGCTCGATCTGATACTGTAAACATGGTCTCGATCTATTCCTAAAATAGCTGTCCTGACATTGCCTTACGCTAAATACCTTCTGTAATACTTGAAGAGTTTCCCGAGTCGCGTGGGCGCTTGGATAGGGGCCAAAGAACCGCCCTTTCCGTTTCCGACTGCCCCGGTAAAACGACAGCCGTGGATATTTGTCTTTGTCGGTAAGCAGGATATAGGGGTAGGATTTGTCATCCCGCAACTGGATGTTATAGGCCGGTCTCAGGGTTTTGATCAGGTTCTGTTCCAGTAACAGAGCTTCCGTTTCACTGCCAGTGACAGCCACCTCGATGCTGCGTATTTTGCTGACCATGGCCATGGTTCTGCTGGCCAGGCCGGAGGCGCGAAAATAGCTGGTCACCCTCTTCTTGAGGTTTCTGGCCTTGCCCACATAGATTACCGTGCCCTCCTCATCCAGCATGCGATAGACACCAGGACGCGAGGTCAGCGTAGCAAGAAAAGCTTTAGAATCGAAAAGCTGTTGCGTTTCCTTAGGCATGGAGAGGCTTGCCAGTAGTACCGGGTAATTGCTTATGGAGAGTGGAGGTTATAGGAAGCCGCTAATCGGCTCAACTGGCGGCGATACTCGCGAGGGGAACACCTACTATTTCACGACCGCTTTCAGTAAGCCCGTTAGCCACAGAAAGTACGGTCAGCTCGACATCGCTGCGGATTCCGAGCTTCTCAAAGATGCGATAGCGGTAGCTGTAGCTGTAGATTGTTTTCGGACTAAGCCCAAGAGATCCGGCGATCTGACTGACTTTTTTGCCGTCCGTTAATAGCATGGCGATCTGTAATTCGCGGCGGGAGAGCTTATCAAACAATGCTTTGTCATCATCGTTGAATGGATCTAGAGCAACCTGCTTCGCCACCTCCGGTGTTATATACCGGTAGCCGGCGTTGACTTGTCGAATGGCTTTTAGCATTTCGTCCACACCGATATTCTTGGTTATAAAAGCTGAGGCCCCGGCGCGCAACATCTGAGAGGGAATCACACCGGCAGTGGCCGAAGAAAGGGCAATGATTTTCAACTGGGGTTTATGTAAACGGGCCTGTCGGGTCGCTTCAATGCCGCCAATACCCGGCATACGTGCATCCATTAAGACAATATCCGGTACGTTACTGCGCAGGAAGCTTACCGCCTCTTCACCACTCCCAAACTCCCCTACAACCATTATGTCGGATTCTTCAGATAATAGACTGACGATACCGCTGCGAAATAATTCATGGTCATCGACTAGTAAAATGCTAATTTTATTTAGTGCTACTGTACACATCATACGATTTTGATACTGTAAGCTCATCCGAAAACTGCTTCCCGCCTAATTCACTGGAGCGACAATTAATAGCACATAGTTCACAGTAAAAAAGATATTCCGTAACGAAACGAGAACTGGGTCACAAAATTAGTATCCCAGAGAGGGTTTATTCTGATTAGCAGCGAAAATAGTTTAGATAATTCGCACTTCTGTCTGTAGCACTATAGCGAATTTTTCCAGGACTGAAGCACTCATATCCTCTGCTAAATTCAGAATATCCGCACCCGATGCGCCACCGTAGTTAACTATCACCAGCGGTTGCAAATCATGGACACCAACCGGGCCCTGACGCTCTCCTTTCCAGCCCAGGATTTCCAGTAACCAGGCAGCGGGAATCTTCACCAGCCCCTCATCAAAGGTTGGAAACCTGGGCACGTTTCCATGGTCACTTAACAGCGCCGCATATTTTTCCTCAGAGACAACAGGGTTCTTAAAAAAACTGCCCGCATTAGCTAATTTCGTAGGATCGGGCAGCTTGCTTTGTCTTATATGGCAAACAACATCAAAAACATCCTGTGGGGTTGGCTCGACAGTCTTTAGCTCCTTTGCCAATGCCGGATATTCAACACAGGGAGCGGGAATGGGTGATAATTGCAGAGTCAGGCTTAGCACTACGATCCGGTTGTGCAGCTCCTGCTTGAACACACTATCGCGGTAGCCGAACTGACAGTCAGCTTTATCCATGATCCTGCGCTGTCCAGATGCCATATCATAGACCTCCAGTTCGCCGAAAAAGTCTTCCAACTCGACCCCGTAGGCACCGATATTCTGAATCGGGGCAGCACCTGCGGTTCCTGGTATAAGTGCAAGATTTTCAATGCCATATAACTCTTTATTAAGGCAGTACATCACAAATTTATGCCAGTTCTCGCCAGCGGCAACTTTGACTCTACCGGGTTCATTAAGGCACTCAATCCCCCGCATTTTCATATGCAGGATCAGACCCGGGTAATCCTGGCTAAACAGCACATTACTGCCACCACCGAGTAACTGAATCGGTATTGCCTCATCCTGGGCAAAACCCAGCGCCGATTCCAGGTCCTGCAGGCTATTGATTTCAGCCAGGTAGCGGGCATTGCAGTGCACACCGAATGTGTTGAATGCTGCTAAATCGACATTTTGCTGAATGGGCATGGGCTGGGTTGCCTGGCTAGTGGTTCGGGAAATGCTGTTTAAGAATATGTACTAGCAGCTTATCGGCTGCGTCTTCTACCAGATCCAGAACCAGCTCGAAGCCATCGGCGCCACTGTAATAAGGATCTGGAACCGATTCCTGTCCGGACTCGGAGTAACTGAGGAACAATTCCAGTTTGGCTGCTAACGCGGGCGGGCAGGATTCATTCATTGCCTGTAAATTGGCCCGGTCCATAGCCAGTATATAGTCAAAAATTTCGAAGTCTTTTTTCGCTACCTGGCGGGCGCGAATTGTTCTCAATTCGTAGCCTCTTGCGCTGGCAGCCTCGATGGCGCGGGAGTCTGGTTGTTCGCCAATGTGATAGTCACCCGTGCCAGCGGAATCAACCAGAATCTTGTCTTGCAGCGCAGCTTGATCAATCCGCCGCTGAAACACACCGTGGGCGGTGGGAGACCTGCAGATATTGCCCAGACAAACCATAAGCACCCTGACGGGTGATTTGCTGCGTTCAGCTTTGCTGTGCTCGGTAGTTTCCATGGCGGTTGCCGATTCAGATTGAACCTGCCAGGTGGGCTCGCACCGTCTCAAGATCTTTCTCGGTATCAACTCCTGCTGGCACACATTCCTGGCTGATCTCCATGTGGATCCTGATGCCATTGAACAGTGCACGCAACTGCTCCAGTTTCTCCTGTACTTCCAATTCAGAAGGAGGCCAGGCAACGAACTGATTTAGCACAGCGACACGATAGGCATAGATGCCAATATGGCGCAGGCAATTTTTTGCCGAAGCACTGCTGCCGAAGGGAATCGTAGTGCGACTGAAATAAAGCGCAAATCCCCTGCCATCAAGCACCACCTTCACCGCATTGGGATTAGCTATCTCTTCCTGGTTGATTATTACTTCGCACAGCGAACTAATGCCAGCACTGGCATTAGATACCAGATTGGCAGCTACCTGATTGATTGCAGAGGGTGGGATCAGTGGTTCATCGCCCTGCACGTTGACCAGTACTGCATCTTCAGGCAATCCCAATTGGCCTGCTACTTCATGTATACGGTCAGTGCCGGAGCGATGCGCAAGTGAAGTCATGCAGACCTTCGCACCAAAGGCTTCGGCTGCTTCGCGCACGCGTTCATCGTCAGTAGCGATGCTCACGCTGCTGGCATTGCTGGAGCAGGCTCGCTCATACACATGCTGCAACATTGGCTTGCCGCCTATATCAAGCAGCACCTTACCCGGCAAACGTTTCGATGCAAAGCGGGCGGGAATGACTACACTAAAAGACATTATTCAGAGTTGTCCTCTATTCTCTCTCTCTTCGGCACTTATCTCTCTGGCTTCAGCGGCCAGCATGACAGGGACATCGTCCTTGATGGGATAAGCCAGCCCATCGGAAAAACAAATTAACTCGGCAGCCTTTTTGTCGTACTGCAATTCTCCCTTACAGGTGGGGCAGACCAATATGCTCAGTAATTTTTTGTCGATCATACGCCAATTCCAGAAATAAATTGCACACACACGGAGGTAAATCTTAAGGGTACAGCTATCACCTGGCTGCTAACTTCTGTATTTCCTTGCCCAGTTGGTTACTGAATTCATCACTCAATTTTAGCTCGGTTGACAGATACCAGAAGTTTGGTCTGGCGAACCTGCGACATTTTACCGCATCCTTCTCCGTCATGACGACAGGTTGGATTTTATCTACACCCCATTTCTCGAAATCACCTTCTTTAAATTGATGATGATCGGGAAATTCAATCGGTTCAATCTCGTAGGGCAGCTTCGCCAGCAGGGTATGGAACCTGCCTGGATTACCGATTCCAGTGACCGCCTGTATGCGATTGCCAATATTAAATGGCGCCCCACCGAAAGGCCTGCGTTCACCGCTGATCAGGTTGACCAGGTAATTCGGTTGTAAGTGCATGATTGCTGCACTGGTAAGCTCCTTGACTGTTTCGGCTGGTTCACCATTGATCACTACATAGTTCACAGACTGCAATCTCGATAGGGGTTCTCGTAACGGCCCGGCCGGAATGCAGAAACCATTGCCGAACAGGCGCTGGCCATCGACTATGGCGATCTCGATTTCCCTGGCCAACGCGTAATGCTGCAAGCCATCATCGCTGATTACCACGTCACAGCCATCAATTTCTAACAAGTGATCCATGGCCCGCTTACGGTCAGGATCGACTACTACCGAGCAGTGTGTTTTCTCTAACAGCAGCAAGGCTTCGTCGCCTACTTCCTCAACCTCAGAGTCATAATCAACCGCTACCGGGTAATTTGCAGCCCTACCACCATAGCCCCTACTTATGATGCCAGGTTTTAAGCCAAGGTCCTTGAGCATCCCGCAGAGCATGATTACAAAGGGCGTTTTGCCGGTCCCACCCGTGCTGATGTTACCTACCACAACAACGGGGACCGGATTTTCCTTAACGCTGGATCTGGCGGTGAGGTTTTTCTGTCGAATTATGGCAATCGCGCTGAATAAAACAGAAATCGGCCACAGGAGAAGCAGCCAGGGTGCTTTTCTATACCATGCTTTTTCCAAAAAGCTCATTCAGTGAGACATTCCGTTTTCTGAAAATTGAAATTTATGCAATCTGGCATAGTGTCCATCTTCTAAAAGTAATTCCTGATGCGACCCGGATTCGACTATACGGCCCTCATCGATGACCAATATTAAATCAGCATTTTCAATGGTGGACAATCTATGCGCGATTACAAAAGTCGTTCTATCTTGCATGAGTACTTGCAAGGCTTCCTGAATGTGTTGCTCTGATTCTGAGTCCAGCGCGGAAGTCGCCTCATCAAATATCAGAATCGGTGCATCTTTCAGCAACGCTCTGGCGATTGCCAGGCGTTGCCTTTGACCACCGGAGAGCAATGCCGCATCATCCCCCACCTGGGTTGCCAGGCCATCAGGCAACTTTTCTATAAACTCCATAGCATGGGCATTTTCTGCCGCTTTGATTATTCGCGCTTCATTTACCTTGACGTCTTCACCGTAGGCAATATTTTCTGCAACGGAGCCATTAAACAAAACCACTTGCTGAGTAACCAGCGAAATATGGTGGCGCAGGTTTTTCAGGCTGTATTCCTGTATCGGGCGGCCATCAATTGTTATCGCTCCAGCACTGCAATTATAAAAGCGCGGAATCAAACTCACCAGACTGGACTTGCCACTGCCAGACTTGCCGACCAGTGCCACTGATTGACCGGCTTCAACGACGAAGCTGATATCGTGTAACGCAACGGTTTCAGGATTATAGGAGAAATCGACATGCTCAAAGGCAACCCTTCCCGCCACTCTTTCCACCTGGTAATCCCCGGCATCTACTTCTGGCACTTCATCTAACAAGGTAAAGATGCTGTCTGCTGCAGACAGACCACGCTGAATCACCGAGTTGACCTGGGATAGCTGGCGAATTGGCTTGGCAAGCAAACCGGCCCAGGTGAGGAAGGCAACAAAGTCACCGGAAGTCTTATCCGCGAAGAAATCCGGCGACATGGCTAACCAGATTAGTACTGCCATTGCGATGCTTACGAGCAATTGAACCAGTGGCGTATTAATACCCTGGGTAATTGCCATCTTCATATTCTGCTTGCGGTTTTTTTCACTGGAGGCGATAAATTTGTTGCTCACAAAATCTTCAGCGTTAAAGGTGCGCACTACCCGATGCCCCTTAATCGACTCGTTGGTTATCTGGGTAACATCCCCCATGGAATCCTGCATCTGGGTACTGTATTTGCGAAAGCGCCGTGCCGCCATCGACACAGTCTTGGCAACCAACGGTGCCACGATGAGAAAGGTGAGGCTTAGCTGCCAGTCAGCCAGGAGCAATGCCGTCAACAAACCGATTACGGTCAGGCCTTCCCGTAAGATAACCGTCAGTGCATTGGTGGCCGCACCGGTCACCTGGGCTACATCATAGGTTACTTTCGATACCAGCCTGCCCGCCGTGCTCTTATCGAAGTAAGTCACCGGCAAAACCATCAGATGGTCCAATATCTGATAACGCAGCTTGTGTACCAGGTGATTAGAGACATGGGCGATGGAATAGCGGCCAAGAAACCCACCTATGCCGCGAATCACCACGATAACAACGCACAATACCGGGCTTAGGATGCGCCAGTCTTCATAGTCTGCCGACTCGATAGCATCCACTGTCCAGCCCAGCCATTGGGCCGTAGCTACAGTGGTCAATGCAAAAATTAAATAGCCGAAGACACTAACGAGAAAGGCCAGACGGTGAGGCACCAGATAGGTCAGCAAGCGCTTGTAGAGTTGCCAGCTACGCTTCCGGCGCTCGATTCTCTTGCGATTTCTCATTAGATTCTGTGTGTCCCTAAAACCAGATTCATTAAACCTGCTGCCAGCAACTCAAAACTGATCGGCATCAGCTTCCTCTGAGGGTCTTTGGGTTGCGATATTCAGGCGGGTAAATCCGGACTGCCCGATACCATCCATTGCCGTGACTACCGACTGGTGCGTAGCCTGTGCGTCGGCAATTAACAGCACCGCCAGGCTACGATCCCCGCCAGATTCCAATTCCAGTCCGCGCATCAAGGTTTCTATACGGGAATTTACCAGAGACCGGCCATTTATGGCATAGCTGCCATCTCTCAGTACAACAATTTCTATCACATCGGTTTGGCTATCCACCAATGGCGTGTCTGCTTCGGGCAAGGTAACAATCAAACGGGATTCCCGGGTGAACGTGGTTGTTACCATGAAGAAGATGAGCAACAGAAACACCACATCTATCAACGGCGTGATATTTATTGCTAGTTCTTCTCGGTTTGTTCGCTTAAATTTCAACCAGCAAGCCTCTCGGGAAACGCCCAGGACCATTAATCATGACGATTTGACGTCAACACGCCTGTCGCTATGGAGCGCATCTACCAGCTTTATGGATTCCTGCTCAAGATTCAACACCACTGAATCGACCTTGCGGATAAAAAAGCGATGAAACATAAAGGTCGGAATCGCCACTGTCAGTCCTGCCGCGGTGGAAATGAGCGCCTCTGAAATACCCCCTGCCAGCGCGTTGGCATTGCCCGTGCCCTGTAGCATGATCTCGCTGAAGACACGTATCATCCCCACCACGGTCCCTAATAAACCGAGCAACGGGGTAATTGCGGCAATGGTTCCCAGCGTATTGAGATATCTCTCCATATCATGAATTACCTGTGCAGCAGCCTGCTCGATACTGTCTATCATAGCAGCACGCCCGTACTTGGAACTCAACAATCCTGCTGCCAGGATTTGTCCCAGCGGCGAAGACAATCTTAATTCCCGTAATTTGGTGGAATCCAGTTGGTTATTCTTAATCCAGGTCCACACCTGTGCCAGCACGTATTTTGGTGTAATACGTGTGGTGGCAAGCGTCCAGAAACGCTCGATTACAATTGCAATAGCAATAATCGAGCACAGAATTATCGGTAGCATTAACCAGCCACCAGCCCTAACAAGTTCTACCACTCTACTTTCTCCATCACGACATTAGCACGCCCAATATGATGCCTGGATCGAAACCAAACACCTTTCCCCACTAGAAATATCGGCATATCTACAGAATCTGTGACTACCGAGATCAGGCTTCCTAAAACCAGTATCGACGACTCCCGGTTCTGTACACCCATGATTTTGGTTCGGCTGACTCTTCCGTTAAGGTAAAACTGATCATGCCGCTATCTGCGGTGTCGAATAGCTCGGCGCCTGCCTCGCTGTAGCGCTGCTTGATTCGCTCAGCCGGGTGATTAAAACGATTTTGATATCCGGTGGAGAATACTACCACCATGGGATCGACCATCTTTACAAACGCATAGCTTGATGAGCTGTTACTCCCATGGTGCGGTGCGATTAGGATATCGGATTTCAGCTCCAATCCATATTCTGCTGCCAACCGGCGCTCGGTACCCAGTTCAATATCACCAGGCAGCAAAATACTGTGCTTGCCAGTGCTGACCTTTAACACACAGGAGCTGTCATTACCCCTGTATTGAACTGTATTTGGGTGAATGAATTGAAATTCAACCTCATCCCAGACCCAGTGCTGGGATTCCAGGCAGGGAAGTACTGGTTGGCTACTTTCCAGGTTGGCATAACTGCTGGTTACAGTGCCAACTGGCATGTTCTCCAGAAGACCTGTTGCACCCCCGGCATGATCGTTATCCCCGTGGCTCACGATCAGTTTATCTATTTTGTTGATGCCAAGTCCCCGCAATACCGGAATTACCACGGCGCTGCCGGTATTAAATTCGTCGCTGAAGCTGGGACCGGCATCGTAGACCAGCAGGTGATCACTGGTCCTCAGTAGCACAGCCAGGCCCTGCCCCACGTCAAGAATATGTACCTCAAGATCACCCGGATCCGGGCTAATACCTTGAGGAAATACCAGGGGGATCAGCAGGGGTAAGGCTAGATACCGATAGGGCCAGCGCCTGGGGAACAATAGCAGCAGGCAGGCCAAACCAGCAAACAAATACACCCCTTGCTCTGCGACTGCGAAGCTCCATTGCACATTTGGGCCGGCATAACTGGTCACGAAATTCAGCGACCTTGTCAGCAATCCCAACTCAAAATCTGCAACCAGTAACAGAAACTCAGCCACAGCACCGGCAATGGGGAGTAGTAACAACGATAGCAGGCAAAGCGGCACCACCGTCAGACTCACCACCGGGATTGCCACTACGTTAGCCACCGGAGCAACCAGGGATGTCTGCTGCATCAAGACAGCTAGCGGCACAAGAAGTGCCGTGAACACCACGAGCTGGGATCGAATTGCACCATTCCACACACGCATCAACAGTTTGCGCTGGTCTGGTGTGCGGTTGGTAAAACTGAACAGCAATGCCGCCACGGCGCTAAATGACAGCCAAAATCCAGCTCCGACCGCCGCCAATGGATTCAGGCTTAACACCAGTGTCAGTGCCAGTAACAGGGAATAAGAAGAAGTGCGATTTTGACAAAGCACCTTGTTTAACATGAATACACAAACCATGACCAAAGCGCGCTGGGTCGGCAAGGTGAAACCCGCCAGAAAACTGTACATCCCGGCTACCACTATTGCACACAGAGCTGCCACTCTCTGTGCCGGTATCAGCAACAATAGTAGAGGGAAGAGTCGGGCCAGGTAATTGCTCAACCAATAACCAACCGCAGCGGCAAATCCTATATGCAGCCCGGAGATAACAAATAGATGACTGGTACCTGAAGCGGTAAATACGTCTCTGTCAGACCGAGCAATCTGGCTGCTGTCCCCCAACACCAGGGCGAGAATAATTTCCTTGTATTCCAGTTCGGCTATCGCTTCGAGCAAGGTCTGTTTTATCCGGTAGCGCCACAGCTCCAGAGAGAATCTGTCCCCCGGCAGCAATAAATTGGAATCACTGCTGCGCACATAGCCCTTCGCAGTTATTCCCTTTTGCAATAGCCAGGCTTCGTAGTCGAATGTCTGCGGATTGGCGAATCCATGGGGCTGGTTTAAGCGTACGGTAAACTGCCAATGTTGGGCTGGCTCTATAGTCTCAGGCCCGTAATAATTCAACAGTATTTTCCGCCCCTGAAACCCATGTGGATTGTTCTCGATAAGAAATTGAAACTGCTGATAGTTTGGATTGAGCTGAGGCAAATTCAGCACCTTACCTGTAACCCGCATATCGATGCGCTCGAGCGCCGCTGGTAAATGCTGATCCAGAATCCGACCAGCCCACAGACTGTGCCAGGTCACACCTGCAGTAAAACAGGCAATAAGCAGCAGGCAGGAATACACTACACTGCCAGGCCAGAACCGGCGGCAAATCATACCGGCGCAGATAGCCAACGCAAAACACGCTAACAGAGAGGTCACAGGAGGCAAATCAGCCAGCAATCCGGTCGCAGTAACCCCCAGGCAATAGGCGATCATCCTTAATCGCATGCTAAATCCTTCGCTACCCATTCTGGGATTTCAATCGAGGGGATCGTGGTCAGTACACAGAATCTCTTGCCACGAGCCAGTCAAAGATTAAGCTAGTCAAAAATCGAGCCAAAGGCCAACTAGTCTGAATAATTTACCAACTGCGTGAAGTATTCGGGACAGGAGAGGAATTATTCGTTATGCAGCGCCTCGGCTGGTTGTGTAGCAGCCGCGCGGCGAGCTGGATAGATAGTTGCCAGCAAAGAGAGTAAGAGCACACCCAGCGCAACAAGAATCACGTCAGCGAGTCTGATCTGCGAGGGCAGATAATCGATGGGGTACACCTCAGCACTTAATAGCTGAATTGAAAACGCCTGCTGCAGGAACTCGGCAAAATTACTGATCTGCCAGGAGGCAAGCACACCGAGTATGACGCCAATAACCGTACCGATCACACCCACCATACAGCCCTGCCACATAAATATCCGGCTGATGGTTTGCGGACTGGCACCCAAGGTGCGCAATATGGCGATATCGCCGCGCTTGTCTCTTACTATCATGATCAGGCTGACCACCAGATTAAACGCAGCCACCGCAATCAGCAGCCACAGCATAAGGCCGATTAAAGTACGAGATAATTTGATATTTTCATAAATGTTGCCGAACACACTGGTCCAACTCGCTATGACAAATTCTTCTGGCAATACTCCAATCAATTCAAACCGCAGCTGATCGGCCAACAAGACATCCTGCAATCTGATCCGCATTGCTGTGTAGGGCACTCTCAGCTTGTACAAGGCCCGCGCAGCGGCAATATTTATTACCACCAGCTCACTGTCGAGTTCCTGGGTGCCCACGCGAAAAACGCCGACTACCTGAAAACTTCGAAATATTGCCTGTGGTGCAAGTGGATTGATGGAAATATTAGCGGAAAACAAATCCACCTTGTCACCCACACCCACTGCCAGGCGCTCTGCCAGTGTAGCACCCAGCACGATGCCCCACTGTTGCTGCTGCAAAGCGGCCACGCTGCCTTCCTGAACGAAGTTGGAGATTGTAGAAATCTCCTCTTCCCTTGACGCATCAACACCATTGACCAGTACGCTTTTATTACCTTGAGAACTTGCCAGCACGCCACCTACCTCAATGAGCGGTGCGGTAGCGACTACCCGGGCATCCTGTTCAATTCTTGCCTGCACCTGTTCCCAGTCCGCCAGCGAGACGTTTTCGGCCGTGGTTACTGTGAGATGTGGCACTATGCCGAGGATGCTTTCGCGCATCTCCCGATCAAAACCATTCATTACGGAAAGCACGGTGATCAAAATAGTTATTCCCAGAGCCAGCCCAAATACCGATACGGCTGACATAAAAGAAACAAGCTGGCTGTGTTTGCCGACGCTGACATAACGTGTCGCAATATGACGAGCTATGGAAAAGCCAGCCTCACTCATGCAAATTTCCATCCTTTAGCAGCAACTTCCGCTGCAGGGAATCGGCCAGTTTTTCATCATGAGTGACAACGATGAAACTTAGTTTCAGCATTGAATTTAATTCACGCATCAGTTGCTGGATTTCCTCGGCAGTATGCCGATCGAGGTTGCCCGTAGGCTCGTCGAGCAAGACACACTGAGGCTCTGTAACCAGGGCGCGCGCAATGGCCACGCGTTGTCGTTCGCCACCGGATAGCTCCGACGGTTTATGATCGAGCCGCTCTGCCAGGCCCACTTTGGCGAGTATCTCACTCCCCCGCTCGGTAGCATGTGCCACATCGGTACCGCCAATAAGTAACGGCATACACACATTCTCAAGCGCGGTAAATTCTCCCAGCAGATGATGAAACTGGTATACANATCCTAGGTGTTTATTACGCAACACTCCTCGTTCCGTTTCGCTCACCGAGGCCAGATCCTTACCTGACACATACACCTTGCCGGACGTAGGAACATCCAGCCCGCCCAGGAGGTTGAGTAAGGTTGTCTTACCCGAACCTGAACTCCCCACAACAGCTATCTGATCACCGGCAAATACTTGCAGGTTTACATTAGCCAATACTCTCAATTCCTGCGGCCCCTCGGAATAAACTTTCTCCAGGGCGTGACATTCGAGAACAACAGGCAGTGCTTCGGTATTACTGCTCATTTTGCTTGTGCTACCTCATTCATAGCGCAACACCTCGGCAGGATGAACATTTGCAGCCCGATAGGCTGGGTAAAGCGTGGCGAGAAAGCTGATGATGAGTGCCGCGATGCCAACCAAAGCCACGTCTCCCCAGACCAATTCAGCTTCCAGATGGGATATCAAATAAATATTGCTGCCGGAAAATGTGTTGTTTACAAAACGCTCAAACAACAAACTTAACTCGGTAATATTCAGCGCAAGCAATACTCCCAGCAACATGCCCAGCAAGGTTCCAATTACACCGGCAACTACACCCTGCACCATAAAGACAGACATGATGGTTTTTCGGCTGGCACCCATAGTACGTAATATGGCGATGTCGGCCCCCTTATCGGCCACCACCATCACCAGTGTTGAAATGATATTTACCGCACCGATTAACACGATCATAAGCAGCATAAAACCGGTCATTATTTTTTCCATACGCAGGGCGTTAAACAGATTTGCCTGGACTTCGTTCCAGGGCTGGATAAGCAGACCGGATTCTCCGCTCAGCGCTTCGCTGGCAATGTTCTCCGCTTCAAATACATCGCTTACCCTGAGACGCAGCCGCAAATTATTATCTGCGCTCCGGGAAAAAATCTCCCGCGCCTGATCCAGTTTAATCAAGGCGATATTGTCATTACCGTAGAAACCAAAATCGGCCGTTGCTACGACCTGAAAACCCCGTGAATCATCCAAAGATCTGGCCAGCAAGCTGCCCAAGGGCGTGATACTTACATCATCGCTGCCAAAAATTCCGAGGCGCCCGGCAAGCTGGGTTCCAAGCACAATACCGTTTTCCGAGGAATCAAGTGCCTGCAGTAACTCGCGATAGGTACTGCTGTCATTGTCCAGCACAGTGGGCTCGAGCTCTGGGTCGACCCCCCGCAAGCGGATAAACAGTATTTGCCCCTGATTTCGCAGCATCGCCTCCGCTTCCATGTAGGGTGCCGCGCCAAGCACATTTACACTAGGGCGCGCTTTCTCCACCAGCCTTTGCCAATCAGCGCTTACACCTGGTCCCGAAACAGTGACATGAGGAATAGATTTTAATGTCTCGAGCCGCATTGTTGAGGTCGATCCATTGATCACCGACAGCACAACCACCAGGGCAATTACCCCGAGGCTTATACCAAGCATGGAAATTATCGAAACAAAGGAGATGAAATAGTTATGCCTGCGAGTGCGAGTGTAGCGCAAGCCGACGAACAAAGAGACAGGCTTAAACATAACGTGAGAGCCACGATCGATTTATAGTTGATCCCCATGACGCTGCAACAGGCGCTGCACAGTCTTGAAACAGATCGGCATGACCGGCGTTGAGACTTCACTTGAAATCGCTCGCAGTGACTTACCCTGTCGTTTTAACCACATGATCTTTCTGAGGACGCGCTGCTCTATCGGGTTTTCTATCAGTCGCCCATTCTCATGAATAGTGAAACCGAATGGCCTGCTGCCACCAAGATACCTGCCCTGCTTACGCTGGCGCTGTTTGACGCTTTTTATTCGTTCGGCAGATTTACGCTTCTCTAGCGCTGAAAATATTTGTGCCAGCTTTTCAAAGTTGACCGAGAAGTCCGGGTCGGTAATATCGCCTTTTAGTTCGACAATATGCAATCCAACTCCCTTTTTCCCTAGTACACTTAGCACGGCCAAGGCATCATGGCAGGAACTGAATATACGTTCGAGCTTACTGCAAAGAATCACATCCCCCGACCTGACTCCATCTAATAAACGCTTGCCATTTTCCCGCTTGGCAAAATCCTGATTCCAGTTGCAATCGATATCCCCCAGGGTTTCGGTCATAAACCAGCATCGGCTGAGGCAATAGGATTGAATGGCGAGTTGTTCCAGCTCCAGAATGGAATCCAGCTCTTCTTTGTCGAGCCTGGCTTCCAGCTCAGAAGTACGGCAATAGGAGTAGATTGTCATAGCGATTCTTCTTCAAACACAGCAAACCTGCCAGTCCAGATGGCTTAAAACAGCTTTTGCTGCTGGTTTTTTGCCCGATTATGCTTATTTTTGTATTTTTTGCGTGTGTCCTTGTACCGACAAAGCCACGCTGGCGGCTATTGTATGCTCAAGAGAATTTTATTAGCAAGTAAGTTATAGCAAATGGCCTGGATTCAGGAGTGCCTGTTATTGGATAAAATTGTATCCAGGCCCTTGTTTTTAGGCGAATTTTTCAAACAGGCTGACCATTTTTATTTGAGTTACTCCCGCTTTGCTGTTATATTCGACCGCTGTATGCAACGCAGAATCAAGGTTCCGTTGCACAGGCAGAGCTTTTTTATGGCACGTAGCCTGGCTGGCTGCCGCAGGGGCACTCGGTGGCAATTAAGCCGTCACCAGTACAACATCGTGATACGAGAATGCCGCTGATATAGAACTGACTAAGTTTAAGTTTGCCTTGGTGTTATGACATAGGCGCAAACGAAACTGAAAAGCTCATACAGAGCCGACAGACAATAGAAATTTAACGTCATCCCCAAGGGGGCATGACCCGATAAACAGCACCAGATTAAATTCAGGACATCATATTTAGCGATTTCGATCCTACGCCTGAGGGTAGTTACCAGGTGGTCTGCGGACCCGGATCGAGACAAGAAATACAAGAAACGGCAGTACNTTTAACTAGTGTAGAAATCAATGCAGAACAGAAACCTTTCGCTAGTGATTCGGAGAGCAGCAATAGCCCGATAGGTGTCTGTGGAACCCGACTCCAACGGGGCGATAGTTCTGTTTTATAGGATCCAGTAAAGGGCTTGTAGCCTTTGTTTTGGCTGTATTGTTGACCGTTCTTGTAGTTCGTGCACGATCAGACANCCCTGTGGGTTCGTCGGCCAGCCGTGCCATTCCGAAAATATGCCCCTCCTGAGTTTGCTTATCTGGTACAACAGAAAGTGAACTCTTATGAAAAGAATGCTCATAAATGCAACTCAAGAAGAAGAGCTTCGAGTTGCACTGGTTGATGGCCAACGTCTCTATGACCTGGACATCGAACACCGCACCCGCGTACAGAAAAAAGCCAATATCTACAAAGGCAAGATAACCCGGGTTGAACCCAGCCTCGAGGCGGCCTTTGTTGACTTTGGCGCCGATCGACATGGTTTTCTGCCAATCAAGGAAATCTCCCAGCGCTATTACTCAAAGAATGCTCCTTCCGGCGATAAATCCAACATCAAGAAATTGATCTCGGAAGGCCTGGAAGTGGTTGTCCAGGTCGAAAAGGAGGAGCGTGGCAACAAGGGCGCTGCTCTAACCACTTTTGTTAGCCTTGCTGGCCGTTACCTGGTGTTGATGCCCAATAACCCCAAAGCCGGGGGTATTTCCCGACGTATTGAAGGTGATGAACGCTCAGATATCAGAGACGCACTGCGCAATCTGAATTTTTCCGATGGCATGGGCCTCATTGTCCGTACCGCCGGAGTTGGCAAAAACCAGGAAGAACTGCAGTGGGATCTGGATTACCTGCTGGCTTTGTGGAAATCAATTGAAGAAGCTGCCTCTAAAAAGCAGGCACCGTTTCTTATCTATCAGGAAAGCAATGTCATTATCCGCACAATCCGAGACTATCTGCGAAAAGACATAGGCGAGGTATTAATCGATACGGATGAAACCCATCAGGAGGCGATCAGCTTTATTCGCCAGGTAATGCCCCAGTATGAAAATCGCATAAAACTCTATGCTGAAAAAATACCGCTGTTTAATCATTATCAGATCGAAAACCAGATCGAGAGTGCGTTCGGGCGCGAGGTAAAGCTCCCGGCCGGCGGCTCCGTGGTGATAGATCCGACCGAAGCACTTGTCTCCATCGATATCAATTCATCTCGTGCCACCCGCGGTGCTGATATCGAAGAAACAGCCTTAAATACCAACCTCGAAGCCGCTGACGAAATAGCTCGCCAACTGCGCCTGAGGGATATGGGAGGTTTGATTGTAATCGATTTTATCGATATGACTTCCAATCGTAATCAACGCATTGTCGAGGACAGAATGCGCGATGCATTAGAGGCGGACCGAGCCCGGGTTCAGGTTGGGCGTATTTCCCGCTTCGGCCTGCTGGAGATGTCACGCCAGCGCCTGCGTCCTTCGTTGGGCGAAACCAGTGCCATTGTCTGTCCTCGTTGCAGTGGCCAGGGCAGTATCCGGGACGTTGAATCCCTGTCATTGTCCATTCTTCGTATCCTGCAGGAAGAAGCCAACAAGCAGAAGAGCCAGGAATTAAGGGCAATTGTGCCACTGGTCATTTCTTCTTTTCTTCTGAATGAAAAACGCGCCGCCGTTTCTGCGATCGAGGAACAAAGCAAGACACGCATCGTCATCTCCCCTAACTCGGAATTGGAAACGCCTCACTTTGAAATCACCGGTGTTAATCAACAAGCCCAGACTTACGATGTGGAAGCCACTTCAGAACCTGAGCCGGCGGCAAATATTAAGCCGCCACCCCAACAACAAGCGGCAGTACAACGGCCTTCGGTAAGCTCTGCGCCACCTCCGCGCACGCCTCCGCCGAGCAAAGGCTTATTTGCTACCTTCTTTGCTGCAATTGGCGGCCTGTTTGGCAGCTCTGAAACAAGCAGCAAACCCCAACCACAGAAACGACGACAGCAGCAACCACAGAGGAGTCGCTCGAAGCAGTCGAACCGCAATCAGCGTGGTCAGCAAAACCGCCAGGCAAGCTCCCAAAGAAATGAAAAACGGGATAGCAGCCATGCCAAAGGCGGGAATCAGCAGCAGAAACGTAAACCCAGCCCTAAACGTGGCCAGGAGGCCGGTAATAAGGGCAAACCTGCCAGTGAGGGTAAGCAGGCGAAGTCAGGTAATCGTGATAAAGACACCGAGCAAAAAGCGCAACGCAGACCAGCAAGTAAGCGACAACGAAACACTGCACAAAGAAAGCGCGGTCCCAGACCAGAAAAGGCAGCAGCTAATGCTGATAATAAGGAACAAACCAGCAAAGTACAGCAACCGCAGCAGGGACAGGCAGAGAAAAAACCAGGTCAGTCGCCCACAGCGACTGAACAAAAACCAGCGGAAACAGTGGCTAGCAGAAGTGCTCCGGCCACTCCAGCCACAGCAGCTGTAGCAGAAACACCGGCTAAAGTGGCTGCTTCTGCCAAACCTGCCGCGACAGATTCTCCGGCTAAACCGGCTACTTCGGCTACCGCAGATGCTACTGATAAGCCACGCACTCCAGTTGTGGCAGATGCCCCTGACAAGCCACCCGCTCCGGTTACGGCAGATGTTTCTGATAAACCAGCCGCTCCTGTTAGGGCAGAAGCTTCTGATAAACCTACTGCTCCAGTTACGGCAGGGACTTCTGATAAATCAGCCGCTCCGGTTAAGGCAGAGACTTCTGATAAACCAGCTGCTCCTGTTAAGGCAAAAGCTTCTGACAAACCTGCTGCATCAGCTGTAGCAGATACTCCGGCTAAATCAAAGACTCCCGTTGGCTCAGATACTGCTGCTAGGCCAGCGACCCCGGATACACCCTCTAGCCCGGCCCCTGCAAAAGACAAGTCGACTAATGGTGCGACAAAAACCACTGAGGGTGACGTTAAACCAGTGTCGAGCAAGCCAGCGGCAGCTAAAACACCGGAACAATCCACTGAGAAACCGCAATCACAGGTGCCCGTTGAAAAAGCGACCAAACCTCAGCCCTCTCCCAGCGTTACGGAAGCACCTGCTGGCAATGCGCCGGTAGCATCTGCTGGCAGAGCGCCCAACGATCCGAGGGAAGTAAAACGGCGTCAGCAGGAAGCCAACACACCTTCCAGTCCAGAGCAATAACGCTCAGTCAGGCATCAAGTGCCCGCTTGCCGGGCACTTGATCACTGAGGGAGATAAAATAGGAGTTTTACAACGCCTGCTCTAACTCCGGCAGCACTTTGAACAGATCAGCAACCAGGCCATAATCGGCAACCTGGAATATAGGTGCTTCCTCGTCCTTGTTGATCGCCACGATTACCTTGCTGTCCTTCATGCCGGCCAGATGCTGGATAGCACCGGATATGCCGACCGCGATATATAAATCGGGCGCCACAATTTTACCGGTCTGGCCCACCTGCATGTCATTGGAAACGAAGCCCGCATCCACCGCGGCCCTGGATGCGCCAATGGCCGCCCCCAATTTGTCGGCTACTTTCTCCAGCAGGATAAAGTTTTCTCCGTTTTGCATACCGCGCCCACCAGAAATCACGATCAAGGCTGAGGTGAGTTCGGCTCTTTCGGATACGGAGAGTTTCTCACCGACAAAAGTGGCTTGTTCCTGGTTACAGGCAAAGTCGCTGCTTTCAATAGCTGCACTACCCCCCAGTTCGGCTTCATCAAAGTGGGTAGTTCGTACCGTGATTACCTTGACCGCATCTTCCGACTGCACGGTTGCCAATGCATTACCAGCATAGATCGGGCGCACGAAAGTGTCGGGTGATTGAACCTCTACAATATCGGAAATCTGGGCTACGTTTAAAAGCGCGGCAACCCGAGGCAGTATATTTTTTCCCGTAGTCGTTGCTGCAGCGAGGATATGAGTAGCGGACTGGCCCGCGTCTACTACCAGCGGAGCAACATTCTCGGGCAGTTGATGTGCATAACCGGAGTTGTCAGCCAGCAGCACTTTGGCTACACCAGAAATTTGCGCTGCAGAATTAGCAATGTCCTGGCAAGCTTGTCCGGCAACCAGCACGGTTATTTCACCGCCAATAGTTGCAGCCGCTGTCACGGCATTCAAGGTGGCAGGTTTCAGGGAACTGTTATCGTGTTCTGCTATTACTAATATCGACATGATGGCTCCCCTAGATAACCTTGGCTTCAGTTTTGAGTTTGCTTATCAGCTCGTCCACAGACTCAACCAGAATGCCAGCAGTGCGCTCTGGCGGTGGTGTAACACGCAAGGTGGTGAGTTTCGAGCTTATATCGATTCCCAAATCAGCAGCATTCATCCTGTCGATTGGCTTTTTCTTCGACTTCATAATATTCGGCAACGAGGCATAGCGCGGTTCATTTAAACGTAAATCGGTTGTTACAACCGCGGGCAGCTG
This sequence comes from Gammaproteobacteria bacterium, assembly GCA_002726595.1. Classification (GTDB taxonomy): domain Bacteria; phylum Pseudomonadota; class Gammaproteobacteria; order Pseudomonadales; family Pseudohongiellaceae; genus UBA9145. Next base: position 5,860 of record PBTO01000023.1, on the reverse strand, counting down.
CAACAGAACGGTTTGCTCCCCGCCGTCAATTTCCCGTGTCACGGCAATTTTCCCATCCTTAATTTCTGCCTTGCAGGCAAATGTGCCCTGGGGCATGTTGCAAAGGGCAGCCAGCATCTGGCCGACCTGATTATTATCTGTATCGATGGATTGCTTGCCCAACAGGACCAGATCTGCCGCTTCTTTCTCAACCAGAACCTTCAACACATTCGCCACCGCCAACGGCTGTAATTCCTCCTCCGATTCAACCAGGATGCCGCGGTCAGCACCCAGCGCCAGCGCGGTGCGAATCTGTTCCTGACACACCGCCNGACCGATTGACCCGACTATAACTTCTTCCGCGTGACCGGCCTCTTTCATTCTAATTGCTTCTTCTACGGCAATTTCACAAAAGGGATTGATCGCCATCTTGGCGTTAGTCAAATCAACACCACTATGATCGGATCTCACCCGCACCTTCACATTCGCATCGACGACGCGTTTTATTGCCACTAAAATCTTCATGGATTCACCAAATCAAATAGAACAAAAACAAGATAAACATAGCCCGGCTCCACCCTTCCCTGGCCCGGATAAAAAAGGCGCTTATAATGCCGTTTTTGCCAGAGTAGGTCAATATTCTTCCCCCTTCCCGGTGCCAAACTAAAATCATCGAAAACGCAAGACCCGGACTCTGCACTATCAAGTCCGGCGAGCGCGATACTCCTTCCAGCCAATCAGACCCGCAGGGTCGGCAGGAAGGAGTATCCCGCTTGTCGGACGCAGAAAAATACTGATCACCCTAAAGCTGTCTATTAGTATTTAAATTAAGTTTCAAAACTTCCCAATGCAAAAAACTGGCCCCCACTCCACACCCCACTGATAGTTCGCGAAGACTCATCCCGCGTCTCAGCAAGATCAACCAGACGATAAAACACATTGCGATTAATCAACGCATTTAAACCACTGCGAATATGCACAACCGGATGGGGTTCAGCAGTCTCCACATCCTCGGTGACCCGAATCTGATGCGCTTCACCTGCTACCACTGTTTCTTCAATATTCGTTGTAAACTGCAATTCCTGTTCACGGCCACTGCCCCTCGCTTCGAGTAGAGTCGCAACAAAGGGGCAATCATCAACGGTTATCCGCACCTTCTCCACCGGAGTAACCAGATAGTAACAATCGTCCGGGTCCAGCCGCAGTATGGAAGCAAAAAGTTTGACCATAGACTGGCGACGAATAGGCGCGCCCTGATGAAACCAGGTGCCATCTCGAGCAATACGCATATCCATCTCGCCACAGAAAGGCGGATCCCACAGGTGCACGGGAGCGGGTCCCTGCACATCGATATGCTTAACCAGGGATAAGGGATCAATTGTTGCAGATGATTTGCAGATAACATTCCCTCACAATAGCAGCGGCTACTTACAAGCTCATCGAGCGCAGCCTGCCAACCACCATCATAAGCTGCAGCACAATCTGATCCAAGCCATTACTTTAAAGCTACTTCCATGGCTTAGTAGGGTTAGCGCCTTAGCAGGTGCTACACTTGAAATCTGAATACAATGAATTAAAGCTCGACTCGGGCTTTCTACGTTCTATGCCTGATATTATTCATAAAGATGCTTTCGCCAATCTCTTTGTCAACGACACCCCTTTGTTGGACTTGCGTTCCCCAGTTGAATTTAAACGCGGAGCTTTTCCCTGCGCCATCAATGCACCACTGCTCAGCGATAATGAACGCGAGCAAGTAGGCAAAACCTACAAAGCGGAGGGGCAGCAGGCTGCCATGGAACTGGGGCAGCAACTGGTCAGTGGTAATACCCGATCAGAGCGGCTGGCAAATTGGTGTGGACTAATAGAGCACAATCCCGCCACCGTGCTCTATTGCTTTCGCGGCGGCCTGCGCTCCCAAACAGTACAGTCCTGGCTGCTGGAATCGGGCATCGATGTTGCCCGAGTCGAAGGTGGTTACAAGGCCTTACGCCGGTTTCTGATCGAAACCATCGAACAATTTTCCAGACGCAGCGAGCTGATAATTGTTGCAGGAAAAACCGGCACCGGCAAAACCCATCTAATTAACAAACTGCCAAACAGCGTCGATCTGGAAGGTGTTGCTAACCACCGGGGTTCAGCGTTTGGCAAACGCAAAGACGCGCAGCCGAGCCAAATTAATTTCGAAGATCAACTCGCCATTGCGTTGCTGAAGCTTCCCTTTCAGCGCTATAAAATGCTGTTTCTGGAGGATGAGAGTCGATCTATAGGCTCGGTTTCCATACCGTTATGTCTGTACGACAAAATGTCAAATTCACCGCTTGCTGTACTCGAAGAGAGTCTGGACCAGCGCGTCGATACCATACTGAACGATTACATCATTTCCAATTATCTTGACTACAAGAACAACGCGCCGGAAACGGTAGAGGAATTGTTCGAAGAATTTCTACTCTCGGCACTGCAACGTATCAACCGTCGCCTGGGGCAGGAAAACTATGCCATCGTCAAACAGGATATGGAGAGTGCGATCAGGCAACAACAAGACAATGGCGACACTCAACAACACCGCATCTGGATAGCACGTCTGCTCCGTGATTATTACGATCCGATGTACGATTACCAGCTGAATAAGAAGAATCAGCGAATCATCTACCGGGGCAACTCGGAGGAATTTCAGAACTGGTCATCCCACCTGTCAAGTGGGCTATGNTCACCGTGAAGTACTACCGCAAAAAGACAAAATGACCATATCCCGATTTACTATTGAATCGATTAGTGCACCACTGGCACGGGGAAATTTGATTCTGGTGCCAAATCATCGCATGCGTGATGCGATTCTCTACAGTTACGGGCACAGCAAACAACAGTCTGGTGCCTGGACCAGCCCACGGGTGCTTGCCATCGATATCTGGCTGCAAAACACCTGGCAAAACCTCTCTGACCGTGGAATCGATCCATTCAATCAGTTCCATCTGCTTGGCAAACAGGAGGAATACTTTATCTGGCTAGAGATACTGGAAAGTTCAGTGAACAATATTCCACTGCTTAATCCAGGCGAGACAGCGCTGGCAGTAAGNCGCGCCTATCAACTGGCCAAACAATGGTATATGGACGAGATCGCACTCTCTTCCTTTAGCGGGATTTCAGATGTTGCCGCTTTTTTACAGTGGAGCGACCAATTCACCGGGTACTGCCGACGGCATCAACTTATCGGTCTAAGTGATGCTACAGAGAAAATTGTAATTGAACTGGATGAAAATGACAGCGAATTAGAAGGTGAAATCTATCTGCTTGGATTTTCCAATCCGCCGCCACTTTATCAGAGTCTATTCGACAAGTTTCCGGAAAAAACAGTACTGGTCAATACAACGCATCCCGATCCACATACGAACCGTTACACTTTTGCCGACTTACAAAGCGAAGTAACAGCTTGCGCCAATTGGGCACGCAATATCACGGATGAGTATCGCGCTGCTCATATTGGAATAATTTCTGAGAATTTGACGACAAGATTTGATCTTATATACCCGCTCTTTTGCGACACGTATCAGCCTGCTGCAAGCAATTCACTAAATGAGCAAGCTGTCATCAACAGTTTCACCGCTGCCCGCAATCTGGATCGACAGCAAACTATCGACCTGATCTTTCGAGTCCTTGGTCTAAATCACTACAAACAGGAGACAGCAGAATTCTGCTACCTGCTTCAAAACCCGAGAATTTCCGGATTCAAAGAAGAAGAGCAAGCCAGAGTCTCCCTCCAGCTAAGGCTGCGCCAGCGCTGTGAAGCCAGATCCAGAATTGCGGATCTGAAAAACCACATGCTCACAGAAGACAGCGATCACCATTGCCCGGTACTCGCTGAGAAACTACAGCAATTCGAACATTTGAGAAGACAACGAGCCACTCGCGGCAATGCAACACATTGGGCCGATCTATTCGAACAGCAATTGACACTAATCGACTGGAATGAGCCCCAATGCCATATGTCCGAGAAATCACTCTTCTCGCAATGGCAGGAGGTCCTGGCCCAGTTCCGTGGTGCAGCACATATTTCAGGTGAAATGGATTGTTACGCGGCTATTTTCCGACTCAAATTGCTATGCCGGCAGACTCCAACAAAAAATCCATTCACTCCCTCACTGAATGTCTCGCTGCTCTCAGTAGATCAAGCCATGGGATTTCATTTCACACACATCTGGATTCTCGGAATGGATGACAGGAGCTGGCCTGCTCCAGTGCGCCATATCCCTTTTCTGCCCTACGCCTTACAGAAGGAACTCGAGCTCCCTGGTAGCAGCAGCCAACTGCAACTGGAGCAAGCACAACACGACCTCACTTTCTTAATACAGGCAAGCCGCGAGTCGGTCGTCTTCAGTCATCATGAAATTGAGGAAGATGAAAAGCTGCGCGTGAGCAGTCTCATCAGAGAAACTGAGGCCAAACAATTTACCCTTCCCGATCCACCAGCGGAATTAACCGAGTGTTCAATAGAGTTGGTAAAGGATCCTCAACTGTTACCTCTTGGCAAGAATGAAACAATCAGGGGTGGGGCCAGCCTGCTCACCAATCAGGCCAATTGCCCATTTAGAGCCTTTGCCATTCACCGCCTGAAGAGTGAAGCCTTGCCTGAGTTCAGATCCGGCTTCGATCCGCTCGCCAGAGGGAGTGCATTACATCTGGCGCTGGAGCAGTTCTGGAAAACTCTTAAATCATCCGACAAGCTGGAACAACTTACCAGCGAAGCCCTGGCAGAACACATCGACTCAAGTGTCGTTGTGGCACTGCGCTGGTTAAAGCGAAAATTCCCGGAAACAATGACCCTGACCTTCTCCGAGCTGGAATCAAACAGATTGACCGTACTGCTAAACAGCTTCCTGGCGATTGATAAAGAGAGATCGCGCTTTGAGACCATCGCTACCGAACAATCGTTGGAGTGGAAATGGGGGCCGCTAACATTAAAACTGAAAGTGGATCGTGTCGACCGGCTGGGCGATGGCTCGCTGGTTCTTATCGACTACAAGACCGGCAGGAAAACCGATTACAAATGGTTCGATGACCGACCCGAAGATCTGCAACTCCCTCTATATCAGTTGACGCTGTCTGAGCAATCAGACAAAGAACTGAGCGCGGCGCTTATTTGCCAGGTTACTGTGGAAAACATCGCTTATTTTGGTGCAACCGATCTGGTGGATTTCCATCCAGCACTCAAGCCGTTGGCTAAAAATCGGGCCTTCGATGGCAGCTGGCCTGAGCTACAACAACGGTGGAACACGATGATTTCGTCTATCGCCTCTGAGTTTGAGCAGGGTCTGCTCACCGTCAGCCCGACTCGCGGCCGGGAAACCTGCCGGTATTGTGAACTCGCGGGGCTCTGTCGCATCGACGAGCAAGCTGCTTTGAATGACCTGGTCGAAGAGGAAGCAGTATGAGCACTACCCCTGTCATCGATGCTGAGACTCGGCTCCGGGCCTTGGATACCAATGTGTCTGTCGCAGTGCAGGCCCCGGCCGGCTCGGGTAAGACCGAGCTACTTAGCCTGCGTTTTCTTAAGCTATTGGCTAAATGCTCACAGCCGGAAGAAATACTCGCAATCACCTTCACCAGGAAAGCTGCGGCAGAAATGACGAGCCGCATCATTGAAACTCTGGAGTGGGCTGCAGCCGGTGACGCTAATCTGGATCAGAATACGGACCTTGACAAACTCAAGTTCGAACTGGCATCACAGGTACTGGCACAAGATAAAGCACTAGGCTGGCAACTGCTGCAAGCGCCAGATCAGCTTCGTATCCAGACCATCGATAGCTTCTGTCATCATCTGGCACGCAATCTGCCAGTGCTGGCAAATTTCGGCAACTCACCGCAAATCAGTGATCAGGTAGAGGAA
>PBTO01000022.1 GCA_002726595.1 Gammaproteobacteria bacterium | reverse complement strand
CGCAGTAGCGCAGGCCTAGCACCGCTAAGTCAAGTTGCTGCAACGCCACAATGGACAGTCTGGTGAACTCCCGAAGGGCGGGTCTCTCAGCGTTCATCTGCGGCGTTGCTTTCGCTTGATGGAGCGCAGGCTACGACGGCGCAAAAGCGCCTTGCATCTAAACGCTGAGAGACCCGCTGCACCCGAAACCTAACCCTGGTCGAGGTACTAAAAGTTTATTTTTCAGGCTTTTCCCTTTACCTTCAGTTTGTTCTCGGCAACAAAGTGCAGCATCCGCTGCAGAGGCAGCATGGCCTTTTCCCTCAAGGTAGTATCTATCCTTATTTCATTGCTGCCGTACAGCAAAGACTGGTAGGTATTTTTCAATGCATTCATTGCCATCCAGGGGCAATGGGCACAGCTTCGACAGGTCGCATCTTCCCCCGCTGTGGGCGCGATAATAAATTCCTTATCTGGCGCCACTTGTTGCATTTTATGAAATATTCCCTGGTCTGTCGCAACGATAAAGCTGACGTTGTCCAGGGTTTTTGCGGCATTAATTATCTGGGTAGTCGAGCCAATGACATCGGCCATTTCCAGAACTGAATCCGGCGCCTCCGGATGTGCCAATATCGCAGCATCTGGATAAACTTTCCGCATAGCCTGTAGTCCACGTGCCTTGAATTCCTCGTGCACAATACAGGCAGCATCCCACAACAGGATATCGGCGCCGGTTTGTTTTTGGATGTAGGCACCTAGATGGCGGTCCGGTGCCCAAATAATTTTTTCTCCCTGTGCATTAAGATGTTCAACCACCTCCAGTGCAATACTCGAAGTAACCACCCAGTCAGACCTGGCTTTCACCACCGCCGACGTATTTGCATAAACCACGATCGTGCGATCAGGGTGGGCATCGCAAAAGCTTGAAAACTGCTCTATCGGACAGGCAATATCCAGAGAGCAGGTGGCATCCAGAGTCGGCATCAAAACAGTTTTTTCAGGGCTTAGAATCTTGGCCGATTCACCCATAAAGCGAACGCCTGCTACCATTAAAGTGTCGGCTTCGCAGTCGCGACCAAAGCGCGCCATTTCCAGCGAATCCCCAACCAGTCCGCCAGTTGATTCCGCCAGATCCTGCAATATCGCATCGGTATAGTAATGAGCTACCAGCGCTGCATTCTTCTCGAGCAGCAGGTCCTTGATACTGACTATGTAATATTGTTGGTCCGCGTTATCCAGCTCGGGCGGTAACTCCGCCGAGTCCAGATATTGTTTGACGATAGCCTTATCGGCCGCCAATGAGGAGATTGCTTCTTTAGTTTCTGCCATCACAGATAATTTTGCTTAACGAACAGCAATCATACCACAGCGTAAATTGATTAAGGCTTTGCAGGTTGTTTAATATGCATCCACTCAATCGAAAATTGCCAAAGCGAAGTAGCGCAACGCTTCAGCCTGGACAGGTAATAGTCGAAGGAAATATGGTGGGCCGTGAGCGATTCGAACGCTCGACCAAAAGGTTAAAAGCCTTCTGCTCTACCGACTGAGCTAACGGCCCACGGAAGGGCGACATAGTACTATCAAAATAAAAAAAGACAAGTCATGCATGGCAAATTTGTGCAAAAAATCCGCCAGATCAAATGTTACTGATAGCAGCCTGGATCCAGCTCACCAGCGTCAACAAATCCCTGTTTGCGCAACCGACAGCTATCACAGTGCCCACAGGCTTTACCTCGATCATCGGCCTGATAGCAGGATACAGTAATACTGTAATCCACGCCAAGGCGCATGCCAGTCTTGATAATTTCGCCTTTACTCAAATCGATTAAAGGTGTTTCGACACGGATCACTTTTCCTTCTACGCCAGCCTTGGTGGCAAGCTTAACCAGATTCTGAAAAGCAGCAATATATTCAGGTCGACAATCCGGGTAACCTGAATAATCCAGTGCATTTACACCTATATAGATTGCTTCCGCATCCAGCACCTCGGCCCAGGCCAGAGCAAAGGAAAGAAAGACGGTATTCCTGGCTGGGACATAAGTTGCAGGAATACCATCAGACTCTGCTTCTGGAATATGCATTGCTGAATCTGTGAGAGCGGAGCCACCCAACTGACCAATGTTGAGATCTATCACCCGGTGCTCCTTCGCGCCCAACTGACTTACAACTCTTTTTGCCGCATCGAGTTCGCTGCTGGAGCGCTGTCCATAGTCGAAGCTGATCGCATAAACCTCATAGCCCTGTGCAATCGCCAGTGCCAGGCATGTAGCCGAATCCAACCCGCCGGATACGAGCACTATTGCTTTATTACTAATATCTTTTGTCATTGCTTAACGCCCTGGCTCGGCATTCCAAATCTGTTTGTGAAGTTGTAATTGCAATCGGACCTTCAAGCCATCATCCAGTATCCACTCGGCAAGCTGCTGCGACGATTGCTGATCGTGACTCGGCGAAAACAATATCTCATCAACTTTACTGTGCAAATCGAGTTGAGCAATTTTTGCCTTTGACCATTCATAGTCTTCCCGACTACAGATAACAAATTTTACCTGGTCAGTGGCTTTTAGCAGTCCGACATTCTCATAGCAGTTTCTGTCACACTCCATGGAGCCAGGTGTCTTTAAATCCAGCACGATAGACACTCTTTCATCAATATTAGCAATTGAGATGGCGCCGCCGGTTTCAAGCGAAACGACGTAGCCTGAACTGCAGAGCCTACTCAGCAATTCCAAAGTCAGTGGTTGGGCCAGGGGTTCACCGCCGGTAACCGTGACGTATTCACAATTGTAGGCTTCAACCTCCTTGATGATGTCATCTACTTCTCGCAGCACCCCACCTTCGAAGGCATAGGCAGTATCGCAGTATTGACAGCGAAGGGGGCAGCCGGTTAAGCGCACAAACACGGTAGGAATTCCAGCAGTTTTCGCCTCCCCCTGCAGGGAGTGAAAGATTTCGGTTACGCGTAATATTTGTGGTTTGGACATGGTAATCCCAATCTCAGCAACCTTTCAGAAGCAATACAAAGAGTGAAATCAAAAGAAGCCGGGTGAATTCTAGTCCAGAGAGAGCAGACGCGTATCAGCGAGATTTGCTACGCCGGTGTTAGGAAATCGCTGCTTTATATCTGTCAATAGCTGGCGTGCCCGGCTGGTGTTCCCCAATCCCTCATAGGCCAGGCCGAGCCCGTACATAGCGTCAGGTAATTTGGGCGAATCAGCATACTGATCCAGGATCAGTTCATAAGAAGCGCGGGCTTCATCGAATCGGCCGAGATACAGAAAAGCCTGCCCTTTCCAGTAGTAGGCGTTAGTGACAAACCGGCCCTGAGCATAGATGCTTAGATACTGATCAAATTCGGCGATTGATCGTTCAAAATTACTGTTTATAACCGAATCGTATGCCATCTGGTAGAGCTGCTGCTCACTGAGTACGGCTGGCGCCAGAGTTCTGCGCACGGGATTTCGCTCGGCATTAGCATCAGGGGCTGGTGGCTGGGTCGCGGGTGCGGTTGTCAGAGGGCTACGAGTTGCGGTATTAGGAGTTAAATCCCTGGGTGCCGGTGGCGCACCGCGGCTAGGATCTCTCTGTATTGGGGTAATTGACGTGGGCGCAGTCGCGATGCCAGGATCGGCTACCGGTTCTGCCTGCTCCAAGCTACTGAGACGGTCATCTATATCGGTATAACGATTAAGGGAGTCACGCTGCAGCTTGCGAATTTCAAATCCCAACTCTTCAACCAATGCCCGTAGTGCCTGATTCTCAAGTTGTACACCCTGAAGCTGATCAAGCAGCAGGGACATAGCATCATTACTTGGAGAGGAGCTATCCTGGTTGGTGGTTGCTCCCTGGCCGGGAGTAAACGGCTGTGATTCAACCACCGAGCGATTTCCCTGCGCTGCAGCAAATGGACTTATGCTGAGTGCAAATAAACTTGATTGCACGATGATGGCTGCAGCAAACAGAGTCTTTCTCATATGTGTTTATCTTCCTACGATTTCCACACGCCGGTTTTGACGGTAGGCACCTTCAGACGAACCGCTCACAGCGGGCTGTTCTTCGCCATAGCTCACTACTTCAATCTGTGAACGGGAGGCCCCGTTTACGATGAGATAGTTGAGTATACCATTTGCTCTGCGCTCACCCAGCGCCAGATTGTATTCCCGGGTTCCCCGCTCATCGGCATGGCCTTCCAGCCGAATACGCTTGCCGGTATTGGTAGCTAAATCCCGCGCATGAAAAGTCAGCGTATCACGATCCCCAGCATCGAATTCGGCTATATCGAATTCAAAATAGAAGATTGTCTGTCGTAATGCAGCTTGGGCACGGATTTGGTCCTGAGTTAGCTGATTACCACTGCCGCCAGGATTAGTCGTGGCCGAAGAGCCAGAATTGTTCCCGGAAGCAGACTGGTTGCCCTCCGTAGCGTCTTCCACGTCACTGGATGAGCTACATGCTGCCAAGGTAAACAATGAAATAATCAGACCCACTTTAAGAAATTGCATGCTTTGCTTTGCCACTCTATCAGTCCTCCGAAGACTCTTATCTTTATTTAAATTGGGAAGCGTTATGCTCAACCCATTTGCAATGTTAGTTCAAGAACGGAGACCAGGCTGGCTCCCGCACATCGCCCTGCGTGGATGGTAAACGGAACTTCACACGGCCGTCAATGGATACAGCGTCTAACACGCCTCTACCGTTATATTTAGTCGCATACATGATCATGCTGCCGTTGGGAGCCAGGCTCGGCGACTCATCCAGAGAAGTATCTGTTAAGGTGATCACCCGCAGCGTCTCAATATTGAGTATAGCAATCTGATAACTAGGATTTTGACGGGTTTCCCGCCGTACATGCATCAAATTGACTCCATCGGGCAAAAATTTGGCCTTGGCACACTGAAAACAGTCATAGGTCAGCCGTTCAACGTCAAAAGCACTGGCACCCAGGGCTATCTGGTATATCTGTGGTTGCCCTGTTCTATCGGACATAAACACAACAGTTCTACCATCGGGTGTCCAACTCGGTTCTGTCTCAATGGCCGGGTGGTTTGTAATACGAACTAATTCATTGCTTACCAGGTCCTGCACATAAATATCAGGGCTGCCATCTTTAGAGAGCACCATGGCCAGCTTGGTGCCATCCGGCGACCAGACCGGTGAACTGTTTATGTTTGGATAATTGGTGATTTGCCGTTTCTGACCGGTGGCAATATTCTGGATATAGATGCGGGGTAAATCAGTCTCGAAAGAGACATAGGCCACATCCTGACCATTGGGGGACCAAGAAGGTGACATGACAGGTTCCTGGGATTCCAGTAAAACCTGGGAGCGCTGGCCATCATAATCGGATTTCTCCAGGCGAAAATAGGTTAGCTCCGGTGACACATAATCCGACACGATATACAGCAACTGCGTAGTAAATGCGCCGCGCAAACCCGTGACGTGTTCAAACACGACATTGCTTATCTCGTGTCCGATGTCACGCAATTGGGCAACACTGCCCGTTAACACCTCACCGGCCAGCTTCAATTCCCGATTTATGTCGAAAAACTCGTACTGGACCTGTACCAACTGGCTTCCGGGTGCCTGATCTATTCTGCCTACCAGCAGATAGTCCTGTGCCAGAATACGCCAGTCCCGAAAAAACACCTCACTCTCCTGACTCGGAAGACCCAGCATATTCGAAGGTGGTAAGGCCCGAAATTCACCTACCTGTTCCAGATCATTAGTCACAATCTGGCTCACATCCTCGCTCAGGATCCCGCTTCCCTGCATGGAAAATGGCACGATAGCGATGGGAATCGGGTTATCTATTCCCTGGGTAATCTGGATACTCAGTTCTGCCAGACTGGGCAGACTGATCAGCCAAAACGCGAGAGCTGGAAAAAGGTGTCGTAGTTTCAATTCAACAAATCCTCAGGTTGGAATATTAATGTTAACGAGCGAAAATTGTCATTAAAAATGTTAATCGGCAATACGCTCAATTCTATGAATGGTGCCGCCCGGTAAACCGCCGTTTCTGCTGCCCTGTCAAATGCGGCATCGCCACTGGTCTCGGTAATACTCACATCGATCACTTCGCCGGTGGGCAACATACTCATCTTAATTAACACCCGCATACCATTTCTGGCACTTGGAGGGCGGGACCAGTTTTCCTGTACCACCTGCTGAATCAGCCCAGTGGCACTTTGCACCAGTTCAAATTCGGTCCTCGCCACCTCGGCTGCAGCCGCCTCGGCAACGACCTGTTGCTCCTGCCTGTCCCGCTCTGCAGCCTGCCGCTGCCTTTCTTGTTCGGCGGCCAATTCCCGCTGGCGCTGGTCTTCAGTTTCTCTGTCCTCCTGCTCCCGACGTAATTGCTCCGCCTGCAGGCGCTCCAGTTCCTGTCTTTCCAGAAGCGCTGATCTTTCGCGCTCCTGTCTTTGCCGCTCAGCCTCGGCCCTTTGCTGCTCTTCCTGCTGTTGTTGTTCTCTTCTCGCCTGTTCTTCTCGCTGCCTGCGTTGATCTTCAATTCGTTCTAGTCGCTGCCGTTCCAGTATTTGCTCATTTCTTACCTGGGGATTCTCATCGATTAGCAACGCCTTTATAACTGTTGGCTGAATTAAATCAAGAGCCTCTATCCTGTTATTAGTCTGCAGGTAGAGCAAGGCAGCGAGCACCAGGCTATGGAACGTTATCGCAATGACAATCGAAAGCGGGTAGCCATTGTAAATGACCATATTATTAAATGTATTACTCATACACCCTATTCTACCTGACTTTGTCTCAATTGCTTGCTGCTCGGCGTACCGCTGCTAATTCAAGGGCTGCGTGATGAAATTCGGGCTGCTGACCCCGGCCTGTTGCAGTACGGTTATCAGAGTGACGATAGCCCCCCAATTGGCCTCAGTATCCCCCTCAACCAGAACCTGGATAGTTGGATTTGCTCTCACTATTATACCGACCTGTTCTCCCACCGCCTCCAGTTCAATAGACTGGCGATCATCACCGGTTGCGCCAATACTCAGAAAATATTGTCCCGCTGAAGTGACAGATACCACCAGTGTTTCGAGGTTTTCATCAATATTCAGTGGTTCATTGTTAGCCTCGGGCAATTCCACTTCGATTCCCTGGTTCAATAATGGTGCGGTTACCATGAAAACGATAAGCAGCACCAGCATCACATCGATGTAGGGGACTACATTAATCTCCCCCATGGGTTTTCTTTTTTTACGGACAATTATTTCCATCGATACTGAACCCTGATGCGAACGCTGCTAATCGGTGTGGACTTGTCGATGTAAAATACTGGAGAACTCATCACTAAAGGTAATATAAGCGCCGGTTATGCGATCGACACTGGCAGAATACCGATTATAGGCAATCACAGCCGGAATGGCCGCGAATAGCCCCATTGCTGTCGCAAATAACGCCTCGGCAATGCCTGGAGCTACCACCTGTAAGGTAGCCTGAGCCTGATTGGCCAGACCGATAAATGCTTCCATAATGCCAATGACAGTGCCAAACAGACCAATATAGGGAGATACAGATCCTACGGTGGCCAAAAATGCCAGATTTCGGTCAAGCTTTTCTTCTTCTCTGGAGTATGCCACGCGCATTGCCCGCTGCGCACCCTCCATTAGCGCCTCTTTATCAACTGACTGCTGTTGCCGCAGACGCATGAATTCTTTAAAGCCGGCACGAAAAATATTTTCCAATCCTACGACCTGAACCTGTTCCTTCTGCATCTGAGTGCCTTCTTGATAGAGTTGGCTCAGATCGATGCCCGACCAGAATCGCTGTTCAAAACTCAAAACGCCCTTGTTTGCTGATGACAGGACTAACCAACGCTGCACGATCATGACCCAAGATACGACCGATGCGAGCAGCAATATCAGAAAGACTATCTGTACGGGCAGGCTTGCGTTCAGGATTAACTGCACCGGGCTCAACGCATTATTCACTATCCAGTCTCCACTAATCCGTTTCCTTCACAAGAACGGGGTACACACACTAATTCTAAGACAGCGTATCCACGCAGGAATTCCACTCACTCACAGTCACTTTTCGGCCGAATTGTTAAATAGTTTTGGGAATTCGCATTTAACCGGCAAATTGTAACTACCAGCCGATAAATGCTGGCAAACCACTGCTCAAATATGGCTTAAATAGGGCAATGACGTGGAAGATGAAAAGTTACGTACCTTTTCCTTGCCCAACGACGGTTAACCAAGGCTTTATCTACTATGGATGGCAATAATTACTCGCTACTGAACAAATCAGCTATCTGGTCTGATGGCTTGATGCCGAAATGCCGATAGGCATATTGGGTAACGACGCGACCTCGGGGCGTTCGCATAATGAAGCCTTGCTGGATCAGATAGGGTTCCAGCACATCTTCGATGGTGTCGCGTTCTTCACTGATAGCCGCGGCCAAACTGTCAATCCCAACCGGGCCACCGTCAAATTTTTCGATCATGGTCATTAACAACCGCCGGTCCATGTGATCGAATCCATTTTTGTCGATACTTAGCATATCCAATGCCTTGCTCGCCGATTCCAGGTTGACGGTGCCATCGGACTTTACCTCAGAGTAATCCCGCACTCTCCTGAGAAGCCGGTTGACAATTCGGGGGGTTCCCCGCGAACGTTTGGCAATTTCCTGTGCCCCCTCGGCATCGATCGGTGTGCCTATTATACTGGCCGAGCGGGTTACGATCTGGCTTAGCTCTGCTACGGAATAAAATTCAAGTCGCTGAATAATGCCAAACCTGTCGCGCAGCGGCGATGTCAGCAAGCCGGCCCGTGTCGTGGCACCCACCAGGGTAAAAAGTGGCAGGTCCAGCTTGATCGATCTTGCCGCCGGTCCCTCCCCGATCATGATATCGAGCTGATAATCTTCCATCGCCGGATAGAGAATTTCCTCGATAGCAGGGTTCAGGCGGTGAATCTCGTCGATAAAGAGCACATCACCCTCGTCCAGATTAGTGAGCATGGCGGCCAGGTCGCCAGCTTTTTCCAATACCGGACCCGAAGTGGTTTTGATGGCAACCTGCAGTTCATTGGCNATAATATAGGCCAAAGTAGTTTTTCCTAATCCAGGTGGACCAAACACCAGCGTATGGTCAAGCGGTTCACTGCGGTTGCGCGCCGCGCTGATGAATATGTTCATCTGCTCTTTAACTTCCTTTTGCCCCACATAATCCGCCAGATGGAGCGGACGTATTGCCCTGTCCTGGGAATCTTCTTCCGGCTGAGTAGATGCTGATATCAAGCGTTCTTCTTCCATTCTAAGCCATACCCTTTAATGCGAGCCTGATCAGGGTTTCGCTATCCTCAATTGCAATGTTTTCTTTTATCACCTTGGCAATTGCACTAGCTGCAATTTGGGGCTTATAGCCTAGAGATATCAATGCCGTTTCGGCGTCTTTTGAAATTTGTGAGGGTGCCGGCTTACTCGCATCACTCGTCGTACGTTCTCCCTCTCCCAACTCACCCAGTCGATCGCGCATTTCAACGATCAGTCTCTCTGCCGTTTTCTTCCCTACACCCGGCATGTTGACCATAGCTGCTATATCGTTTGCCCTTACGGTTCTGATAAATTCTTCCACCTCCATTCCCGATAAAATTGCGAGTGCCATTTTCGGTCCTACGCCATTTACCTTGATCAGCGCTCTGAATAAGGTTTTCTCCTTGGGATCATAAAATCCATAGAGCAATTGTGCGTCTTCGCGGACCACAAAGTGGGTGTGCAACAACAGCTCGATGCCGATATCGGGTAACTGGTACAAGGTGCTCATCGGTACTTGTAATTCATAGGCTATGCCACCGACATCCAACAAGATGTCCGGCGCTTTTTTTTCTAGCAGCTTGCCACGAATTCGGCCAATCACGACTTAACCTCTAAACCTTTTGCGGCTGAATGATTTTGTACCGGCCATTTTTATCAAACTGGATTGCGTATTTGCATGGCAAATAGAAATCGCCAGAGCGTCAGCGGCATCTTCCTGTATCTTATCATCTATACCAAGCAGAACTTTAACCATATGCTGCACCTGGATTTTATCCGCGCCTCCCTTGCCCACCAAAGCCTGTTTTACCTGTCTGGCCGAATATTCTGCAACAGGAAGTTCATGGTGCAGGCAAGCCACCATGGCACTGCCCCGGGCCTGGCCCAGTTTCAAGGCCGATGCTGCATTCTTGCCCATAAACACTTCTTCAATGGCGCTTTCCTGCGGTGAGTATTGTTCGATGACCTGACAAATGCCGTCAAATATTGCCTTGAGGCGATCGGGTAGTAATTCAGTTTCAGTTCGAATGCAGCCGCAGCCAATATAATCGAGTTTGTTGCCTACGGAATTCACCAGACCATAGCCCGTCACTCGTGAGCCGGGATCAATGCCTAAAATCAGGGCCATCGAATTTCCTTTAAGCTGACAACTGGCTGGCAACTGCGTCGGCTATGCTGGCGTTAGAATACACATTCTGCACATCATCCAGATCTTCCAGATGATCCACCAGCTTCAGCAATTTTTGTGCACCATCCAAATCCAGATCGACTTCGGTTGAGGCCAGCATGGTGACTTCTGCATTCACTGGTTCCAGCGCATTGGCCATTAGACTATCTTTCACCGCGCCGAATGTTTCCAGTGTAGTCATTACATCGATACTGCCATCATCATTCATCACCACATCGTGGGCCCCGGCATCAATTGCAGTCTCCATTATTTTTTCTTCGTCGCTACCGGCTACGAAATTGATCAAACCAGTCTTCTCAAATAGATAAGCGACCGATCCATTGGTTCCCAGACTGCCACCGAATTTGGTAAATCCGTGTCTTACTTCAGCTACGGTTCTGTTCTTGTTATCGGTAAGTGTCTCCAGAAGTATTGCCACTCCACCTGGCCCATAACCTTCATAGATCAGCTCTTCCAGCGAATCGCTATCGGCATTACCCGCCCCGCGTGCCACGGCGCGATCGATAGTATCGCGTGTCATGTTTGCACCCAGTGCCTTATCGACAACCGCCCGGAGTCGGGGATTATCAGCTACATTGCCTCCACCAGCCTTCGCCGCAACTGTCAGCTCCCGGATAATTTTAGTGAATATCTTGCCCCGCTTTGCATCCTGGCCAGCTTTGCGGTGTTTGATGTTGGCCCATTTACTGTGACCTGCCATAAACTACTCCTGTCTGGTGCTGTCATTCACCTTCAAGATGGAATGGACTTCTCGCGCAATCGAATATTCAACTCACTTAGCTGCTTAGCTGAAACAACCCCCGGGGCATCGGTGAGCAGACAGGCAGCAGACTGAGTTTTTGGAAACGCGATGACCTCCCGTATCGACGTGGTATCAGTCATCAACATAACAAGCCGGTCGAGGCCGAAGGCGATCCCGCCATGGGGTGGGCAGCCATAGCTTAACGCATCCAGCAGAAAGCCAAACTTTTCGTTGGCTTCTTTATCTTCGACCCCCAGTACCTTGAATACCGATTGTTGCATATCCCGATCATGTATACGTATCGAACCACCGCCCAGTTCGGTGCCATTCAGTACCATGTCATAGGCACGAGACAGGGCAGACAGTGGTTCTCTGGCCAATTGGTCGGCTGCAACCGATGGTGCGGTGAAGGGATGATGCAACGCGGTCAGACTGCCATCAGCTGCCTGTTCGAACATGGGAAAATCGACAACCCATAGGGGTGCCCAGCCGGCCTTAACCATATTCAAATCTTCCGCCACCTTGATCCGCAACGCACCTATAGCTTCGTTGACAGTCTTCACCTTGTCAGCGCCGAAAAAGATGATGTCGCCAGATTCAGCGGCAAGCCGCTGCATTAGCGAATCGACTACCTCTGCTGGCATGAACTTCAGAATCGGCGACTGCAGGCCTTCTACTCCGGCGCCCACATCATTGACCTTAATCCAGGCGAGGCCTTTCGCACCGTAGATACTAACAAATTTTGTGTATTCATCTATTTCCTTACGGCTCAGTTTACCGCCCTGGGAAACCTTCAAGGCCACTACCCGACTTTCCGGATCGTTAGCCGGGCCGCTGAATACTTTGAAGTCTACCGCCTGCATTAAATCTGCGATATCAATCAACTCACCCGGCATGCGTAAATCCGGTTTGTCTGAACCAAAGCGATGCATCGCCTCAGCATGGGACATCCTGGGAAAATCACCTAAATCCACTTCAAGGTGATTTTTGAACAGGGTCTTCACCAGGTCTTCGGTAACCGACATGATCTGCTCTTCATCCATGAAGGATGTCTCAATGTCTATTTGCGTAAATTCCGGTTGTCTGTCGGCTCGCAGGTCTTCATCACGGAAGCATTTAGCGATCTGGTAATAGCGATCCATGCCAGCGGCCATCAACACCTGCTTGAATAACTGGGGGGATTGCGGCAAGGCAAAGAAGTGCCCTGGATGGGTTCGGCTGGGAACCAGATAGTCTCTGGCACCTTCCGGCGTGGCCCTGGTAAGAAGCGGTGTTTCAATATCCAGAAAGCCATTGTCATCAAGGAAATTACGTACCGTGTTGGTGACTTTGGAGCGGAAGCGAAGTCGCTCAGCCATTTCGGGTCGCCGTAGATCTATATAGCGGTAGCGAAGACGAATGTCCTCACCCACTTCGGCGTGTTCATCCAACTGAATAGGAGGTGTGCTTGCGGTATTAAGAACTGTTAATTTCTTTCCCAGAACCTCTATCTTTCCAGTGGGCATATCCTCATTTATTGTACCCTCGGGCCGTAAGCGAACCCTGCCTGCTACCTGAATTACAAATTCATTGCGTACGCCTTCGGCAATGGCGAAGCTCTCCACAGTGTCCGGGTCATACACTACCTGGGCAATGCCTTCCCGGTCACGAACATCGAGAAAAATGACCCCTCCGTGGTCTCTACGCCTGTGTACCCAACCGCACAGGGTTACCTCCTGATCAACGAAATTTTCATTTAAATCGCCGCAATAATGACTGCGCATACTGAATTCCTGTTATTTCTTTCAATGAATATTATTGCCCCTGAGGGGTATAAGAATCTTTGATCCCGCTTTATATCAATCCGAGGGGCTAGTTGATTTGTTCTCTTTTTTGGTAGTTGCAGCGGTTTCAGTTGCGGCTTCCTTGCCGGCCGGCTTGGTTTTTTCCGCACTGCCAGCCCCATCATTTGAATCAGTTTTAGGCTGCGAATCCGAATCTGCCAGCTGTTTCTTATCCCCTGTTTTGAAATCTGTTTCGTACCAGCCTCCCCCTTTGAGGCGGAAGCTGGCGGCGGATACCAATTTTTTCAGGGTAGATTGGCTGCACTCGGGACAGTCAACCAGAGGGCTGTCAGCAATTTTCTGCAACGCTTCAAGCTTGTACTCACATTCTGTGCATTGATATTCGTAAATCGGCATCTCTGAAACACCCCCTACCTCTTAAATCGATCAGCTCACGCCGTTGCGCATGAGCCGGTCCACATACCGGGGGAAAGCACACTACATAGGCCTGGCCGAGCCGTAAAAACCGTGCATTGTACCTTATTTATATTTTCCCAATCACCTTAATCTTTGCAATGAACAGCAGGGTAGCCAAAGGTTTGGATCCTGCGAAGCCGTGTCGGACTACAGCAGGATCGTAAAAAACAAACACGAATTCGAATATTTCCGGACTAAAATCAGCAGCTGGAAAATATGGATACTACCGCTCGAGTTCTAATTATGTTCTTGGATTTCATTCAAGGACTGTTAGCTGATATGACTTTTTTCGTATTACTCTTTAGCCAATACACTCCGCTTTCTGTCTTTTGCAGTTTTCAAATCTACTCACAAAATGTGGTCAGATATGCAAAATTAACGTGCATAAATCACAGATTAAACTTTAATTGAACTAAATTTCCTTAAGTTGAACTAAGTGCTTGCGGGGCGGGTATGAATGTTTTATAAATACAACCCCTGAACGGAAGGGCAACAATAACAATTCCGTGCACGAATCAGTACCATTGAATACTTCTTGGCCTCACCTTCACCGGAGGTGAACTACATAGACACTAGGAATTAATAAAGAGAGCGGGCATGGTTGTTAAGAAATCCACCAGGAAAGCGGCAAAGCGAAAAGTCGCAACAGTAGCAAAGAGACGGGCACCAGCAATACAAAAAAAATTAACCAA
>PBTO01000021.1 GCA_002726595.1 Gammaproteobacteria bacterium | reverse complement strand
TTATGTACATGGATGTACGGTATGCAGGTTTTGCAGGAGCAAAAACCTGCCCCTGGCCCGTCCCGCGCTTCATCCCTGGCGCTAGTCACGGAAAAACAGTAATCCCTTCCCAATCCCCTATCGAATTCACTGTTCTTTTTGAACTACAAGTCCCGTGCTTTTGCAAGAATAGTCAGAGAAGCACCAAAGTCATACTATCGGTTGCGATTCTTGATAAAGCGTAGAAGTCGGAGACTGCTGTTTATCTCTCAGTTAGGCCTCAGCTATAGAAAAGAACACGAGCGAGCTTGGGATAAGGGGTTGTTTTTTTGTGACTAGCGCCAGGGATGAAGCGCGGGACGGGCCAAGGATGGCCCATTGGAGCAAGAAAACAACCCCTTATTCCAAGCTTGCGTCCTACACGTATAGCACCAACAACAAAAATAGGTGCATTACACACAAATATTAGTCCATTTTTTCGATTTATCTCGGTGTATTTTGGGGATACCTCAGGCTCAAACCCATTTATCAACAGAGACCCGCCTTGACAGCCCCCCATTGGCTCCCTAGCATGCACTCACGAATTTATTCGTGCCCACATAACCCGTTAATTGTGGGAGTCTTCAGGTGCTGAGTCCGGAATTATCATGTACAAAGAAATTCGCTCTGTAGTCGAAAAGGATTTGCTTGCAGTCAACCAGTATATTGTGGAACAACTGCATTCCGATGTGCCGTTGGTCGAGAATATTGGTCACTATATTGTTGAAGCCGGTGGCAAACGCCTGCGCCCGATTTTGGTGCTACTTGCTGCCAGAAGTTGCGGTTTAGAATCACAGCAGCATATCCCGCTGGCCACGGTAATCGAATTCATCCATACAGCGACTCTTCTTCACGATGATGTAGTCGATATGTCCACCCTTCGTCGCGGCCGACCAACTGTAAACAGTGAGTGGAATAATCCTTCCAGCGTACTGGTGGGTGATTTCATGTATTCAAGAGCATTCCAGATACTGGTGAAGCTCGACAATATGCGAATTATGGAAATCATAGCGGACACCACCAACAAAATAGCCGAGGGCGAGGTTCTACAATTAATCAACAAGCACAATCCGGAGGCATCGGAGTCCAACTATATGAATGTTATCCGCAGTAAGACTGCCATACTATTCCAGGCGGCAGCACACTGCGGTGGCATTCTCGCCAATGCGGACGATCAATTGCAGGACTCACTCAAACACTACGGCATGCATTTGGGTATGGCATTTCAATTGGTTGATGATGCGCTGGATTACGACGGCGACAGTGAAAATATGGGTAAGAACATCGGTGACGATCTTGCTGAGGGCAAACCAACCCTGCCGCTGATTTACGCCATGGGTCATGGCAACCCTGACCAGACCCATTTAATCGAGGAAAGCCTGAAAGAAGATTCTTTGCCCATTGAATCTTTATCCAGGATTATTGAAATTGTGCAGCAAACCGGTGCACTGGATTACACGCGTAAAATCGCTGAGGTAGAATCCAGAAAGGCATTGGATTGCCTGGAGCACATACCGCATTCAGACTATCGAGATACCATGGCGACGCTGGCCCGCTTCGCTATTGATCGAAGCGCCTAGATCTCCTCCCAGCTGACCCAAATCACCTCACTGTTATAGTGACGACCTCTGATGCTACGGGGGGCTGGTGCGGAACGTGAATATGATCCCCCAGGATCAATTGTAGCGTGTGACTTCCTGCAGCAATTAAGAAGAAGAGAATTATTTGTGTTATAAAACCGCTTGGATTCAGCTAAATATTTCACCCCGGCCGGGTAGTGCAGGAGGCGTTAGACCCTTGATAGATTTTCATAAGTTACCCGTTGCAGAACCCCTGGTGGAAACTCTTGCCAGCGTAGCGGAATTCGAAAAAACTGCCCTGCTCGGACAGTTTCCCTACACTGATAGCTATCAGTTGCTGATGCGTAGTGCAGAGCGTTTTGGCAGCGACCCGGCGTTGGAATTCCTGCTGCAGGGCATGCGCAATGAAGCCAGCCAAACCATTAGTTTTAGTGAACTGGCGGCAAACATTACCCGCACTGCAAATCTGTTATATAAACTCGGAGTAGTAGCCGACACCGCCGTCTCCATCGTTTTGCCAATTCTGCCCCAGACCCACTATGCTATCTGGGGAGGCCAGGCAGCAGGCATTGCCAACCCGATCAATCCCATGTTGGAAACCGAGCACATCGGCGAGATCATCAGGGCATCTCAATCCAAGGTGGTTATTTGTCTGGGCGCCTCGAAGCACACCGATATTTGGGAAAAAGTAAAGCTGGCAATAGCGGATGTGGCATCAGTAGAGACCTTACTGGTTGTGAATATCGCCGGCTTTGCCAATTCAGATGAATGCGATTTCAATCATCATCGAGTTAGCCTGCTAGATTTCAACAAGGCAATCGCCGAGTGCGATGGCGAAAAACTGGACAGTAATCGCACATTCAGTGCCGATCAGATAGCCGCCTACTTTCACACCGGAGGCACTACAGGTCACCCCAAGCTAGCTCAGCTCACCCACGGTAATATGGCTTTTATTGGCCAGTTAATGCGAGTCTACACCGCGCATATGGAGCGCCACACTATTCTCTGCGGCTTACCGCTGTTCCATATTTATGGTGTGATCATCCAGGGCGTGGCCGCCTTCAGCGTTGGCTATCGAGTGGTATTAATGACGCCAGCTGGTTTTCGCTCACCGGAGGCGATGAAAAACTTCTGGCATCACATCGCCCGGTTTGAGGTCAGGAACTTCTCTGCCGTTCCAACAGTGCTCATGGCACTTGCTGATATTCCCGTAGGTGATGAAGACATTAGCTGTCTAATAAATATAAATTCAGGTGCAGCGCCCTTGTCTCACCCATTCGAGTTGACATTCGAAAATAAATTCGCTGTTGAGGTGAGTAATGGCTATGGCATGACTGAAACTACAGCACTTATATCACGTGCTCCATTAGTCCAACCTCCTGACAGTGTAGGNATGCGCCTCCCCTATTCGCAAATTCGCATCGTTGAACTGGATGGCATATCGGTAGTCAAAGAGTGCGAGCTGGGCGAAAGTGGGGTAATTCTGGTTAAAGGACCACAGGTTTTCCATGGTTACAAGAGCAAGATTGATAACGCCGGGGCATGGATTGAAGATGGTTGGTTCAATACCGGTGATCTGGCCTACCTCGATGAGCAGGGTTTTCTGTACCTCTCCGGGCGTGCCAAAGATTTAATTATTCGCAGCGGCCACAATATTGATCCGGAACTGATAGAAGAGGCATTAAATGCCCATCCTGGAGTAGCCGTTGCGATTGCAATCGGACTGCCCGACGCCTACGCAGGTGAGTTACCCATGGCATTTGTGGTCAAAATACCAGGGGGTAATGTGAGCGAAATTGACTTACTGGATTACTGTCAGAGTACAATCACAGAGCGTGCGGCGATACCGAAACGAATTGAATTTATCGATACGATGCCATTGACCGCTGTCGGTAAAATATTCAGACCCACGCTCAGGCAGGCTATTGTGGAGAAAGTTCTTCGGGAGGAGTTGGAAAATAAAGGGATTGCTGGTACGGTCTCTACAGTATTGGATGCAAAACGAGGACTGGTCGCCAAAATCTTGTTGGGAGAAAAAGACCAACTGGAACAAGTAAAGGTGCTGGTACAAGATTACACATTCCCAGTCGATCTTAAGCAGGGAATTACCGGGCAGAGCCAGTAGCTGCTCAGCTTCTGTAAGGTTTGCTTGAAACGCCTCTCAGCGTGAGTATTGCGGAAGACTCACTACACAATCCGGAGAACTACATGCGAGCACTACGAAGCGTAATCCTGTCATTAATCACTCTTGTGTTAGCCTCTTGTACGGCTACCGGACTCAACTCTGGAACGCCTGTAGAACGCAGACAGGCAATTCTGGAAATGCGTGAAGAGGTGTTTGCCGAGTTATTCCGAATCAAACCCGATGTCAGAGCACAACTAAGCAGCGCCGCTGGACACGCCGTATTTTCAAATGCCAATGTCAACATTATTTTTGCCAGCTTTGGTGGTGGCAGGGGCGTGCTGCAAGACAACGCTACGGGTGATGAGACGTTTATGCGAATGGGTGAAATTGGCATTGNTCTGGGAGCTGGCGTAAAAGATTTTCGTGCTGTATTCGTCTTCCATGACGAAGAGCTTTAGCACGATTTGTAGATGAGGGCTGGTCGTTCGGTGGCCAGGCGGATGCGGCGGCAAAAGCTGGCGATCTAGGCGCAGCCGCNGGCGGCGAAGCCATACTGGATAATGTCAGCATCTATCAATTGACGCAGAGCGGTCTGGCCTTACAGGCCACACTGATAGGCACACGCTACTGGATAGACGCCGACCTCAACTGATTTAGCGGGGTTCGAACCTGGGACTCCCTCGTGGATAGATGCTCAACCGAGGGCTGGAACTACGCAAAATGGTATCCGGGTCTATGAAGCGGACTTTTTGGTCGCTGGGTCGGTAGATTTCATCATTGCTCAATAACTCCTCCGCCGACCTTGTGAAACTCAACGCTGTGTCGTCATCGCCTATTAATTGATAGATATTGGCGAGTGCCAAATGAAATTCTGGTTCATCTTCTTTGAGGCGTACAGCGCGATGAAAGCTAATTCTCGCCTGATTGTAGTTGTTGTCCACAAAAGCCAGATTGCCCTGCGCGTAATGGAAATAAGGATTTTGGTTGTTAAACCGTTCGATGGC
The DNA here is from genome assembly GCA_002726595.1 of Gammaproteobacteria bacterium. GTDB lineage: Bacteria > Pseudomonadota > Gammaproteobacteria > Pseudomonadales > Pseudohongiellaceae > UBA9145. The sequence continues at coordinate 25,289 of PBTO01000021.1, read as the reverse complement.
CCGTCTGTACTCATTACCCCTTGCTCTATCACCCTGGGAGTCATAAAACCTGGCCAGATTATTAATTGCCGTGGCATTGCTCCGGTCGAGGCTAAACGCCATTTTATAACTGTACTCGGCCAACTCGGAATTTCCCGAGCGGTTATATGTTGTGCCAATATTATTCCAGCCTATGGACAAATCCTGATCAAGCCAGAGTGCATTCTTGAAATAAACCAGCGCCTGTCCCAAATCTTCCGCAATCAGTGCTTCAACCCCCAGATTATTAAAATACAGCGCCCGTGCCTGTCGATCGGAAATGCTTCGCGAGGTCATCTGTTGCAAGGCAATCTCTGGCGTAAAATCAACCACATACCGAAGTCTACCACCGAGACTACCGGTTGCATTTATGTGTTGACTAAGCACTAATAAGTCACCTTGCATATCCCAACTGGGCTGATTAGCAACAGTTTGAAAATTGGCATCGAGTCCGACATAGCGTGCCAGTGAAACATAAAGGCCCATCACTGACAGGCAATTACCTATTTGTGATTCGAAAACCTTCAATGCAGTGCCAGTACCTAAACCTTGATACTGGATGTTCAGATACTCTTCCTCAAACATTATTTCCTGAAGCGTATTCACCTTGTTCGAATCCATATCTCTCGAACGCACATGCTCATCGACAAACTGCTTCATTTCGTCGGTTAGCAAGAGCGGATCTATTTCCGGAAAGCCATCACTGCTTTGATCGATAATTTGATTGTGCACAGTCAAATCCGAAACAAAATCCGTTTCCAGATCAATAGCTATGCACCCCACCAGAAATGGCATTGATGCGAGAACTGATATCAGCTTTATTTGATTATTCATTGTCATTATCCCAAGCTGGAAAACATAGGGCACCCCCTAATATCTGGAAGGTGTTTCTCTGCCAGACTTATCCACTTTCATAAACTCATAACGACCCATCAGGAAGCGCACCTCATCTTCATGCAATTTTCTAAAAAGCCCAATCCAGCCGGCATAGTATGCTACCTGATTCATGTTTGTACCTAGACCCGAAAAATCTGTATTTTCGTCCACTCTGGATGCCAATCTTCCCCAGCTATCCTGATAGGAGGATGCGTTGTCTGCAGACTGATAGCGGTATTCCAGGGCTGCCCTGGTCTGAGCTATACGCATATTGTCAGCAGATAAGAAGCGAACCTCATAGTCCGTTTCGAATACCAGACTGTTGCCATCGGCTGCAGGCTCCCAGTCTATATCGATATCGATAACCACACTCTTGTTTACCGCCAGGTTATCGATATATTCAAACGGCTGCGTGTCAGCATGCATGATTTCGAAACCGACGTCGGTGTCTCTGAGGGCCGAGGATATTTTTACTCTGCCCCGTGCATCGATATCCACTATCGAGTCGGATTGGATCTCACTGGAACGCTTTACAAAATCAAACAGTGCCTTTAACACGCGGGGCTCTTCTTCCGGGAGTTGCCAGTGCCGACCGGCCCTGTCCAATAAGGTAAAGCTGTCATCGGCGAATATTAAGCTTTCAACTTCAAACGGAAGATTCGCTGTCTCACCGAGCGCTACCCCACCGGGCACGATAATTTCCCTGATTGTCGATGTTTCATACTCATCACCCAGCGTTTCCTTGAGGAATACGGAAGGTTCGTTTCGCGCCAAACTACGGTCCCCACGATTGCCGTCATCTCTGAACAGGGAATTGCTATTGCGCCTGACCCGCTCACCCAGATATTCAAACTCGGTAACATTGCTGCGGTAACGGCGCGCTTCACGGGAGTCTATCGCCAAACGCTGGGCTGCTGTTGCATAAAGCCGACCAGCCGGATCTGCCGTATTGAAGGAATTGAAATTAATCAGGCCATAGCCGTAGGCATTGAGGACTGCTTCAATCTTTTCGGCTGCAGCCGCATCGTCCTGGCTGAAGGAAACAAAGATCCGCTCATCTGCCGGCGCGCTTAACCAATGTGCAAGGAAATTCTCATAGTTGCTTGTTAACGATTCCGGAGATGAATTTGTATTAAGAATTGCCAGCCCACTAATCTCGCCAGCGGTAAATGCTGTCTCCCATGCCTGTATTTCCTCACTATCGGGTAATGAGTTAAGCACGAGATCAGGAAACCGACCTAGCCGAGGTTGCTGTATTCGGGTGGAAATAACATCACGGGCATTCAGATTTTGCGTGACATCTATTCCATAGGCACCCACCGCCTCCGCTATGCTATTTAAAAAAGAGTCTTCAGCATCCGGCTCACCCAGAATTTCGGCTCGCATACTCGGAGAATAAACAATACTGCAGGCGAGCAACAAACAACTTGCAGTCAGCTTGCGTCCAGCTCTTGCTCCAGCAAAGAGCACTTTAATTCTCTGCACAACTATCATAAGCTTCACCACGTCGTTTGCGTAAAAGGCGCACTCTTAGATCGCTAACCCAATCCGGTTCACCCCAGAAATGTATCGGCTGGGCCAGTTCATTGATCAATCGCTCTGCTTCATCATACTGATCAGATTCAATAGAGTATTTTACTGCCTGTTCCATGATAAAAGTATCTGCCGGTAACAGTGAAAACGCTTTTTCCTGATGCGGCAGGCCATTTTGCCAGTCTTGCCCGGCAAAAAGGTAAAGCTCCGCAATGGCCAGGTTCGTCTCCGGGCTATCCGCCGCTAATGCCACCGCCTGCTCAAAGTAGCGCTTAATGTCCGCCACAATCCGGCTTCGCTGTACCGGCGGAAATTGTTTATCACAATTTTCCAATTCCGCTTCCCAGTACTCGCCATAATCCAGCAGTATATCCGGATCATTCACAGCAAAGCTCAGAGCCTGCTCAAAATACCTGGCAATGGTCTGATCCATACCCTCTAACTCCTGCATTCGCAGGCTGTCACCTAGTCCAGAATAACTACGGGGGATATTGGTGCCGGCATCTACCGCTATCTGAAACAGGACCTGGGCATTTTCAAACTGCCCCGAATTGAGTCCCAGTTCACCCAGGCTGACCGCCAGTTCACTGCCACTGATGTTCGCGGTATCATAATCCGGCGTGGCTGCAAGCTGGCCTATGGGTAGAGTTCCGGCCGGGTTCCTTGAGGTCAGTAAGTAATTGTGAAACTCCTTTTCCAATTGTGCAGTAGTCACGTCAAAAGCCCGATCATAGGCAAAACGCGGATTACGCCCCTCTAATAGTAATTCCAGATAACGGGACAAATTTCCCCGCCTGTCAACGAAGTCTTCTTCCTCATAGGCGTGCAACATATAGTACAACAAGGATTCTGCTTTCAAATTTGCGATCCGTATAACCCGGGGTGACGCAAGTGCATCATCTCTGTACAGTAACCTCTCCGTTGATAGCTGTTCACTCACGACCACCATAGTTTCCTGATCCTCTTTGGTAAATCTGCGCAACTCTCCAGAACCGCGCGTAACATCGATTCGGGCCAGGTAGGCTGCCAGCCCCTCCTCATACCAACGGGGTAACCTCAGGTCTAAAAAATTGCGGATCAGAAAGTGAGCGTATTGATGCCTGGCAACTGTGAATGATCCATCGCTGCTACTATTCACCGCCATGAAGTTTGCCCTTGGAGTTGGCGAGAAGAAGGCTGTTTCATTGGTAAACGTAAGCAAGTTAAAAGATTCATCATCCCCTAACAGGTAGACATAATTAGGGATTTTAGCCTGCGGTAATTCGACACCTTCATTAATCATGTGCGCGGCAATTTTCCGCCAGGTTTCCAGCTCATCTGCAAATCGCAATGTGCGGCGGGATGAAACCTGGGAGATTATCGTGAAGTGCGTGGTCTGAACTTTAAGCCAGCTGTCATTAAGTAAAGATTCCTGGCCGGATACTGTGTAAGGCAGTGCCAGGCAGGCAACAAGCAGAGCAAGAGTTAAAGACGTTTTTCGGTAATCCATAGGCCTAAACACCGGTCGCAGCCATTTCGTAGCCCGCACATTTATCAAGACGCTTGAAATAGCAGCTCGAGCCATTGTGACACGGCGGATTGGGGCAGGTATCGCGAAGTACTGCCCGGGTGACACAATCCACCAATCGGCCAGCTGGAATTTCCGGCCTGGCATTATACCCCGGGCTGGCTGGGCCACAGGATGCCAATGTCTTCACTTTACCATGCCTTGGGATTCAGTTTAAAGGCTTTCTGCCGGCTCTCCCAGTAACAAATTGGGGGACTCACATCGCCGGATAATTAGGCCCACCACCACCTTCAGGTACCACCCAGCGTATATTCTGAGCCGGGTCTTTTATGTCACAGGTCTTGCAATGCACACAGTTCTGAGAATTGATCTGAAAACGCTTGTTACTCCCCTCTTCAACCACTTCGTAGACTCCTGCCGGGCAATAGCGCTGTGCTGGCTCGTCATACATTGGCAGATTTACCTCAATGGGTACCGAAGGATCCGCCAACTGCAGATGACAGGGCTGGTCTTCCACGTGGTTGGTGTTGGAAAGAAATACCGATGACAGCTTGTCGAAACTTATCACACCATCCGGTTTCGGGTACTTAATTGCCTGACTCTCAGNAGCCGGTTTTAATTGACAGTGGTCTTTACTCTTATCAGAAAAAGTAAAGGGAAACTTGCCAAAGAATATGTTCTGTTCGATAAACACCAGCGCACTTCCGATCCAGAATCCGAACTTGTGGAAACCGGAACTAAAATTTCGGGTCTTGTGAAGCTCTGCATACAGGCCTGAACTCTTGATCCGACGACCATAATCGGCAATTTCTGCAACCAGGCTTTCCTGATTCAACGCGTCAAACAATGATTCAGCTGCCAGTATTCCGGACATCATTGCAGTATGACTTCCTTTAATCTTTGCCGCGTTCATGGTACCGGCATCACAACCGATCAACAGGCCACCCGGGAAGCTCATTTCCGGTAGGGAATTCAATCCTCCTTTAATGAGAGCCCTGGCACCATAGCTAATCCGCTTACCACCGTGCAAAAAATTTTTAATAACTGGGTGATGCTTAAATTTCTGAAACTCTTCATATGGATTAATGTGTGGATTCTCATAGGCGAGGTCCACAATCAATCCTAATGAGAGCAGATTGTTTTCGATGTGATACAAAAATCCGCCACTGGTCGCAGCATAACTGGCGCCAATCATTGGATAACCAGCAGTATGAATAACCAGGCCTTCCTGATGATTCTGCTCGGGAACTTCCCAAACCTCCTTAATACCAATTCCATAATGTTGCGGGTCGCACTCTTTATCCAGTTTAAATTGTTTAATGACTTCCTTACCAAGGTGTCCGCGACAACCTTCGGCCAGAACAGTATATTTTGCGTGAAATTCAAACCCGGGCTCAAAGGAAGACTTCTTGTTACCAGACGCATCGACTCCCATATCACCGGTTGCCACACCCTTCACACTGCCATCTTCATTATAAAGAATCTCGGCCGCGGCAAATCCGGGGAAAATTTCCGCTCCCAATTCCGTTGCCTGCTCGGACAACCAGCGACAGAAATTACCCAGGGAGATTATGTAATTGCCATGATTGTGCATGGGACGGGGGACAAGCATGTCAGGGAATTTGAAGGACGACTCAGCGCCGGGGAAAAAATACACTTTATCACCTGTGACTGCAGTATTCAGAGGTGCTCCCTTTTCTTTCCAATCGGGAAACAGCTCATTTAACGCAGATGGTTCAAATACGGCACCGGATAATATATGCGCGCCTACTTCCGAGCCCTTTTCAAGCACGCAAACGGATAACTCCTTGCCTGCATCCCTGGACCTTTGCAGCAAACGACAAGCTGCTGATAGACCTGCCGGCCCGGCGCCGACAATGACCACGTCAACTTCCATGGATTCGCGTTGCATGAGAACTCCTCTGATTCAAAATCCGACGCGCTGACGGCTAAGGAACCTCTGACCGGACTCCCTCTCCAACCTGCTCCCCGGGGGCGTTATTATCCCCAATTAGTATTACCAGCGCAAAATCGGCTGAGTGAATCAAACAGCACTGCTACCTGCAGCTATGCCACATCCAGAAACTTTACCTTATTGCAGAAATTCCCAGAATTCGGAATTCTCTAAGTCAAATTCATCGTGTTATTCACATTCGATCACCTCAAGTATTGCAAATATCTAACGATAATATGGTTTTTTGGAGGGAAGCTAATTGTGCCACAAGCCAGAGAATGTGGCAGGTTTGCCACACAAATTGCACAATTTGTCACAGTTTTAACGAGTTTGAACCGGTATAATCGCCCGGCATAAGTATGAGTAAGCAATCAGCTTGAAAGAACCTACCCCAAATTCAGTTCTTTTTAAGTTCCAGCAACCAGGGTCACAGTACGGGAATCGACAATGGCAGGGCAGCTAACTGCAAAACTAATCAAGGCTTGCACTCTTGGTCTTGCGATAGGTGCAGCCTCTCAGGGATTGGCACAACCAGTAGCAGAACAGACTCTGGATGACTCTACTGTCACCTATCCAGCCAGGTTTTTCGATGCTTATTCTCCTGTATCAGTAAACGACATGATCGACCGTATTCCGGGCGTTGGTCTGGCACTGAATAGAAGAGGCGGCAGTAATAATCGTGGTCGTGGCCTCGGATCAGGCGAAGGCGAAATCCTGATTAATGGTCAACGCATTACCGGCAAAAGTAACGAGGGCCGCAACCAGCTCAGGCGCATCTCTGCTGATCAGGTCGATTATATTGAGATCATACGGGGCACCTCGGAAGAAATGGACATTCGAGGCGGTGGTCAGGTAGTAAATATCGTGCTGCTGGATGAACAATCTCGCTCCAGCATATCCGCTGAAGTAAATATGGATCGCTATCGTGACAGCACTCTGGACCCCGGTGCCAATGTGTCAATAACCGGGCAATCCGGCAAGTTGAATTATCTGTTTCATATCGAAGCCGAGCCGCGCTACAACAATCAAATCAGTAAGGAAGTGAGCCGCGATGCCAGTGGCGCTCTGCTAGAGACTCGTGAGGAAGAGAGAAATCGTGATCAAACCGATTATGAAACCAGCATCAACCTTGGCTATCAATTAGAAAACAGCATGATTCAACTGAGCGGCCTGTATGGTGGCAATAGCCCACCCCAGGATACAGACCGAATAATTAACGATTTCTCAAGTGGCTCTGTTGTAACAGAAATAGAACGGGAAGAACGCGATTCTGAGCGAACAAACTGGGAAATTGGTGGCGATTATGAATATGGTTTTGCCAGCGGCGCCAAGTTTCGATTCCTGTTCATAGTCAATGATCGCGATTTTGAAAATACACGCGAACGCTTTGAAGTGCTGAGTGATTCCGAGAACAAGGATTTATTCCTGTTTAACTCAGGGCGTGACCGGGAACGCATAGCCCGCTCCTCCTATACCTGGGACCTGGCTGCCAAGCAAGGCATCGAAATAGGTGTCGAGCGTGCACAGACTATACGCGATTCTGATCTGGCACTTGGCCTCGATATCGACGGTATCCCTGAGCCGGCTTTTGGTAATCTTGTGCCGGTAACCATCTCTAACAGTGGTTCAACGGTTGAAGAAACTCGCTACGAAAATTTTGTCGTACATAACTGGCAAATTAATGATCGTATGTCTCTGGAAAGCTCGCTGATTTATGAGACATCAACCATCGAGCAGTCCGGCGACGTATCCAATAAGCGAGATTTCGACTTCTTGCGCCCCAAACTCGACTACCGGTTTGACATTACGCAGTCTTTTCAGCTGCGTGCAAAAATCGAAAAAAACGTATCCCAGTTGAGTTTCTCCGATTTCAGTGCCTCTGCGGATAGCTCAGATGATGATCTGGATACGCAGGCGGGTAACCCTGAAATCACCCAGGAACAGACCTGGAATTATGAATTAAACCTCGAATACAGATTGCCCAACAGCATCGGTGTACTTAACTCCCAGATATACTATCGAGACATAGAGGATGTAATCGACCGCGTAGACGTCTCTCCCAGTCCCACCGACCTGCAATCCGCACGTGGTAACATTGGCGATGGCAAGCGTTACGGAGTTAATCTGGATGCCAGCACAACACTGGGTTATGTCGGCTTACCCTCGGCACTTCTGTCGATGGGTTTAAGCGTCCAGGATTCAGAGGTTACCGATCCATTCCTGGGTACAGAACGCAGGCTCCGCAACAATGGACGCTGGTTCGGTCGCATGAGTTTCAGGCATGATATTACTGCCTGGGATTTGAGCTATGGATTTTTTTACTCCAATTCTGCCAATGACGGCAGTGGCAGAACGCGCGTAGATATATTCGATATCGAGCGTGAAATTTCGGATTACTCAATCAGCACATTTGTCGAGAAAAAAGCTTTTAACGGCTACACGTTTCGTTTTGACATTCAAAATGCAAACGATAACCAGCGCTGCAGAGAAAGAACTCGTTTCCTTGGCGCAACTGTATTGGGAATCGTCGAAGAAATTGAAGACCAGTGCTCCAGTAGCGGAATAAAGTACGCATTAAAAGTAAGAAAAACTTTCTAACACTATTCCATGCAAAAAAAGACACCTTAGACCAAGATCAGGTGTCTTTTTTTTACATTTTTTTTACACATAAAATATTACGGATGTAAGCAATACAAGAATTAACCCACCTTGCAAGATCCCCAGCACCCTCCTCCCTCTGGGTGTTAGTCTGGCTATGTACCGATTTATCGGCACAATGAGTTGCGTGTAGCTGTGTGTTTTCATCATTCCCCCCACGTTTAATCGGGTTGCCCAATAATGTAAAACAACAAAACTTAACCCTGCATTAATGCAACAGGGTATTTGTGACCATTTAATCTATTAGACGCTATTAAGGGAAAAGTGTTACTAAAAAGTGGAGATAATTGACTTGGTAACAGGATTTAGTAGCAGAGCCAGTCAGCCAGGAATTTCACCTGCACAGTAATTTTATAGAATTTCTGTGCAGGTAAAGCCCTCATGTGACTGAGAGAGATGGGGGCTGGATAGGCCTCTGAGTAATATCAGACTTTGGTGAAAATCATCATATGTTGCCAGGGCAGAAAATCCAGAGTGTCAGTCCATTCCAGACCGAATACGCCCATTTCCTTGACTACCTGTTCCTCGGTCATTTTATGCAGGGGCCGAATTGGTACGCTGGCATCTTCACCCCGATATTCGAGGAAAAAAATACGCCCTCCCGGCTTAAGCGCCTCATAGAGACCATTGATCATTTCGAAAGGATGGGAAAACTCATGGTAGGCATCAACCATTATGGCGGCATCGATGGAATTTGCCGGCAAGTTCGGGTTATCAATCTCGCCCTGTACACCTTCTACATTGGTTAATCCATTCTGCGCCTTCTGCTGCTCGATCAGTTGCAGCATTTCCGGTTGTATATCTACCGCCATAACCTTCCCGTCCGGCACAAGTCTGGCAATGCGAAAGGAAAAATAGCCTGACCCGGCTCCGATATCGGCTACTACATGATCTGGTTCCAATCCCATATTGGCAACTACTTCATCCGGCCGCTCTTCCTGAATACGCTCGGGTCGATTAAGCCACCCTGCTGCCTGATGCCCCATTACGAACGATATTTCCCTGTCCATATAAAATTTACCGGTACCGGTAGTAGCCCTTTCCGGCGCAACTACATAACCAGGATGTTCTGCTGCAAATGCGGGAGCTATACTGATTACTAAAGAAAGCAGAACAATATTGATACAATTTTTCATAGTTAAATCCTCTGCTGGGAACTGGGGCCAGCTAATCACGGCTCCAAGCTTAAACCAGGAGCGGATAGACATTAAGAATTTATTGTAAATCAGGCCTATTCAGCAAACAAGAAATCTCATGGATTTCACTTGATGTGACGCAATGGAATTGCTGTGGCGGGCGGTGTTGATGAACTTTTGGGCGATATTACAGGAAGCAGGGACGTGGGATTAACTCACAGAACTTACAGAACTTACAGTAGCCTGAGCAGGCGTTTGCCGCTACCTTTGCATTTGGGGCAGGGGTTGTTATCGCTAGTTTTGCCCTCTCCACGGCAAGTACTACACACATCCTGATAGGGCTGCTTCAGAATGGACTGAAGTTCGCTTAGTGCCTTTTTAGGTACAGCTTTGTTGGCAACACTCATCATAATCAACCTCCCGAAATACACTGATCCAAATCTGCAGGCCTGGTTGGCGGCCGTGGCTGGGATCTCGTTTAGCAAAGATTATGCAACAAATTCACTGGTATTAGCGTTAACCAGTTCACAAAAACAGGATCTGTGTAGATTTTTTTTACAATGCAAATTTTCCTGACAAATTAGTTACTTATGTTAAACTCCTCATCTAAAATTGAGACGTGGTTCGCATTTTTGGTACTCACCCATAAAAAGAGTCGCAGCGAGAGCGATATTTATGGATGGACTTCACGGGAAGACATTGATGAGCAGAGTATTGGAAGGTATACGGGTATTGGATTTTGGGCGCTATATTGCAGGTCCCTATTGCGGCACGCTGCTGGGCGATATGGGGGCTGAGGTAATCAGAATTGAGAAGATTGACGGCAGCGAAGACCGATTTCTCTCCCCGCTCACAGAAAAAGGCGATGGGGCACTGTTTATGCAGCTTGCACGCAATAAGCTGGGCCTTACCCTCAATCCCATGAAACCCCAGGGCAGGGAGATTGTAAGAAAGCTCGTTGCCACCGCCGACGTAGTAATAGCAAATCTGCCACCTGATACCCTGCTGGCCATGGGCCTGGACTACGACAGCCTCAAAGCCATTAAACCCAATATTATCCTAACCATGATCTCAGCATTTGGCCGTGGTGGGCCCTACAGTAATCGGGTTGGCTTCGACGGCCTGGGACAGGCCATGTCCGGGGCTATGTATATGTCCGGTACGCCCGATCAACCGGTCAGGGCTTACCCGCCGTTTATTGATTTTGGCACCGCCAGCCTGGCTGCTTTCGGCACCATGACGGCTCTGTTTCAACGTCAAAAAACCGGTAAAGGGCAGATTGTAGAGGGTTCGCTATTCAATACCGCCCTGACCATGATGAATGGCACAGCCATTGAACAATCTGTTATTAAACGGGATCGGGTGGCGACGCTCAATCGATCGCAAACCTCTGCACCGGCAGATACGTTCAGGACGAAAGATGGCTGGGTACTCGTACAATCTGTCGGTGGTCCGCTATTCAAGCGCTGGGCTGACTTAATGGGTGAGACCCATTGGCTGGACGATCCGCGCTTTAAGGATGATATTTCTCGTGGCGACAATGGTGAGCTTATCAGTGAACGCCTGGCCCAATGGTGTGCAGAGCGCAATACAGAGGAGGTTCTACAAGCCATGGAAGAGGCTCGCTTACCAGCCGGTCCGGTGCTATCACCGCAAGAAGTACTGGATGACCCCCATATCGCTGCCAAGGGTTTGTTCCAATCGATAGAATATCCTGGACTGGATTCACCGGCACCGCTGATGAGTACGCCCGTTGAATTATCCGAAACTCCCGGCGAAATCAGACATCGCCCGCCCACACTGGGTGAACACACCGACCAAATCATGGCCGAGTTGGGGTATTCAGAGTCTGAGATCGCTGAGCTCAGGGAAAATCGAGTCGTGTAACCGGCTCGAAAGGTGCATGATACCGATAATGTACATCCTGGAGCTCGAGCTAATTAGACGGCAATGTAAAGATAATTATGCTGCCGTCCCGAACCGGTTCACTCGCCCTAGCAAAGAAGCCCGATGCATTGCCTGACGTGGTAGCCAGATACTGTTTTCCTTCCACCGCGTATGAAATAACACCGCCACCGATGGGTGCACCGGTAGGAATACTGCGGAGAATCTCCCCGTTACTGGCATTCATCAAAAGCAGATTGCCATCCAGATCGCCGGTGACTACCAAACCACCTGCAGTTGTTGTGACCCCTGCGATCATCGGACGTGGGGCGTGATATTTCCAGTTCACCTCACCAGACTCAACGTCTACTGCAGTCAACCAGCCAGACATTTCTTCATCACGCCGCAATCCACCACCCATGTAGAGCTGCCCGGGAATAAATGTCACCTCTTCGGCAGCAATGTAAAAATTGCAGTAATCTATCGCCGGCGTAATCAGGATATTCTCCTGTGGATGGTAAGCCGGACCACTCCACAGCACGCCACCGTTAACCCCAGGGCAGGCGTGAACTCCTTCGGGTGTAACCGGCACATCGTAATTTTCAATGGTTGTTACCGGGACCTCATAGAGTGCCTCATGAGTTTGTTTGTCCAGTGTCCGTAAGATTCCATCCTTACCCACTGTTACAACCATATCACGCGACACACCATTAATATTTTCTTTCAATACCGGACTAACCTGGGTCAAATCCCAGTCATGATCGTCATTGGGAACGATAGATTTGTACCATTTCAATTCTCCGGTTCTAACGTCCAGTGCCACTATACAATTGGTATACAGATTTTCGCCCGGGCGCAGAAAGCCTGGAAAATCAGGTGCTGGATTCGTTATGGCCACATACAGCTCACCCAATTCCAGGTCCATGCTCAAAGGGGTCCACACCGCGCCGCCGCCCAACGGAATATTACTCGGGTTACCCCAGGTTTCATCGCCTCCTGCCGTGGCGCCTGGGACGGTGTTAAATTTCCAGACCAGGTCACCATCAGTCAGTTCAAATGCAGCAACCCACCCGGAAATAGCATTTTCACTTCCTGCCGGGCCAATCAACACCATGTCTTCGAATATCATCGGTGGCATGGTAAAGGTTTCCCCTAACCAGGGGTCTGCCACCTGTCGGGCCCATAATAAATTGCCATTAGCCGAATCCAACGCGAACAGATAACCATCGGGTGTACCTCTTACAACATAGCCATCCTTGATCGCCACGCCGCGATTGTTTCCCCATACCATGCGATCTTTTGGTACCCAGTCATAAGCCCATTGCACCTGGCAGTTTGCGGCGTTAATCGCCGCAGTATGGGTTGCATTGGTGACATACATGGTTCCCTGATAAACAAGCGGGCCAGTTTGTAAACTGACACCGCTATTGGTTTGATAGGCACAAGTTTGCTGTAACTGATTTACATTGGAAGTATTGACTTCATCCAGCGCAGAATAGCGCGTCCCCTGGTAATTATGATTATGATAGAGCCAGTCACTGGCGTTATCTGCGGCAGCACGCAAGTCATCAAAACTCGGTCCGTCACCTGTTGGCTCCAGACCGTCAAAGCCGATGATGAAATTCGCTGCTATGTCCAGTTCTTCATCGCCACGGCCAATGGGAATCGCCGTAAGGTAGTCAAACTCAGCCTTGAGTTCTTCGGTGCCAACCAGAACATTGTTACGGCCTAGCACAAATGACAGGATAGCCAGATTCTGCTCCTCGCTGAGTGCACCTAACTGACTCGGCGGCATGGTGGTGACAATACGATTAAACAAATCGTCGACAGTTGCTGTAAGCATGGACCAGGTTTTTCTGAATATCGGACCGCTCAAAGTCGGACCTGCTGCCCCTTGCAAATCTTGCCCATGACAGAGTGCGCATTGTTCCTCATAGAGCGCTTCACCCTGGTCAAACTGCTCTTCGGTAAATGTACCGGTTGCAGGAGTTGTATTCTCGGCTGCAATAGCAAGTCCTGAGACTATGACAGAGAGAAATAGTGCACTGCTATAACAGACAAGGGCTGAGACGTTTCCTTTTTTCATTTTTTCTCCTGGAGCTCACCAGGCAATTAGTGCCGTGAGAGTCATCAAATTGATCAGGGGTGACTGGGGCTAGCCTCCATTAACGCCTGCCGGAAGGCGTCGATGCTGGCGCTCGCTACGGTAAATTTTTCGTGGTAGACGAGGGCAACTTATTTTACTGCTGTGCGGCTCTCTCAGCAGCTCTTTGGGCAGCTTCGGGTGTCTGCCTCAGGCGTCCATATAGAATCTCCTCGGAATATTCCTGGCACTTGAATTCAACCAGCCGCATATTGGCTTCCTGTCGACGATACAGGGGCATGCTGATCTTCCATGGCCGCGTGAATACCTCGGGATCGTCTATCGTGGCTTCGTAGTGCAGGGTATTGGGCCCGGTTGCCGTGAAGTGCTCAGTCACCTTCATGTTTTCGCTGTGATAGTTTCCTGAACTATCGAGCCAGGTGAAGTCATATTGATCGCCCACATTAATCACCAGGGTCTCACCTTCCCAGTGACCGAGGTTATGCCCCATTACAGTCAGGATTGGCGCCTCGTAATCCGGCCTGTTCATGAACACATTGCGACTTGCACTGGCGAACTGATAGGCGAAGAGCAGATGGTCGGGTGTTTGAAATAGCTGAAATGGATAAGGCATGTAATTGGCGCGCGGAATGCCTGGCATATAACACTTCACTACTGGATCCAGCTCCATCCAGGCAGCCTGGTTTTCCTGTTTTTTCGCCAGTGCTTCCGGTCGGTAAGGTATTTCTTCCCCCTCCACCACACCGACCCCGCCGGGTATCGCGCCCAGGGCACCCAGTTGCCATAGAGGCCCGGCCCTGGATTCATGGGTTTGCAGGTCCCAATGAGCCGTTCCCATAGCTTGCCAGAAGCCATTCAGGTCGGGATTGCCGTCCGGGGTCCTGGGAGCACGGTAATCGCCCGCTTGCGCGAAGCTGAATTGGTGGGCGAACAACACGACTGCGATGCTGAGCAACTGGCGAAAATTCCGGCCTGAAGATGATTTTTCCATGTGCTTGTGACCTGCTTATTTTTGCGACCGGCCGATATTATACCCATGGGATGGTTGGATACGAATTTTATTGCCTCGTCGTGCTAGGAAATTGGCCCCGAATTCTCGTATACTGGCCCCAGATCCAGGAGACGGAGAGTTCTCATGTTGAATCGTAGAATACGCTTTTCTTTGTATGTGATAGCGACCACCGGTGTTATCAGCGCTACCTTGCTTTTAACTGACCAAAATAGGGCTGTTGCGGCTGCTGCCGCCGATGACATCCCCCGCACAAGCTGGGGGAAACCCAACCTCAATGGCTACTGGGACTTCCATCATCTCACCCCCTTGCAGCGCCCTGCCCGATTTGAAGGCGTTGAGATAATGAGTGAGGCACAGGCAAAGGACTGGGAAGACAATGCCTACAACCGGGAAGCTAACAACCGAGGTCGTAACAGAGATCCATCTACCGTTAACTATGTAGGAGTGGATCTGTGGCACGAAGAAGCACTGGGTGAATGGGAACTGGACGAGCATCGTACCTCTCTGATTACCGACCCTCCCAACGGTCGCGTCCCGCCCTTGCTGGAAAGCAGGCAGACTGAACGACGCGCCAACCCACGTTTTCGCGGTGCTGCACGTGGTCCGGAAGACAGAACCATGGCCGAGCGTTGTATCTCTGCTTCTCAGTCGATTCCACCCATCAAGACGCTGATCGAGAATGCCATGTTGCAGGTCACTCTTACAGAAGATTACGCCGTCATCCATACAGAGAGAATGCACGATTCCAGAATTATCCCGCTGGATAACCGCCCTCCACTACCCGGTCATGTAAAACAGTTTTATGGCAGCAGCACCGGCTACTGGGATGGGGATACACTGGTAATCGAAACCACCAACATCCACCCCTCATACAGTTATCAGGGATCCAGTCCCGACATAAAGGTCATTGAGCGACTCAGTCTTACCAACGATAACCGGATTCACTACGAGTACACCATTGATGACCCTCGCGCATATCCACAACCCTGGACCGCCAGCTTCCACTGGAAAAAGCACGCTGGACCTGTCTTCGAATATGCCTGCCATGAATTTAATTACGGGCTAACCGGCATACTGGCCGGATTCCGTGCCCAGGAACACCGGGAACTAACCGGCGAAGAATATAGTCCCCCGATCCCTGAAGGGGATTATCGCTAGGCTATTTGAGCCCTTTCGCCGCTCAGCCCACGCACTGTGGGCTGATGTTGTGTTACACAGTCATTACAAACCTTGCAGGAACTCCAGCATGGCGGCGTTGGTCTGCTCGGGCGCTTCCTGTTGCACCCAATGCCCAATATCGGGAAATAGCACCACACCACGTAAATCCTCGACTGCTCGCGACATGCTGTCAGTCAGGGCCGCCTGGGTTGCACCGCCAATAACCACATCGCGCTCCCCTGCTATGAACAACGTTGGCACCTGCACTTTTACTCCGTCAAGATGGGGTGTAATTTCCCAATTACGGCCGAAATTCCGGTAATAATTGACCCCGCCTCGAAAACCGGCATTTTCAAACTGGGAAACCACATAGTCCAGATCCTCTCTGGTAAGCCAATCCGGTAATCCACGGGGCGCACCCAGGCGTCCAATCCAGCCCCCTGCGCTACGTTCGCGGTCTGTTATTTCCGGTGCTTCCCGTGGCGAATTGGGGGAAAGATACAGGCGACTCAGCAATCCGCGTGGATCAGCATCGTACTCCGCTTCAGCTACACCACCTGGCTCGTTATGGTAGAGAATATAGTAAAAATTATCGCCAAAGGTGTCCCGCCAGTTTTCCAGCGGAGACCGTGGCGCACGCCCACCATAGGGAACACTCATGGCGATCAGTGCAGTAAACCGTTGCGGATGCATCAATACCGTATTCCAGGCAACGATTGATCCCCAGTCGTGTCCAACCATAATCGCAGTTTCCTCGTTCAGTGCATCCAATACACCAACCATGTCACCCGCAAGCTGAACGATGTCATAGTCATTCACGTTTGCCGGGGCATCGGTTTCCCCATAGCCTCGCATATCCGGTGCCACCACCCGGTAGCCCGCGTTGGCAAGGGCGGCAAACTGGTGACGCCACGAATACCACGACTCCGGCCAACCGTGAGCCATGAGCACCAAGGGGCCCTGTCCCATTTCTGCTATGCGCATTCGCAGTCCGTTTGCTTCTATAAAACGAAAACTCACTCCTGCTACCGGTGCTTGTTCACTCACTACATTGCCCCCCTGCTGATCGGAATTTTGTGCCGCTGCCCCAGCACTACCCAGGGCAATACTGAGGCATACGGCGCTTAGGCAAGTTCTAACCAAGTAATTTAAACGCATATTTTCCACCCCTCCAATGCTGTCTCATTGGAGATTAGCATGCCAATTAGAGAATCCGCCATGCCTGTGATTAGCCATGGGCGTCCGGCAATCGAGCCTTTACGGTCCCTCTTGACTGATCGGCCTGCTTTGCATAACGTGACAGATCAAACATCATGCTTGTGCTAACTGCACTAAATCCATTCACTCTTAGTCAAACGGCCCGCCAATGAAAAACCTATTCTCCAGACCACTGAATCGACGAAAGTTTCTCCAATATTCATCCAGTGCAAGCTTGCTGCTGCCGCTTGGTACCAGCCTCGGACAGGAGCAGCAGGTGATCGCCGAAACCCAATTTGGCAGAGTACTTGGAACCCGATCCCGCGGAGTCAATGTATTTAAAGCGGTGCCTTATGGTGCGGATACCTCTGGTCAGAACCGCTTCATGCCACCGACAGATCCAGCACCATGGACTGGAGTCAGAGATGCTCTGGAGTATGGCGCTGCCGCACCCCAGAGTGATCCGGCATCTGGCAATCAACAAGATGGTAGAGAAAGTGAAGATTGTCTGCTACTCAATATCTGGACCCGGAGCACCGACGACGGCGACAGGCGCCCGGTGATGTTCTGGTGCCACGGTGGGGGGTTCCGAACCCTGTCTGGCTCCTCTCCACGCTATGACGGAAGCAACCTGAGCCGGCGCGGTGATGTTGTAGTGGTCACCATCAATCACCGGCTCAATATGTTGGGTTTTACCCATCTTGGCGATCTTGGTGGTGAGGAATTTGCCCAATCTGGCACTGTCGGTATGCTGGATATTGTTCACGCATTGAAATGGGTAAAAAATAATATTGAACAATTCGGTGGGGATCCGAACCGGGTAATGATATTCGGCGAATCCGGTGGCGGGCGCAAGGTAGCCACTCTGCTTGGCATGCCTGCAGCCAAGGGCCTGTTTCACAGGGCGGTCATCGAAAGTGGTGCCACATTACGCCTGCCGGAAAGAGATCAGGGCACCGCACTAGCCCAGCGGCTGTTGAATAACCTGGGAATATCGAGGGGCAACCTCAGCAGGATTCAGGAAATACCTCTAAACAGGATGATGGCAGCCTATGCGGCAGTAACCAGCCAATCCGATGCGAGTACTGCGGGACAAAGCTTCTCACCCGTAATGGATGGGATTGAATTGCCTTACCATCCTTTCTACCCCACAGCATCTCCAGTCAATCCCGATGTCCCGGTCATCGTAGGGGCTAACCGTACCGAGATGACCTATTTTGCAGATGAGGCATCTTTTGCCTTAGACGAAACTGCTATGCGGAATCGAGTACGGGATCTCGTTGGTGAAAATAATGCCGATGACGTAATCGAAATCTACAGACAGGCCAATCCAACTGCCCCTCCGTCTGAAATCTATTTTTTGATATTCAGTGATTCACGCTACATCATGGCTTCTATTACCATTGCTGAGCGACGCGCGGCACTGAGGGCTGCTCCTGTCTATCTGTACTACCTCACCTGGGAAACATCTGCAACCGGTCGCGGTATGCTGAGCCCACACACCTTGGACATACCCCTGATTTTTAATAATGTGCGCAGCCATCCTCTCACTGCGGACAGCGAAACAGCAATCGCCCTGTCTGATAAAGTAAGTGATACGATAATCATGTTCGCCAGAACTGGTATTCCAGACGCAGGCAAACTACCTTTGTGGACCCCCTACAATTCTGATACGCGCGCCACAATGGTTTTGAATGATGAGAGTGCTGTGCTCAATGACCCGATCAGCAGGCAACGCGAGATAATGCAGCCTATCTTGAAGCTTTAAGCAAACTGTCGTCATCAGGGAGTCTGGATTGACCGGAACAGATGTACGCTACATGCAACGCACTCGAGACTATTATCGCGCTCAGGGTTACACGAGTGACTACCAGTGGGCCCGGCATACAGAAGCGGATTTTACCGAGTTAGAAAACCCCCTGAAGGAATCGCGCTTAGCCATCGTCACCACTGCAATGCCCGATACCAGCGTGGGAAAGAAGATGAGGACGGTCACTATCACCGCTTGCCTGCCACCTCCGGCTTCGATGTTTACCGATGAACTATCCTGGGATAAGGAAAACACCCATACCCGTGATGTACCCTCCTTCTTGCCCATCGAACAACTTGCGGCACTTGCAAGCCAGGGAGAAATCGGCAGTCTTTCTCCGCGCTTCTTTTCGCTTCCCACGGAATACAGCCAAAATAATACGAGTGAGATCGATGCACCGATAATTCTGCAAGAGTGTCGGGCTGACAAAGTCGATCTGGCACTACTGGTGCCGTTGTGACCCGTATGCCACCAGACCGTGAGTCTGGTCGCCAGACACCTGGAAACCAACGGGATACCCACTGTTGTTATCGGATCAGCGATCGACATCGTAGAGTATTGCGGTGTGGCTCGTTACCTGCACTCCGATTTTCCACTGGGAAATCCCTGTGGCAAACCCTACGATAAAGAGATGCAACGGAATATCGTCAATCAGGCGTTAACTCTTTTCGAGCGCGCCCGCGAACCGGGAACAACAGAACGCACACCCTATACCTGGGGCGATAATGATGACTGGCGAGAGGCCTATGCCAGAGTAGATGACAGCAACCGTGACCAGCTCAAAGCGTTGGGAGAGGAACGCCGTCGGCAACAGGCCAGGATTAAAGAAGCTGGAGCAACCAGAGCGCCGTTGATTTCACAGTAGGAGCTGGAATTCACATCAGCTTAACCAGTCCTACCTACCTGTACTACTCCACAACACAGTGATAGGATTTCGACTGCAACACCCTGGAAAATCCAAACGATAAAGGGGATCAAATAGTGAAATTCGCAAAATTAATCAGTGTATTCTCTGCGGTTGTGCTATTGGGCATGAGCATTCAGGCCAATGCGCAAAGTAACGATGTACGCATATTCAACACAGTAAAGCAGAAACTCGCAGAAGGTAAGCAGGTCGTCGGTGGTACAGTCGACACGGCAGATCCAAACATATACTGCGCCGTGGCAAATTCCGGCTTCGATTTCATCTGGATAGAAATGCAACATAGCCCTCTCACTTACACCGACGTGGCACGAATGATTTGGGCCTGTAAAGACGCACCGGCTATCCCATTTATACGCGTCCCCGATGATTCGGAGGGTGATATTCAGAAGGCTACCGACATCGGTGCATTGGGTATCATCGTGCCGATGGTCGATACCGCTGAAAAAATGGAGAATGCGGTAAAATATGCTAAATATCCGCCAGTTGGCAGACGTAGTCAGGGTGGCGGGCAATACGGCGCTATTTGGGGACGAGACTACCGCCAGGCCGCCAATGACAACATCATGATTATTGCCATGATCGAAACCGAAGAAGGTGTTGCCGCTGCTGACGAAATTGCCAGTGTCCCCGGTGTCGATATCGTCTTCGTAGCCAGTTCCGACCTGGGCAGTTTTAGTGGCTACCGCCAGGGCGACCCGGAATACGAAACCCTGGTGACTCGGGTCAGGAACCAGACCGGTAATGCTGGCAAGTATGTGGGTGGTCCTTTAGCATGGATGACTTCACGTGAAGGTTATAATTTTTTTCAAGGACCAAGCACCACAGCCCTGATTCGCACAGGATCAAGAGTTTCGCTTGAGGCGGCAGATCCGTGTCGTTATTTACCCTCGGGTGCGGCACCGGTACAGGGTGAGGATCCCTGTCCGTAAAACAGGCTTAACTATTTGCCTGATCGTCGGGCATACTTGAGCTTGATGCAACTACGGTACCAGCGTGGGCATCCACTGAGGCAAGTTCGGCCATGCGTGTGACAGAGGCATGCATTTGCTCCAGCGTTTCCTGGAACTGCTGGTCGCTGGCCACGCCTCTGTTTCTGTCAAGCGTGCAAGACCGAGCGCCGGATCGTACCTTTCGAAGTACTCGAAGTACAGTGGATTTTTTCTACGCCGTAAATCCTATCGGGCTGTGCGAACAGGGTTTGATTTTTAAATTAAAATATACAAAGTGTATACTGGCATTGTGTGGTAGAGAAATCATCGAGTATTGCTATAGCAGTATAATTAAATCTGTATCCAGCCAACCAACTTTTTTAGGGTGAAGGGAGAAAACCGTATGAACAGAATTCCAGGAGCAAACCCGAGGTGGTTGGCCCAGACTGCGATGATACTCAGCTTTGCCTTGCTCGGCAGTTGCGATATCGCGGAAAGAGAGCAATACGAGAACGCAACACAAGCAATCCAGGGAAATAATCCAACCGGCCAGGAGCAACCCTCACTCGCGTTACAGTTTGCCGAACCGGAACAGGTGGGAATGAGCGGGGAACGATTGGGACGTATCACCGATGCCATGCAGGAACTGGTAGACGATGGCTTACTGGCTGGCGTAGTAACCATGGTGGCAAGGCACAACAAAATAGTACATTTCGAGTCCGTCGGCTACCGGGATATCGAAGCCGGTGCACCGATGACCAATGATGCAATCTTTCGCATTTATTCAATGACTAAACCTATTACCGGTGTAGCTCTGATGATGCTCTATGACGAGGGTAAGTTTCGATTGTCTGATCCAGTGGAAAAATATATTCCTGAATTTTCCAATCTGCGGGTTGCAATCGGCACAGCGCCCAATGGTGAGCTCATTACCGAGGAATCTGAACATCGAATGACTATCCGTGAACTCATGAGTCATACCGGCGGACTCACCTATGGCTTATTCTCCAGTTCCACTGTGGATGACCTGTACAATGAAATCAACGTATTGGATTCCCAATCCATACTGAAGAGTATGATCGATAAATTATCAGCTATTCCGCTGCGGCAACAACCCGGCTCGCAATTCCACTACAGTGTGTCTGTGGATGTGCAGGGGTACCTGGTAGAAGTGTTATCTGGCCAGACCTTTGCGGAGTTTTTAGAGGAACGGCTATTTGAACCACTGGGCATGATTGACGCGGGTTGGCATATACCACCAGAAAAAATCAACCGCTTTGCGCAAGTGTATCAATACAATGATTCAGGAACACTTATTCCCAAAGAATGGGAGTCATGGCCGCGCGATTACTATGAACCAGCCACCTTCTTCTCCGGTGGGGCAGGTCTGGTAGCTACCGCAATGGACTATATGCGTTTCAGTCAAATGGTGCTGGACGGTGGCGAGCTTGACGGCGAAAGAGTGCTGGCACCTCTTACTATTGACCTGATGCATCGGGACCAGATGCCTGCCGGAGTAGCTTACACACCGGGACTTGGCTTTGGATTGGATTTTGCTGTGGTGACTGATCCGGTGGAAGCAGATTCTGTTTCTACGGGTGAATTCTACTGGGGTGGTGCCGCTGGTACATGGTTCTGGATTGACCCGGTCGAAGACCTGGTGTTTGTTGACATGATTCAACAATTCGGTGGTGCCAGACCCGATGTGCGCTCATTGAGCCGACGATTAACCTATGCTGCAATAATGGAACCGAACGGTCTGTAGCTAGCTAGAATATTGGGCAGTATTTACGACACGAACATACCCAATAGGGGAATTCCCCCAACATACCTCTGGTATGGATCACAGAGCCAACTCAATAAAGAATGATTCAGTGATGACAGCAAAAAATATTCAAATCAAAGTGAGGCAAAGTGTATTGCGCTTCGCCCCTTGTCAGAAACGTCCTGTGTCTAAGTGCCGCGTCAAAAAGAAGGATTTCGCGCTATCTCCCAGAGTGAATTACTTAAGACTTCTATTTTCAGTCGCTTACATGTTGGTGAGCGCTAGTACCAACGCGCATCATGATGTATCAAGTGATATAGACCTGGATGCACCTATTGAAATAGTCGGGCAAGTGGTTGGTGTGGAGTGGGAATCTCCCCACGCTACACTACAAATTGAAATTGAAAGAGCTACTGGCGCAAATCAAGTGTGGTTAGTGCAGGTGGACAGCCCGCGCGAGCTGGTAGAACGAGCATTTTCGAGTAACACAGTGAGTAATTTGAATTTCGTTGCTGTTGTAATGTATTTATCTTTAAGCAATTCTTGTGACGATGAATGTTTCGGTTACGGATTAAGCCTCACTGACCCGGCGGGGAACACGTACACCTTGAGTAGTGAAATTTCATCTATGCTCACTGAACTAAAGGTTGGGGATTGATCAAAGGGGTCAGAGTAATTTGATTCGAAACTGAACCCCTTTTTCCAATTTTTTGTCATTTCAATAGCTATTTCCCCAACTATTCCTTAGGCGTGCCGTCACCGTTCATTCCCATGGACTCGTAGCGTCGCCAGCCGGCCAGAATTCCAGGCAGGCCGTGATTGCCCTCATGACAGGCGTATTCAAACAGCGGGTCTTCGATTCGACGCATCGGTAGTCTTGCAGACCAGCTCACGTCCCAGGTCAGTGGATCTTCCATGGTGAAATCGTAGTCCAGAGTATTCTCATCGATCCGGGTGAGTCGCTCCTCCAACTGCATGCTGGCGGATGAGCCCCTGCCGTTCTGAGCCTGGTAGAAATGTTGGGTATGGATCACCAGGGTATCGCCCTCCCAGTGGGCAATGGAATCACCCTCCCACTTGAGTTGGCGCGTATGATGCTCGCTGTCGATTCTGATGATGCGCGCCCGGTGAATCATTTCGTTGACGATGACGATATGATCCTTAGTCTGTATGAGCTGCATATTGTTGTTGTAGGCACCCGATGTCATGGGCAGCCCTCCCATCTGTAAACAGCGATCGGCCAGGGTGCGGGCCTCAGGGCCAATACTCAGTCTCCTAATCTCGGATGTTTCGGCACGACGCTTTTGTCCGGCCGCATTCGTAGGAGGTATTCTGCCGTTGGGTGGATCATAGATAAGGGAAGTCCTGCGGTCGGCGATGGTTTCGATGCCACGCTCATACCAGAAGTTGTTATAGGAAATCACGCCTGGTGGATAGCCGGCACCACCCACAGAATCGATAATGAGATCCCGGTTCTGACGACGATTCTCGAATGCTTGCCACTCTATGGCTTCCTCACTCGTCAGGACTGCCTTGTCAGCCAGCTCTGCGGGACGATTTAGCGGTGTGAGAGTTCTGTATGTATAAGTACCCTGAAAATCAGGTACGCCATACTCGGTACGCGGAATATCGGACGATTGGGCCATAAGTGCCGGAGCAAGTAACAGGCTGCCAATGTTGAGACTCAATGCAATTAGGACTCGGTGTTTCATTTGATCCTCCATCCTGTTCTCTTATCGATAGTGAATTGCCAGATGTTAGCCAAACTACGCTTTTGTGGCTATATTTCAAGGAAAAATTACTGTTAATGGGGACGGAGGGATTAAATATTTTGGAATCGGCAGGGTAAGACAAACAAAAAAGCCCACATAAAGCGGGCTTGATTGTTTGGCGCACCCGAGAGGATTAATTTAGATTTTGGCTAAGCCAAAATCCTCACCCCTACGGGGCAGCGCAAGCGCTGTCTGCGGAGCTTCGCTCCTGTCGAACGAGTGACCCCCTAAGCAGACACTTGGGATTTTCCAGAAAAACCTAAATTTGAGCCTCAAAATTGCGATTAATGAAGCTATATGGGCATCATGCTAGACTCTTCGTCTAAATACAGTATCAATTGCTGGATAGCCTAAAATAAAACAGGAGCCTCACTATGGGTAATCTGTTTCAGGAATTACGTCGTCGTAATGTGTTCAGGGTAAGTACTGCCTATCTCGTTCTAGGTTGGCTAATAATCGAAGTAACCGATACTGTTTTTCCTCAATTTGAATTTCCTCTATGGACCAACCAATTTGTTACATTGCTGGTTATTTTAGGCTTTCCAATCGCCGTTTTTTTCGCATGGGCCTTTGAAATTACCCCTGATGGCATCAAACGTGAATCTGATGTCAATCGTGAAGATTCCATCACAACTCATACCGGTCGCAAACTAAATTTTCTGATCATTAGCATACTAGTGATTGCATTGGGGTATTTCGTCTATGAAAGCCGCTATGCTGAGGACAGCGTGATAGATGATTTGCAGATTGCCGAGGCTGTCACAGACAAATCCATCGCTGTGTTACCGTTTATCGATCTTTCCCCCGACCGCAGTGAGGCATGGTTTTCGGATGGCCTGACCGCGGAAATCCTCAATAACCTCACCCAACTGCCGGAGCTGATGGTTAGCGCCCGCACCTCGTCTTTTCAATTCAGGGGCGAAAATCGCTCGATCCCCGAGATCGCGATGAGACTTGGTGTAACTTATGTGGTTGAAGGCTCAGTACGGAGATTGGGTGACCAGCTACGCATCACTGCCCAGCTTATCCGAGCCGACGATGGTTTTAATTT
>PBTO01000020.1 GCA_002726595.1 Gammaproteobacteria bacterium | reverse complement strand
CATCTAAACGCTGAGAGACCCGCTGCACCCGAAACTTAACCCTGGTCGAGGTACTAGAGGTTCGCAGGGTTTGGCGCTAACATGAGCCGTAGCTGTGAACAGACTAGTGACCAACACTCCATGCTGATTCTTTATCCTGAATTGAAGCCTTACAAGCGCCACCAACTCAAGGTGTCGGAACTGCATGAACTCTATCTCGATGAAAGCGGTAGTCCCGATGGTCTGCCGGTGTTGTTTGTCCATGGTGGGCCAGGTGCTGCCTGCGATGCCAGTTCCCGCCGCTTTTATGATCCTTCCAGATTCCGCATCATTACCTTCGATCAACGCGGCTGTGGCCGCTCTACGCCTCATGGTGAATTAGAGGAGAACGAAACTGACTATCTTATCGCCGATATAGAGGCAATCCGCGCTTATCTCGATGTGGACAAATGGGTTTTGTTTGGCGGTTCGTGGGGAGCCACCTTAAGTTTACTCTACGCACAGAAATATCCCGATGCCGTACTGGGGATGATCCTGCGCGGCGTGTTTCTCTGCCGTCAGCAGGATTTATCCTGGCTGTATAAAGACGGGACCAGACAGGTTTTCCCTGACTACTGGGAAGAATTTATCAAAGTCATTCCGGAAAGTGAAAGAGACAACCTGGTGCAAGCCTATTATAAACGCTTAACCGGGAATGATGAATTGGCTCGAATGGCGACCGCGAAAGCTTGGTCTGCCTGGGAGGGTAATTGCTCCACGTTACGGCCCAGCGTGGAGGCTTTAAAAAAAATGACCAAGGCCCACAATGCATTGGCATTGGCAAGAATCGAAACTCATTTTTTCATGAATGCAGGCTTCATCGAAGAAAATCAAATTCTAAAAAATATGGAAACAATCAAATACATTCCGGGTCGTATAGTGCACGGTCGCTATGATATGGGCTGTCCGCTGGAAAATGCCCATACCCTTCATCAGCACTGGCCATCATCTGAGCTATATATCATTCGTGATGCCGGGCATTCCTCGTTAGAACCGGGTACGGTGGACGCACTAATTCGAGCAGTGCAGGATCTGGCCAAAGAACTTGAGCGAGACTAGTCAGGGGCGGTGAGAGCAGGGCCTTTCGCGGTGATCATTTGGAAGAAAACCAGGCGGTGCTGTGTGACTCTGTGCTTTTTCATAAGGGATTTTTGAAGTGATCGCATTATT
The DNA here is from genome assembly GCA_002726595.1 of Gammaproteobacteria bacterium. Classification (GTDB taxonomy): domain Bacteria; phylum Pseudomonadota; class Gammaproteobacteria; order Pseudomonadales; family Pseudohongiellaceae; genus UBA9145. The sequence goes on along the minus strand of PBTO01000020.1, from coordinate 29,824 downwards.
GCAACGGGTAAACCGGGCACATATTCGAATTGAAGGCCTTGTCCACGCATCAATAGAACAGGGATTGCTGGCTTTCATTGGTGTCGAGAAAAATGACAGTGTGGAAACAGCCGAAAAGTTGTTGTCCAAACTGCTGGCCTATCGGATTTTCACCGATGCGGAGGGCCGCATGAACCTGGATGTAAAGGATATCGCCGGTGGCCTGTTGCTGGTTTCCCAATTTACGCTTGCTGCAAATACCAACAAAGGTCTCAGGCCAAGTTTTTCATCAGCCATGCCCCCTGCTGACGCGGAGCAGATATATAACCATATGGTAGCAGCGGCAAAGCAAAATTATGAATTTGTTGAGAGCGGAAAATTTGCCGCAGATATGAAAATTGAACTGGAAAACGACGGCCCGGTTACATTTATTTTGAAGGTACTAGCCTAGCTTGCAGCCTGTTTTTCTTCTTCTACCTGCTTTTTGCGAATTAATCTGCCGGCGATTATCCCAACTTCAAACAGCGCCCACATGGGCAGTGCCAGCATGGATTGGGTAAATGGGTCAGGTGGTGTTAACAGCATAGCCACAACGAAGCAACCCACCACTACATAAGGCCGCTTTCCTGCCAGTGAGTCCGGCTCGGCCAGTCCAGCCCAGATGCAGAGAAAAACGGCGATGGGTATCTCGAAAGCAAAGCCAAAAGCGAAGCATATGGTCAGGACAAAACTAAGATAACTGGCGATGTCTGGGGTCACCGCGATGCCCTCAGGCGCTACGGAGATAAAGAATCCGAACACAATGCCAAATAATATATAGCGGGCAAACGCGATTCCAGCATAGAACAGCACCACGCTGGAAATAAACAGCGGGATGGCCAACGCCTTCTCGTTCTTGTACAGGCCCGGTGCAATAAACGACCACAGCTGATAGAGGATATAGGGCGCCGCAATAAGAAACGCTACAATGAATGTCAGTTTAAAAGGAGTGAAGAAAGGCGAGGTTGGGTCGATGGCGATCATGCTTGAGCCTTCCGGCAAAGCTGCGATCATCGGTTCTGCGACATAGGTATAGATATCGTTGGCGAAATAAAAAAGTGCCAGGAATAACACGACTATCGCAATGATACATTTCAGTATGCGGTCTCTTAACTCGATCAGGTGATCGATTAGAGTGAGTTCTTTTTCGTCTTCGGCTGATAGCATTATTTTGCCAGGTCTGCGCTGTTGTCTGGCTTTTCTGGGGTCGCTTCCGGCTCATCTGCATCGGAGCCAAGTTGCTCGGCCACATCCTCGATNAAATCCGCCGCTTCTTTAAGTTCGCCTGCCAGTGACTGTTCCGCGCTTTGACTTGCTTTAAGTGCTTCGCTGAAACCCGGATCCAAGTCTTTGCTGCTAACGAGATTTTTTACTGATTCCTCTGTGTCCTTCGCTGTATCTGTCAGTTGAGTTTTGGCTTCGTCAATATCTGCCAGAACAGATTCGTTGTACAACTGTCTTTTGATTTCGTCAGCGTTCAATTCTCTTTCTATTTCCGATTTGATTTTGTAGAAACTGCGTCTGAATTTTCCAATCCACAGCCCGGCAGTCTTCACTGCACCGGGTAGTCGCTCGGGTCCGACTACGATCAGCGCAACAATGCAGAGTACGATTACTTCAAATGGGCCAATATCGAACATAGTCTGTAACCGAGCCAGGGTTTAAAAAACCAGGATCTTTTGTTAGGGAGAGAGGCTTTGTTGATGTGCCTGGGAGAATCAGTCCGGGATAGTTTATTTTACTTCCTCTTCCTTTTCTTCTGTTTCTGCGGTTGCCTCAGTTGCTTCGCTAGAGGCTGCTTCAGCTTCGTCATCATTCTGGTCCTTGTCAGCCTCCTCATCTTTCATCGCAGTTTTAAAACCTTTAAGTGCCCCACCCAGATCCGAACCCAGATTACGCAATCTTTTCGTGCCAAAAATCATTACTACAATCAACAATATGATTAGTAGTTGCCAAATTCCAATACCGCCTATACCCATAATAAACCTCCGATTCCAACAATTCGATTACCTTAACGAATTTTGAATTAATTTTGTCGTGACGCCTTTTCTTCAAGACCGGATATATTAAAACGTTTTTCCAGTTCCTCCAACACCTGGTTGGGATCAAGATCAAGATGGCTTAGCATCACCAGGGTGTGAAACCACAGATCTGCCGTCTCCTTAATCACGTCCTGCTTTGAGTCTGGATCATTCAATTCACAGTCCTTCGCTGCCAGCACTGTTTCTGTTGCCTCTTCACTCACTTTTTCGAGAATCTTGTTGAGCCCTTTCTCGTGCAGGCTGGCTACATAGGATTCGTCAGCTTTGGCAGTCTTACGTTGCTCCAACACATTGGCTAACTGGTTAAGTATGTCATTCATGAGTCTGCAATGTGCCTCACCTGGCCGCCGTACTAACGCTTATACATTTCCTCTGGATCTTTCAGGACTGGATCCAGAATCTGCCACTGGTCATCAATCAACTTTTGATAAAAGCAACTTTCCCTGCCAGTGTGGCAGGCGATACCTCCCACCTGGTTTACCAGATAACATACTGTATCATTGTCACAATCAAGAAAAACATCCACCAGTTCCTGATTGTTACCCGATTCATCTCCCTTACGCCAAAGCTCGCCTCTGGACCTTGACCAGTACACTGCTCGACCTTCGGCAACTGCTGTTTGCAGGGCTTCCCTATTCAGCCAGGCGAGAGTCAATACACGCAGTGTAGACGCTTCCTGAGTAATTACCGGCACCAAGCCATCACTATTCCAATTAATCTGGCTAAGAAACGATGACATGCCGATAGTATGCTATGTCAGCGCTTAAAATACAAAAGGTAAACACCCACGACCGCCAGTCCCACGGCTAAAATTGGCAGGTTGCTAACCAATGTACTTAGTGGTGGATACAGCAATAAGGCGGCGAACAATAGGGCAGCTAATCCTGAGTTGCGCGTGCGAACGCGCTGCCGCGCCAATTCCTTCTCAATCGATTGCTGTTTTTTTACCAGCGATCGGTTGATCTCCTCTAATTGTCGGCTGTTAGTGGCGGCATCAATCACCAGCTTAGGTAACTCTGGCAACTGCTCTATCCAGCCCGGTACATTTTCCTGAATGCGGGATAACAGAGTAAAGGGATTAAGTCTTTTGCTATTCCAGTTTTCCAGAAAAGGCAGCGCCGTTTGCCATAAATCCAATTCAGGATAAAGCTGTCTGCCGAGGCCTTCCACATTCAACAGGGTTTTCTGCAGTAATACTAAAGAGGGTTGCACCTCCATGTTAAATCGCCCGGCAGTCCGGAACAGTTGCACCAGCAGTTGACCGAAGGAAATATCTTTGAGCGGTTTTTCAAATATCGGCTCGCACACCGATCGTATGGTTGTCTCAAATTCGTGAATTTTCGTGTCCGGTGGCACCCAGCCACACTCAACATGGAGCTTAGCTACTTTTCGGTAGTCCCGTTTGAATATGGCTAGCAGGTTTTTTGCCAGATACTGTTGGTCGTCATCATTAAGAGAGCCAATTATGGCACAATCGATTGCGATATATTGAGGCTGGTCAGGTTTATTCTCCGCCACAAAAATATTTCCAGGATGCATGTCTGCATGAAAATAGGCATGATCGAAGACCTGAGTAAAAAATATTTCAACTCCGGTTTCTGCAAGTTTTTTCAGATTTACCTTATTTTTTTCAAGGCCCGCAATATCGGAAATAGGTATGCCGTAAATTCTTTCCATAACCATAATATTGCTGCGGCAATAATCCCAATGGATTTTTGGAACATAAAGTACAGCAAAGTCTGAAAAATTCCGTCTTAACTGAGTTGTATTTGCCGCCTCTATTAGCAAGTTTAGCTCATCAAAAATTATCTTCTCGTAGTCATCGATTACTTCGATTGCCTTAAGTCGTTTTCCAATACTTAGATGAGTCTCAACCAGACGCGCAGCCCACTTCAGTAATTTCAAATCCGCTGTTATAGTTTTTTCAATACCGGGACGAATAACCTTTACCACAACTTCTTCGCCAGTTTTTAATCTGCCTGCATGTACCTGGGCAACTGACGCAGAAGCCAGCGGCTGGGAATCCAATTCGCTGAACACCGATGCAACCGATGTGCCCAGAGAAAGTTCAACGACTTCTTTTATAGTTGGACTGGTAAATGGAGGTACATTATCTTGCAGACACTGCAGTTCATCGGCCAACTCGCTATCGAGAAAATCGCGGCGCGTCGATAATAGTTGGCCAAATTTGATGTAGATCGGACCCAACTCTTGCATTGCCAAACGCAAACGAGAATTTTTGTCTCGCCTCGCATTTTTGCTCAGGAACCAGGGGATGCCATAAATTTTGAGCAGCATGCGCAGCAGTGATATAGAGCGCTGCTGATCGAGGAATTCATAAAGTCGATAGCTGGCGGCGACGTTAAGAATTTTTATTAGTCGGAACAAATGAGACACAGTGCATTTTTGGTCTATGGTTTGCCCATGAAAATCACTTCAATTCGTTGTGACAAAAAGCACCTGAAAGTAATTTCAAGCGCCCTAATGAGATATCTGGGCCAGGGGGGTGCAAAGATAGCATCTGAATACTGTCCCCACAAGGGAATCACTGTACGATAGAAATCAGGGACCAGAGGTTTTTTCAAGTTCGGTAAGGCGTTTTTGTACTCCTTCCTTACGCGCAGCAAGCCGGTCGATCCGCAATTTGAGCTGATCCAGGTCTGAGAAAAAACTGTCAACTTCGGTCGCATTGGGAACAGAACGGGCCTCTTCCTTTAAATACTCGCTAATATTGTATTTGGCATTTTCTCTTGCTTGTCGTGACCATGCGGTAGCATTTTTCAGGAACTGGTCAAACTGATGCGTAGCGATATCTCCCACCAAAAAAGCCAACTGGTCTTGCCAGTCGATTTCCAGTTGTTGGGCTATTTGATAGATGTCCTGAACCAGTTGTGCATCACCACTAATAACCAACGCCGGATTGGCCAGTGGCCGGGATGTTGATTTTTCCATTAGCAGCGGAAGAAGATCGGATGCTTTGCCGGAGATTTTAGCGTCACAATTAATTTGTGCCGCATCGGAACTCAATGTGCTGAGACGAATGGAATCCCGTTGCAATATCAGGACGAGATTCAAACTCGGCAGTGTAGATTCAATTTCCAGTGTTTTGCCGCTGAACCTAGCTAGCTTTTGTTGCACCAGTGAGTCCTGCTGCAACAACTTATTGAGAATTTTTTCCAGTGGAATCAGTGCGAGGGAGCCTGGTGAATTCAAGTGTTATCTCCAACAGTGCTTGCGGGAATTTGCTTCAGGCCCAGGTGAACGGCACAAATACCGCCTATCACGTCATGATATCTGCAGTTATCAAATCCTGCGTCCTGCATCATTTGCACCAGTGTTGCCTGATCGGGGTGCATGCGAATCGATTCGACCAGATAACGATAACTCTCACCATCACCGGTCACCATCTTGCCTGCAATGGGCCAGAGTTTCGAGTACATCTCGTAGGCTTTTTCCAATGCTGGATTTCCGGGCCTGGAAAATTCCAGCACCAGAACACTCCCGCCCGGTTTAAGCACCCGATGCATGGATTTTAATGCAGCGTCTTTGTCGGTCACATTACGCAACCCATAGGCAATACAGATGCAATCAAATGTGTTATCTGCAAACGGTAAATCCTCCGCGTTAACCTGGGCAAATGAAACATTGTGGCTCACTCCCCTGTCAATAATCCGGTCGCGACCTACATTGAGCATGGCTTCGTTAATATCTGCCAGTATTACGTGACCCTCTCTTCCCACCAGTGGCGAGAAACGCATAGTGAAGTCACCGGTGCCACCGGCCAGATCAAGTACCTTGTGTCCCTCTCTCAACGCACTTAGCTCAACGGTAAATCGTTTTATCAGGCGATGCGTGCCAAGCGACATCACATCGTTCATGATGTCGTATTTGTTCGCCACAGAACGAAATACCTGCCCGACTCTTTGTGCTTTTTCAGCTACAGGAACTTCTTCGTAACCGAAGTGAGTGGTTTCTTGCCCATCGGTTGACTCTGTCATGGATTGATTCTTTGAAGAAAGGTTAAGAGGAATAGTCAGTTAAAGCACTAAATTAGCCCTGTGATAAGGGTTGTATATTAATTACTTGTGCATCCGATGGCAATGGATCTCTACTGGCACGGTTTGCCTGTAACTTATCCAGATAGTCCTGCCAGAGTGTATCATTGTGCTTACACAGTTCCTCTAAATACGACCAACTGTAATAACCGGAATTATGTCCATCGTCGAAGGTTAGTTTTATTGCGTAATTGCCGACTATTTCCACCTGTAATATCAATACCTCGCGCTTGCCTGTCTGCAGTATTTCCTGCCCGCTGCCATGGCCGCGTACTTCGGCGGAGGGAGAATGAACCCGAAGAAATTCTGCGCTGAGTGTATAGCTGGACTTATCGGTATAGAAGATTTTCAGTATTGCCGACTGTTTGTGCAATTTTATGTCGGTGGGAATCTTTGCATTCATGAATTGGGTTAATCCGGAAACAATTAATCAGAGGCTCCTTAGAGTATATATCGACTGAGGTCTTCGTCTTTAGCAAGATCATCGAGTTGCTTCTCAACATAGGCTGAGTCTATAACCAGTTCCTCGTCCTCGCTTACACCTCGGTCAGATGCTGCATAAGAAAGTTCTTCCAACAGTCTTTCCATCACCGTATGCAGGCGCCGTGCGCCTATATTCTCAGTTCTTTCATTTACCTGCCAGGCGGTTTGCGCAATCTTGGAAATGCCGTCCTTGCTGAATCTGATTTTCAAGTTTTCGGTTGCCAGCAAGGCCTGATATTGTTCCGTTAATGAAGCGTCAGGTTCTTCCAGAATTCGCTCGAAGTCTTTGGCTGACAGAGCATCTAATTCGACTCTGATGGGAAGTCGTCCCTGCAGCTCAGGAATCAGATCGGATGGCTTGGATAAATGAAAGGCGCCAGAAGCGATAAACAATATGTGATCGGTCTTAACACTTCCATATTTGGTTGACACTGTCGAACCTTCGATAAGTGGCAGCAGATCCCGCTGCACTCCTTCCCGGGAAACACTGGCACTGCCGTGGTCGTGGCGACTGGTTACTTTATCGATCTCATCGATAAACACGATGCCGGTCTGCTCGGTGGCATCGATAGCGCGGTTCTTAATATCTTCCTCGTTAATTAATTTTGCCGCTTCCTCGTCTTTTACCACTTTTAGTGCAGCAGCAACCGTCATGCGCCGGGAACGCTTGCGGCCGCTATTCATATTCGAAAACATATTTTTCAGCTGCCCGGTCATCTCTTCCAGACCCGGTGGTGCCATGATCTCCACGCCGGTGGGCGATTCTGAGATTTTGATTTCAATTTCCTTGTCGTCCAGTTCTCCCTGGCGCAGCTTTTTTCTGAATAGCTGCCGCGCTGTAGACTTCGAGTCTTCCGTTGAAACTTCTTCGCTTCTGGCTTGTGGCAGCAACACATCGAGAATCCGCTCTTCGGCCAGATCTTCAGCCAGATGTTGTATTTTCCCGATTTCTCTTTCCCGAATCATTTTCACTGCAACATCGATTAAATCCCGAACTATGGATTCAACATCCCTGCCCACATAACCTACTTCGGTAAACTTGGATGCTTCGACCTTAATAAAGGGCGCGCGCGCCAGTCTGGCCAGGCGTCGTGCAATTTCTGTTTTTCCCACGCCTGTGGGTCCAATCATCAGGATGTTCTTGGGTGTGATTTCTCTGCGCATTTCTTCATCGAGTTGCATACGTCTCCATCGATTGCGCAGCGCTATGGCTACAGCGCGTTTGGCATCATCCTGACCCACGATATGTTTGTCTAGCTCAGAAGTAATTTCTCTGGGGGTCATTGTGGACATCTTATATACCTGTATCTGTGCTGAATAACTCTATAGGTTGCCATGTGGGTGTAGGGATCAATCAATTTCCAGCTCTTCAATGGTGTGTTTCTGGTTTGTATAAACGCAAATATCGGCAGCAATCTCGAGGCTGTTCTCGACAATTGCCCGGGCATCCAAATCCGTGTTTTGTAACAGGGCTCGCGCCGCTGCCAGCGCAAAGGAGCCACCCGATCCGATAGCCATGATGGAATCTTCCGGCTCAATCACATCTCCATTACCGGTGATGATTAGTGATGTCTCATTATCTGCAACCACCAACAGTGCCTCAAGACGGCGCAGTGAGCGCTCTGTTCGCCACAATTTGGCTAACTCCACCGCCGCCTTGACCAGCTTTCCGTGGTGCTTGTCCAATTGTTCTTCAAAGCGTTCAAACAGGGCGAACGCATCGGCGGTGCCGCCTGCAAACCCGGCGACTACCCTGTCCTTGTAGAGTCTTCTTACTTTTTTTGCGTTTCCTTTCAAGACGGTATTGCCCTGTGAAACCTGCCCGTCGCCACCGATTACTACTTTATTGCCACGGCGCACTGAAACGATCGTTGTGCCTTTGTACTGTTCCAAACTTTCTCTCCTGCCTGGCCCCCATTCCCCATGAAGGCTTTCGAAATTCGTAGACCGGTTTAATGCCACACTAACTGAAGGAATTTTTCGATCTGTATTTCATTCTCTTCGCCGGTTGATGCATCCCGGGCAAACCCAATCCCTCCATGACCTTGTGAGCCAGGGTTTAAAGTAACATATGCAGCAACAAAAAGCGGTGCGCCAAACAGTCCTGCCGCAGAGCAAATATGGGGCGTGGAATTAGAATATCAAGGCTTGAGATGCAGTAAATACGGGATTTTGGGAAGAATCTGCAGCTATTGCAGGACCAGACGCAGACTACCGAGATTATAGGTTCGGTGCAGCTGCTCTGCCTGGGCCAGTTCCCCGTTGGTGGAATAGGGGCCAGACTGAACCAGATACAGGGTATTGCCGTTGTTAGAGCCCTGCTTCACGATGGCCGTCAGGCCGAGGTTTTCCATCTGTGTTTTCAGCTTATTTGCTCGCTCATTTTCCTTGAAAGCGCCAGCTTGCAGCATGTATTCACTGCTCAACAGTGCCGCGGGATCCTCTAACTCAACCGGAGTCACATCTACGGTCACTTCGTAATCTCTGAGTTCATTGTAAAAATCCAGTTGCAACTCGTCTGCGTTCTCCTCTGCAGCCAGAATCGCCGTATCTTCCGGACTGGCCGACAGGATGCTTTGTACGGGACGCAAATTAAGCGGTGGCACATTACCAGATAGATAGAAAAGCACACAGCCGAACACACCGGCTGCAATTCCAACTATTATGCCTGTGATCAGCAATGACCAGGCAGGTGGTGCCTCTACCGGAGCTCTGTCCAATAGCGGTTCCGGTCTGATTTTGGCGAAATCCTGAGTCATATTTGCTACTTGTGTCTTAGATTGATTTATCTTAAAAAGCCAGAAAACCCATTTGCCACATCAATTATCGGTTGCTGCGGGACAAGCTAAAGCTGCATATTAGCATTTTGCCAACTCGATCCGCGGTTTTCCCGAGCTTTATTGAAATAAGTTCACGCTGCCAGTTGTTATTCGCCAGATTGAAAGCTGCTGAGCTTACCTTGGGTCATGTGCTGACCCGCCATATGCAATTAATCAGAGGTGCCTTAAATTAAGTCAGATGGATCAACATCCAGGCTCCAACGGACTTTTCGCGATATTTTTAAATTGGGAATTTCCTGGCAGGCCTGATTGAGAAGTCTTGATAAAGCCGGGCGCGATCGCGTTTGCAGTAGCAAATGCATCCGGTAACGACCTGCCCGCTTTTCCATCGGCGCAGGAAGTGGACCCTGCATTTTCACTGCTCCGCATAGAGTCTGGTTTTTCGCGGCGAGGAGGCAGGCTATCTGATTTATCGCCGTTGTTGCCAGCTTGATATCCTGAGACTCGCAACGCACTAACGCCAAATGACTAAAAGGCGGCATCTCGGCTGTTTTCCTGTCCTTTAATAAGATATCGGCGATATCACGGTAGCTAGATTTGACAAGAGTTTGTAGCATGGGATGTGTGCTGTGCCGGGTTTGGATTAGCACTTTACCTGCGCGATCTGCTCGACCTGCTCTGCCCGCGACTTGCAGAAGAATCTGTGCCATATTTTCCTGACCGCGAAAATCAGCACTGAATAATCCGTAGTCCGCGTCCAGAATTGCCACAAGAGTAATGTTAGGAAAATGATGGCCTTTGGCTAATATTTGCGTACCAAGCAATATACTTGGTGATCCGGACTTAATTTTTTCCAGTAAGGAATTTAACCGGGTTCTGCTGCGGGTCGAATCACGATCGATTCTTAAGCAGGGGTATGCTGGAAATTGTCGGCTGAGAAATTGCTCGCTTCTTTGCGTACCCATTCCCAGAGTAACAATCTGCTTGGATTGGCAGGCTGGACAAGATTTCGGTATTAGCTTATTTGAACCACAATGGTGACACTTAAGGGCCAGCGGAACTCGATGTACAGTAAGTTGTGTGTCACAACGCTCACACTCAGCTAACCACCCACAATTGTCACATTTCAAAACAGGTGCAAAGCCTCTTCGATTGATAAAGACCAGTACCTGATTACCACTGTGCAGGTGCTGGTGAATCTGTGTCAGCAACTCCTCTGAAAAGCCGGATTGGGTGTACTCGTTGGCAATGTCTATTAACTTCAGTTTCGGTGGTAGCGCCTTTCCCGCCCGGTTTAATAGCTTGAGGTGAGCAAATTTCCCGGAGAGCGCATTCTGCATGCTCTCCAGGCTTGGTGTTGCAGAGCCCAGTACAATACAAACACTTTCCTCTTTGGCTCTGATTACAGCGAGGTCACGGGCTGAGTATCTGAAACCATCCTGCTGCTTAAAGGAAGCATCATGTTCTTCGTCAACTATAATAAGACCCGGGTTTGCCAGCGGGGTGAATACCGCTGATCGGGTTCCGATAACAACACCGGCAGCGCCGCTTCTGGCAACTCGCCAAGAGTTGAGTTTTTCGTTATTGGTCAAGCCCGAGTGGATAGCCACAACAGAAACCTGAAAACGTTTCCTGAACCTGTCTATTGTTTGCGGAGTCAGTCCAATCTCAGGTACCAGGATTAAGGTTTGTTTACCGATGCGCAATTGCTGCTCGATGATTTGCAAATACACTTCGGTCTTGCCCGATCCGGTAATGCCATCGAGAAGAAAGCAGTGAAATTTTTCCAGCCCACCAGCAATTGTTTTAATTGCCAATTGCTGCTCGGTGTTTACCCTGGGCTTGTCGGGATCTATTTTTTCCGTAAACACAAAGGCCGCAGTTTTTGTTGGTTGTTGCAGTATGCGATTAACCAGTTTTTTGTCTCTGAGTTGCTGCAGTAATTGGATATTAAACCCGGCGGTTTTGCATTGTGCGGCAGTAAGCGGTGACTGTTCTCTTAGTAGATGTAACAGGGATTTTTGTCTATAGGCTCGACCCAGGCACTCAATTTCGATAGCCATTCCCTTTTCAGTAATTTGCCAACTATAAGAAGTCGGATTGAGTTGGGCTTGTTGGCGAAGGCTGGCAGGCAGCGCAGTTGAAAAAACTTCACCTATCGGGTGCTGATAATAGTCAGCTGCCCATAGCAGAGAATTTAGTAGCGCTGTACTGAACAGGGGCTCCCAATCGATAATATCTGTGACGCTCCGCAGCTTTTTCGGTATCACATCGGTTCGATTCGATGATCTGATAAGCACGCCAACTACTCGCCGATTTCCAAACGGTACCAAGACCCTGATTCCGGGCCTGAGCTGGAGAGCAACATCGCTCTCAAGACCTGTCGGTGGTAGATAATCAAACAAGCTTCTTAACGGAGAGGGAATGGCTACGCAAAGAATCGCTTGGGTGGGAATAGGCATCTGGTCAATGAGCTTTCAAAATGTGAGTTTGAAGCATGTTAAATTCAATCTGTCCGGCAAACAACTACATCGGGTTTACTCTTTTTATGACAAGATGATTTTATGGAGAAACTAGCCGGGCATTGTGAAATAATTGGAGATCGAAGTGACAATTCATGCACGAAGGAGCCGGTGTGCATTTTCCGGTGAAATCTTGTACTGAACCAAATAAATTTTTGTTGAGGACGAAGTTAATGGCGGGCGAACCAATTCCAGAAGAGCTATTGGAAGCCAGGGTTGAAATAGATCGTATCGACAGGGAGTTGATCGCATTGCTGGCGAAACGCTTTGCCCTGACCCACCGGATCGGCAAGTTGAAGGCTGCGAGCAATTTGAATCCAGTAGATCCGGCAAGAGAAGCGTTGAAACTGGAGGAAATCCGTGCGCTTTGCGAGCAGCATCAGCTCAACCCGCAATTGGTCACTTCGCTATTCACTCAGATCATGGAAGAAGTGGTGAAGAAGCACCAGCTGCTGGCTAAAGAATAGGGGACAGACAAAAAAAGGTGGGAAAGTACGGAAAACGTGGTCTGTCCCCTATTCTCACTTGCTTCTGTTATCTATTCTGATAGAATGCTCGCCCCTCTGCGTGAGGTCCGGTTGGGCTGGCTTGNGTTACCGGGAATTGATCGATAAACCAGATAGCGATGCCATGAGACGGGTAATAACATGAAACCAGATATTCATCCAAAATACGGTCCTGTGAAGGCGACATGCAGTTGCGGCAATGTCGTGGAGACTAAATCAACTTTGGGCAAGGATATCCTGATAGACGTGTGCTCTGAGTGTCATCCCTTCTACACCGGGAAGCAAAAGATATTGGATAGCGGCGGCCGGGTGGATCGATTCAAGAAACGCTTCGGCAACCGAAAAGTATAGGATAAGAATTCCGCAGCCTGTTAGAAGATCGTTTCAGTACGCACTTCAACCGTTTCTTCCTCGGTCAGATCGCTGCCCGGCAATTGGGAATCGGACAGCTGAGGGGCATTCTCAGCCCGGAAAAATTCAAACACCGTATTATCTTCGCCGGGGGTGGCCAGTTCCCCGCTGTTTTTGTCGATTAAACGATCCACCAGGCCATCAGGTCGTTCCATTACATTCTCCGGCGCTTCAATCAGCGCCTCCCGCATATAGTCAATCCAGATTGGCACCGCTACTGTTGCCCCCTGCTCGGACTCGCCAAGGGGCTTGGGTTGATCAAAACCGACAAAAACGGTTGTGGCGATATCCCGGTTAAATCCGGAAAACCACAGTTCCTGAGGTCCATTGGTGGTACCGGTCTTACCCATCAAATCACTGCGTCTCAGTTCCCGTTGTACGCGATTACCACTACCCTCCACAACCACAGAGCGCAACATGGAGTTGAGTATGAAGGCAATTCTGGGGTCGATGATCTGCGGTGCCGCCTGGATATTTGCGGTTGCATCGCTGCCGACTTCGGCGCAGTCCTCACACACTGTCAATGGATTGGAGAGATAGACTGGCCCATCGGCAAGACTGAAGATTTGATTTATGAACCAGGGCTCTACCTTATACCCACCATTGGCAATGATCGAATAGGCAGTGACTAATTCCACAGGCTGCACATCCTGGCTTCCCAACGCAACGGTCAGGTCGTTTTGGGGAAAGCTCTGGGATTGAAAACCAAACTTGGCGGCAAAGGGCAGAACGTTCTCCCAGCCCACCTGGTCATAGAGACGCACGGTTGGTACGTTGCGGGATTCCTTCAAGGCAAAGCGCAGGGTAATCGGACCGAGAAAATTGTTTTCGTAGTTATTAGGCCGATAGTCGCCACGGGTAATCGGTGCATCATTGATCGTGCTGGCTGCAGTATAGCCATTTTCAAGTGCTGCGCCGTAAACAAAAGGCTTGAAATTTGAACCGGGGGGTCTTGCCGTAAGCACCCTGTTCACCTGGCTGCGGCGAAAATCGTAGCCGCCAGCCAGTGCCAGGATTTTCCCATCATCCGGAGACATGGAAATCAATGCGCCCTGTATATCCGGCACTTGACCCAGGGACCAGCTTGCTCCCTCTGCCTTGACTCGAATCAAGTCGCCCAGTTGCACGATGTCGGATGCTTCCCGGGGTGGGGGCCAGGCCTCATTTTGATCTATATAGGGTCTTGCCCAGCTCATTCCCTCCCAGGGTATAGCAACCACGTCTCCCGATTTGAGCAAGGCGTTGATACTCCGGGTGCCAACCTCAACCACTATGGCCGGTTGCTGGTTGCCGTAAACCGGAACATCCTGTAATTGTTGCAGCCAGTTCAAGGTTGGGGCCTGGCCAATGGCTGGATAGTTTGTATCCGCACCCCGGTAACCATGCAGTTTGTCATAGTAAGTTTCCAGGCCATCGATCAGTGCCTCATTGCCGGCCAACTGCTTTGCGCTATCGATCGTGGTGATGACCTCAAAACCCTGAGAGTAGGTATCTTCTCCAAAATCACTATAGAGTTGTTGTCTCACCATCTCCGCCACGTAGGGAGCCGGGATTTCAATATTGCGATTATGGCGGGCGGCAGTGACTGGAGCATTTACTGACTCTTCAAACTCTGCCTCACTTATCATGCCTTCGCTGAACATGTTCTGTAGTCTGGTTTCACGACGAGCTATCGCTCGCTCCGGATTACTAAGAGGATTGCAGGTTGAGGGGCAGGGCAGCAGCGAGATCATCATTGCAGCCTCAGGGAGACTTAGTTCACTTACCGGTTTACCGTAGTAAACAAACGCAGCGGCGCCAATGCCGTCAGCACCAGCACCAAAATAAATCGTGTTCAGGTAGAGGGCGAGAACTTCCTCCTTGCTCAATTCTCGCTGAATTTGTAGGGCGAACGGGATTTCCTTGAATTTACGCAAATACACGTTATCGCTATCGAAGGAGATATTGTTTGCTAATTGCATGGTGATCGTACTACCACCACCGAGGTTCACGCCACGGACAAAGCCATAGAATCCTCTCAGCAATGCCTGGATATCTACTCCGGGGTGGGAGTAAAAGCGCACGTCTTCAGTTGCTATGAGAGCATTTATCAGCACGTCGGGTATTTCTTCGAAATTTACCGGGTTTCTGCGGTTGCCGATCTCATCGATGAGTTTGTTATCTGCCGTATAAATTCGCAGTGGTGTTTCCAGCTGTACATTTTTGTAGGTTTCGGCAGAAGGCAGTAGCGGTGCGAGGTACAAATAGGCCGCAGCTGTCACCATAATGACGCCCAGCAGCGCTGCAGATCCTAAAAGGGCTGCCCATTTCAGATAAATGTGGAAGTTTTTAGCCACTCAAGAGACCGCCTGTCTATATCAAGATGCTGGCATCGCATTCAAGGTTTCACACTTAAAACCCCTGTATTTCCGGGATTCCTGCTGAGGTCTTGCTATTTGATAGTTTGACCAGGGAACGGTGAATTATCATACACCTGAACTAGAATAGTAAGCGGATACTAAATAAATAGCTGAGGGCTAAACTGTCTTGGAAGTCTCGACATTTCGTGTTTTCGAGACCCTGGTCTTAAAATCTAATGATATCAACGGCTTAAAATGTTGAATAAGCGCGAATAGAGGGGTAGACTGATCGGCCCGCCCGGATTTAATAGCGGTAATCGGAGGCGCTGTAAACGTGACCGGTTTCAAAGAAATATAGAGGTGCTTGGGTCACCATTTGCTAGTAATGTTGTTTATTCTGAAAGCTTTATAATTTATTGAAAATTATAATAAATTTTATTTTGGCCGATACCCTTGCTGAATCATCGGCAACAGAGCGAAAGGTAGCTAAGTTTTTGTTAATATTAGTTTTATTTTTGCCGACCTAAAGCTTACGATTTGCTAGCGGCACTGTTAGTCGGTCGGTTCGTGGGTGAATGGGCCGCTACGGCTTACTTGGATTTTATATTGCGCGGGAATTTTCCAGATGCTGGAGAAATTAGGACAAGTTGGAAATCTGCTCAGCTTCGGTAAGAAAGCCAGTACTATGCTTGGAGTAGATATAAGCTCAACGTCGGTAAAGATATTGCAGCTTAGCCCCAGTGGAAACAAATATAAGGTTGATAACTATATTATCAGGCCTCTGCCTGCCAATGCGGTGGTGGAAAAGAATATTAGCGATATCGATGCGGTGGGGGAATGTATTTCCCAGGCTGTGCGTATCCTCAAGCCCGCCAGTAAGGAGGCAGCCGCTGCGGTGGCTGGTTCTGCTGTGATTACTAAGACTATTGAAATGAACGCGGAATTGAGTGACACAGAGATGGAAAACCAAATTGTGGTGGAGGCGGACCAGTACATCCCCTATCCACTAGATGAAGTCTCTATCGATTTCGAGCGTCAGGAGCTTTCTGAACGTAGCCCTGAATTAGTTAAGGTTTTGTTGGCAGCGTGTCGGCGGGAAAACGTCGATACGCGAGTGACGGCGCTTGAGGTTGGTGGGCTGGACGCAAAGGTCATTGATATAGAAGCCTATGCCATAGAGCGGGTTTTTAGCTTGCTAAGTAAGCAAATTGGTTCCGAGAGCGATCAGACGGTTGCTATAGTTGATATTGGCGCCACCATGACAACGCTGAATGTCATACTGAATGGCAAGTCTATTTACACCCGTGAGCAAATGTTTGGGGGAAACCAGCTTTCTGAGGAAGTGCAGAGAAGATTCGGGCTTTCTGCCAACGAAGCGGAAATAGCCATGAAACGGGGTGAGTTGCCGGAAGAATACAACGCCGAGATTCTGCCACCTTTCCGGGAAACCGTAGTACAGCAAATAGGGCAAACCTTGCAATTTTTCTTTTCTTCGAGTCATTACAACGAAGTGGATTTTATTATACTTGCCGGGGGCGTGGCGGTAATAGAGGGGCTCACTGAGCTTGTGCAGGAGGCGTTGTCCACACAAGTCGTTGTGGCGAATCCTTTCNCCGATTTGCAGATTGGATCAAAAGTGGACAAGACCATGTTGGCTAATGATACTCCGACACTGTTAATTGCCTGCGGCCTGGCCATGCGGGGCGAATACTAATGGCTCATATTAATCTACTGCCCTGGCGCGAACGACTACGGGAAGAACGTAAACGCGAATTTTTCTCAATACTTGCAGGCGTAGTTGTGATAGCC
Organism: Gammaproteobacteria bacterium; assembly: GCA_002726595.1. GTDB lineage: Bacteria > Pseudomonadota > Gammaproteobacteria > Pseudomonadales > Pseudohongiellaceae > UBA9145. The sequence continues at coordinate 12,859 of PBTO01000020.1, read as the reverse complement.
GGTGGACTGATTTTTCTGGTGCATGGCTATATCCAAGCTGGCATCGATAATCAGAATACTCGAAATGAATTCATCCGAGAAGAAATTCGCTTGCTCGATGCACGGGTTATAGAGATTAATGAGCTGCAGCAGCAGAAAGAAGAAATTCGAGCACGAATGAATGTTATCAACAATTTACAGGGTACTCGCCCCGTAATTGTCAGGATATTTGATGGTTTGGTCAAAACCATGCCAGAAGGAGTTTACTACAGATCTCTGGACAGGCTCGAAGAAACGATTTCAATAGTGGGGATTTCCGACTCCTACTCCCGGTTGACAGAGCTAATGAGAAGACTGGATGAATCAGAATGGTTTGACAATTCAGATTTGAGTGAAGTAACAAGAATAGAAGACGGTGATGGCAATCAAACCGATGCTTATGGGTTTTCATTAAACCTGACCCTGGAATTGCCTAGAGACCTGGAAGACGAAGTATAGAGAAAAGTTATGTCGTATTTTGCTGACGTATTTAGAGATTTAAAGAATTTTGATCCGAATGATCTGACGGATATGGATACCATTGGTATCTGGCCCGGACCGGTGAAAGCTATAATTGCCTTATTCATTTTCATCGGTTGTGGTATCGCTGGTTTTTTCCTTGATATTCAGAATTTGCAGACTGAAATCCAACGGGTTACGGCTGAAGAAGATACGATCCGAGTTGAATTTGAGCAGAAGGCGTTTATGGCGGTTAATCTGGAAGCCTATCGCGCACAAACGGTAGAGATGGAAGAGTCTTTTGCACAGCTATTACGGCAACTTCCCAGTGAGACAGAAGTACCAGGCCTGGTTGATGATGTTACGGATACCGGTTTGGGTAGCGGTTTGGATTTTTCCAATATAGCCCTGGCTCCGGAAGGCGTGCAGGAGTTTTATATCGAAACTCCAATTGAGATTGATGTGACTGGAGATTTTCACGACTTCGGGACATTTGTCAGTGGTGTGGCCAGTCTGGACAGAATTGTAACCCTGCATGATTTTTCGATTTCAACTCGGGATGATTCATTTTTAAACATGAGCATTTTGGCAAGAACTTACCGTTATAAATCAGATGAAGAATAAGGTTTGAAGCAATTTGGAATTAACCGGAAACATGGTGCGTATTACCAGCATTGTGATGATGTCACTACTGCTGTCTGCCTGTTCGCGTCTGGAAAATACACAGGATTTGCAAATTTATGTTGATGATGTGAAATCGAGGCCCGGAGCAGAAGTTGAGCCGGTACCAGTGTTTACTCCCTACGAGGCTTTTATCTATGGAGCAGCTTCGTTCAGGAGTCCATTTGAAAGACCACTAATCGCATTGCTAGCCGATGGTTCAGTGCCCTCAGAAGATGTTGAGCCGGATCTGGACCGGCTAAAGGAGGCACTGGAAGAACACGCTTTCAGCGAATTGGCGATGGTTGGCTCGATGGGTCAGGATGGTGAGTACTATGCCTTGATTAGTGATGGAGTAGGTGCGATTCATCGTGTTGGGGTCGACAATTATCTGGGTAGGAACTTTGGTCGAATTACCGGTATTTCAACTGGGCAGGTAAATCTGATAGAAATTGTTCCAAGCGGTAGTGGTGGCTGGATAGAGCGACCACAAACACTCTCGTTACGAAGGTAATTGCGAGTTGAGGTAATGCAGGGTGATAAAATTGCCGAAGATCAGAAAACAAAAGAGTGGAATTACCATGTTGCTAAATCGATTCTTCCAATTCGCAGCAGCAGTGTGTCTCGCTGGAGTTGTTTCAGCACAGGAGCCAGTCACATTGGACAGCATTGGCTTTGCGAATCTGCCGGGAGATAGTATAGAAATCCAATTAAGCTTTGATGGAAATCCTCCAGAGCCAACAGGCTTTGTGCTTGATAATCCGGCACGCATATCTCTCGATCTCAACGGGGTCTCCAGTGGGCTTTCCCAGCAGCGTTTTAACATCGATTCAAATAATGCCCAGAGTGTAATTGTACTGGACGATGGTTCCCGTACCCGGCTAGTTGTTAATCTGGACCAACTGGTTAATTATGAGACACGTATTGACGGCAATATTCTGGTTGTTCAGGTTGGTAATGATGCAGGTCTCGCCATCGTCGGAGTTGCTACCGCCGATCAGTTTCAGGGTTCCGATGCTGATGACAGTAATGCCATAACTGATGTCAATTTCAGGCGGGGTGATGACGAAGAAGGGCAGGTTATTATCCAGCTCTCAAGTGAACGAGTGGTCGGAAGTGTCGAACAGATAGGTTCCAGAATTTATGTGGAATTCAATAATACTGAAGTACCAGAGGATCTGAACCGCCGATTTGACGTGACAGACTTCGCTACACCTGTATCAACGGTTGATGTGCTGGGCCAATCCGATCGAGCTACGGTGGTGATCGATATCGATGGCACTTATGAGTATGTTGCCTTTCAGAGTGGACCTGAATATGTTGTGAGCATTCGTCCACCGGAGGTGGAGGTCATTGATGGGGATGCAACAGCAGCTTATACGGGTGCAATCACAGGCATGTCATTTCAGGACATACCAGTAAGATCGGTATTGCAGATACTGGCTGACACCTATGACTTCAGCCTTGTCGTCGGTGGAGACGTTACCGGAAATATCACCATAGTGCTGAACAATGTGCCGTGGGATCAGGCACTGGAACTTGTGCTTCGAACTCAAAACTTAGGCAGTCGACTGGAAGGCAATGTATTATACGTGGCGCCTGCTAATGAAATAGCAACACAGGAACAACTGGAATTGGAGGCGGCATTGCAGGCACAGCAATTAGCACCGCTTTTCACCGAGTTTGTGCAGATCAACTATGCCGATGCTAATGATATCCTGGCTTTGCTGACTGGCGAAGGTGGTGGGGGAGCAGCAGCGGCCGCGGCTGCACCGCCAGTACCTGTTGATGGGGATGCAGCGCCTACTGGTGGTGGAATACTTTCTGCCCGGGGGTCAGCGACTGTTGACGAAAGAACTAATATTATAATCGTACGGGACACCGAAGAGAAGCAGGAAGAAGTGCGGGCAATGCTGGCAACGCTTGATGTGTCTGTTCGCCAGGTGCTTATCGAAGCGAGAATCGTAAACGTATCCACCGACTTCGGCCGGGAACTTGGTATAAGGTGGGGTGGGACGGGCAGTCCGAACAGTGGTAGTAATTTCCGCTACGGCGGCTCACAAGCCTCAACTCTCCAGCAATCAAATAATCGTGTTGCGCGAGACGCTGCATTGCAAGATGCTCTGCTGGCAGGTGACTCGACACGATTGCAGGCTCTGCAGGATGGTGTAGAACCAAGCATTATTCAGTCTTTGGTAGACCAGGCGATAGGTGGTGTGTCCATACCCACAGGATCAGTCGGTTTTCCTGAAGCCTTGGTAGTTGATCTTGGAGTGACATCAAATGATGCCACATCGTTTTCAATTGGCTATACCGGAAGTAGCGCATTAATTGAACTGGAATTGTCTGCTCTGGAAAACAGCGGCAACGGTGAAGTAATCGCCAGACCTAAAGTGACAACGCAGGACAAGGTAATGGCAACCATTTCCTCTGGTGTGAGGATTCCCTATCAGACTCAAGCCGGTGGTACTGCAGGTGGTTCAACTACAGAATTTGAAGAAGCAGTATTGTCGCTGCAAGTCACACCGCAGATTACGCCAGATGGTCGAATTAACATGCAGTTGGAAATTCGGCAGGATTCAGTTGCTCCTGGTGGGGGGGATGTTCCTGCAATCAATACCAATGCGATTACGACCAGCGCCTTGGTAAATAACGGTGAGACGATTGTGCTTGGTGGTGTATTCAGGGAGGAGTCCACTGTTACAGAGACAAAAACCCCCATACTGGGAGATGTTCCCTATATTGGACGCCTTTTCAAACGAACAGTGAATCAGAATCGGCGCACTGAACTCTTGATATTTATCACGCCTAAAATCATCGCTGAAATCAGCATCCGCTAATTCAAAACGAATTCTGGCAGCACGAGGGGCGAGCTTTAATGGCTCGCAGCGGTCTGCCAGTATCCACCTTTCCGGTTTAACGAGTGCTCAGGGTTGATGCTCCCGGTTACTCCTTCTGGTCAATACAGGAAAGGAAGCTCTATTTGTTCAATCCAGTAAGAGAGTACAATGGCGCACGTACTAGCTAGGCGCAGGTTCCCTGAATGAAAAAATTGGAAAATGTATTTCTGATCGGACCCATGGGGGTGGGTAAGACCACGGTTGGAAAGGTTATTGCGGAACAGCTTAAGCTGGAATTTTACGATTCTGATCGAGAAATTGAACTGCTTACCGGTGCGGATATACCCTGGATTTTCGACGTCGAAGGTGAGGAAGGATTCAGGCTAAGAGAAATTCGTATGATCGACCAATTGTCCGCCAAAAAAAATATAGTACTCGCCACCGGCGGTGGCTCGGTGTTAGCGAATGAAAATCGCAATTGCTTAAGAGCCAGAGGACTGGTGATTTATCTAAGGGCAACCCTGGCCCAGCAAGTAGGACGCACCAGCCGAGACAAGAGCCGGCCGTTGCTGCAAACACCTGATCCGGCAAAAAGAATTAAGGAATTAATGAAGATTAGAGAACCACTTTATCTGGAGCTTGCTGATATCATTGTGGATACAAATCGTCGCAATCCAAGATCGGTGGGTAAAGAAGTTACCAAAAAGATAAAAAAATATTTGGCAGATTAAGGCACCTCTGATTATTCATTTAAATCAGGGTGGGCGTGTATTTGAGAGCTTCATGAAATATGTCCAAACGGCTCCAGCTTGGGATTTGGAAATCAAAGGATTATGTTAACAGTAAACGTAGAATTAGCCGATCGCAGCTATCCAATTTTCATTGGTAAAGAACTGCTGGAACAGCCAGAGCTACTATTACCCTACATTGGTAAAGGAAAAGTACTGGTTGTAACCAACGAGGTAGTGGCTCCGTTGTATCTTGAAAAAGTGCAGACAGCACTGTGTTCATCAGGCTGTGACGCGCTGGTTATTCCCGATGGCGAGCAACATAAGAACCTGGATACGGTGATCCAGATTTACGACCGGCTATTAGCTGAGAAGTTTGACCGGTCTTCTACGCTGATAGCTTTGGGTGGTGGAGTTGTTGGCGATATTACCGGATTTGCCGCCGCCACTTATCAGCGCGGAATTAATTTCATTCAGATTCCGACTACATTACTGGCCCAGGTCGATTCTTCAGTGGGTGGTAAAACAGGAGTTAACCACCCACAAGGTAAAAATATGATAGGCGCCTTTTACCAACCACAATGTGTCCTGGTTGATACATCTGTTTTGAGTACTCTGCCCAAGCGCGAAGTAAAAGCTGGTCTGGCAGAGGTGGTGAAATACGGATTGATCAATGCAGCCGATTTCTTTACCTGGCTGGAGCAGCATGCCGATGGAATCCTGCAGCTGGACCCTGAACTGGTATCCAATGTGGTGAAGGTTTGCTGTGAACAGAAGGCCTCTATCGTGGCTAAGGATGAGCGGGAAAGTGGTGTACGTGCCCTGCTGAACCTTGGACACACATTCGGCCACGCTATTGAAACTGCCATGGGCTATGGCACCTGGTTGCATGGTGAGGCGGTGGCAGCTGGGATGGTTATGGCTGCAGATTTGTCCATGCGAATGGGTTGGCTGGACCAGAGCCAGGCCCTGCGCATAAAATCCACGCTGGCAAAATTTGGCATGCCAGTGGCGCCACCTGCGGCGATCTCCACTGAGACCTATATCGATCTAATGTCATCTGACAAGAAAGCAGAGCGCGGCAGGATTCGTTTCATTGTGTTAAGAGCTATAGGCGAAGCTTTTCTTCAGGGCGATATTGATGCAGAGTTTGTAAAGCAAACACTCACGGCGGGAGATCGGCTCTGCCTGGGAGATTCGGCATAAGCCCGGACGCTTTTTTTATCCCCGTGACTGGAGTGAATGATGTACAGGAGATGTGCTGACTTATGATGGGAAAGTATGATCACTGCTTTAGGGCACCGATGGATCCGGGAGTGAAGGTGGTTTTGTGGAATTGAAGAATGATCGCTTTCTAAGGGCATTGGCGGGTCAGGATGTCGACGTGACACCGGTCTGGATGATGCGACAGGCGGGCCGCTATTTACCCGAATACCGGAACACGAGAAAGCAGGCCGGTGATTTCCTCAGCCTGTGCAAGAATCCTGAACTGGCCTGTGAGGTAACACTGCAACCACTGCGTCGATATGCTTTTGATGCGGCTATTTTATTCTCAGATATTCTGACCATTCCCGATGCCATGGGGCAAGGGCTGTACTTCTCCGAGGGGGAAGGACCGAAATTCAAAAAATTAATTCGCAGCGGGCAGGACGTGGACGAACTGCCGGATATTAATATTGCTGATGACCTGGCTTATGTGACGGACGCGGTAGCACTAATTCGCAGGGAGCTTAATGGATCCGTGCCGCTTATCGGGTTTTCAGGCAGTCCGTGGACGCTTGCCACCTATATGATTGAAGGGGGCAGTTCCAGAGACTTCAGCCTTGCCAAGCAGTTTCTCTACGACAGTCCCGAGGCAATGCACCGGCTATTGAGCAAACTGGCCAAAGCAGTCACAGACTACCTCAATGCTCAGATCGAGGCAGGCGCGCAGGCTGTACAGATCTTCGATACCTGGGGTGGCATTCTGACCAGCTCCGCCTATGTGGAGTTTTCGCTCACCTACATGAAAGAAATTGTTGCCAGACTGATCAGGGAAAGCGAATCCAGAAAAATACCGGTAATTCTCTTTACCAAGAACGGCGGGCAATGGCTGGAAACCATTGCGAATTCCGGTTGCGATGCCGTGGGACTGGATTGGACTATCGATATCGGACAGGCACGGCAAAGAATAGGTCGCAAGGTGGCGTTACAGGGAAATATGGATCCGGCAATTTTATATGCTTCTCCTGATGTCATTCGTCGAGAGGTCGCCAGTATTTTAGAAAGTTTTGGCAGGGCTAACGGACACGTCTTTAACCTCGGACACGGTATCACGCCGCAGGTTAATCCCGATCATGTGAGTGTATTTGTCGAGGCTGTTCATGAGTTCTCCGGACTCTACCATAGCCTCTGATTACCTGACAGTAGTGGCCCTGGGATCGAACCTGCCTTCCAGCTACGGCTCTTCTCAGGCCACCCTATACCATGCCTTTGACAGGCTTCAGTTACTGGTCGAATTGCCCATTACCCGCTCTTCGCTGTGGCAGACGTCACCGTGGGAGTGCGCTGCTGGGACGCCGGATTTTGTCAATGCAGTAGCCTCGCTACGCTTGTCTAGCAAGATAGATCCACATGCATTTCTCGCTGCATTGTTGGCGATTGAGAATGAATTTGGGCGGCAGAGAAGCGCCGAGTTGGGGGATTCGAGATCTCTGGATCTGGATTTGATCTGTTGCGGTGACCAGGTGATAAAGACAGAGCAACTCACCCTGCCCCATCCGGAAGCACATTTACGGCGTTTTGTCCTCAAGCCCCTGGCAGAAATCGAGCCAGATTTGCGGCTACCGGGTCAATCCCTTACCGTAATCGAACTAGAAAGAGGCCTCTCAGCGCAGGGCATATCCCCTATTGTCAATCTAACTTATTGAATAATATAGAATTACCTGCATGCAGAAGTAAGTGGTGGCAACCAGGCCCCCATACTATAAAAATGGCACAAATTGCTGCAATTTGACCAACTATAGTGGTATGATTCCAAAGTTATTTGATGTCTGTAGTCTGAGCGCGAAGATGAAGCTGAATTTGCCCACACTTATACAAGTTCTGCTGGCTGGAGCCATGCTTCCTGCCACTGGTGTGCTTGCTCAGGATTTTTCTCTCAGCTCGCAAATCGATCAATCGGTTGCAGACTTTCGAACCGCACCCCCTTCCCTGCTAAATAGAGATATTCCATTGGTGAGCATTCAGAGAAATGTGGAGGCCAAGGATTTCCAGGGTGTGCTGGTGGATGATGCGCTCAATTTCAATCTCGGCTTGCAAATAACGCCGGTGACCGGGCTGAATGTTCGGGCAGATGCCTGGCGTATAGAGGTGAACGAAGCGCCCGCAAACAGTCTTATCGCAAATTCGTCTGACTGGGCATCGGGTTTACCGCAGTTATATATCGAAGACTCTGTTGTTAATGAGTTTAATATTGATGATTCCTTGCTCGGTTCAAATAGGCAAGCCAGTGGTTTCGACATTGGCGTATCCTATGCCTGGGATAGCAACCGGTTTGGACAGTTCACACTAAGCACAAAAACTACCTACGTGCAGAGTTTCGAGAATAATGGCAGTTTGCTTGACCTGGTTTCCCCCGATATAAATACCGGGAGTGACAGAGTGGTAAGTCCGAAACTACAGAACTCCCTGATGCTAACCTGGCAAGTAGGCAACCATAGCGCAAGTGCCATCACCAATTACTTCGACTCGTTCAAGGATCTGAATGAGATCGATATAGCCGAAATAAATGATTTGGTGGACAATATCACTACAGTCGATCTGCAGTATGGTTATAGCGTTAAGACCGGATCCAATGACCGTGCAATTATCTCATTTGGCATCAAAAATATTTTTAATGAGAAAACCACACAGCTTCTGAATACCAGCAACCGGATTCTGGACCAGAATGGCCGCGTAGCCTACGGATCAATCAAATACCAGTTTTAGCTCAATCCGTCCTCCCTCACAGCACAAAAAAAACCCCGACAACGTCAGGGCTAGTTTCTGCTCTTACTTATGCTCGGAAGCATCGGGAGAGATTGCTTCGGTTCAGCTCGCAAACCATGTCAATTTGCTCACTGAATCATGGTTCCCATTATAGCCGTGTGCAGATTGCCTACTGTGTTTCAGATCACATATTGCAGCATTCAGCTGTTCTGAAAACCCGTGGCACAGTCCCCGGAATTCCATGATATTGGGGTGTGAGCCATGGGAGGCCTCCAGACTCAGCTTATAAGAGGCGTGCGGGCAAATAGCCCACATCTATGGATTGTATACCTGCGGCGCGTAATAACCCTGCCAGACTCGACACAGTCGTTGTCGTGGTCACAATATCATCGATAATGGCCGCCGACTCCACCGATTTGAACCCTGACCTGGAATTCAGGGCGAACGCATTCCGCAGATTCCTGTAACGAGCAGCCTTGCTCAGTTCAGATTGTGGTGCTGTATCGCGGTTCTTAATGACCTGATTCAATGAAACAGGAATATTGCATAAGCCTGAGATCGTCCTGGCAATTTCAACGGCCTGGTTAAATCCGCGCTGACGCAGCCGATTTCTGTGCAGCGGTACCGGGATCAGAATGTCCGGGATCTTGCTCGTGGCATAGTGCTGCTGAAATTCCCTGGCCAACAGCAGTGAGAGTATCCGGCCCTCGGCGAAACCTTCGCCAAACTTATACGCTCTTAGCAGCGAGTTAATCGGTGGCTGGTAACGAAATAAGGCCCTGCAATGTCTGAATGCTGGGGGATTCCTCAGGCATTTAACGCAGATTGTGTTTTGCAGGGATTGAGACTCCACTTCGCTACAGCACTTTGTGCAATAGCTTTCAATTTTTGGTAATTCATTTCTGCAAAACTCACAAAGCGCAAAATTTTGTCGCAATGAAGTTCCACATAACACACAATTGCAGCAGAAAAAGGATCCCAGCAATTCACCGATGGGCTTATTGAGACTAGTAAACGGCGTCAGCATACTTGCCTCAGTATCCAGAAGAATCAGAGGTTCCTTAGTAGATAGAAAATTAAGCGACGATAAAAGTATAGTCAGTAAAATTCGATTCCTCCTGATCTTTCGCTCTATTCAGTAGTTACTAGGAGTTGCTTCGGATTTCCCCGACAGATATACCGCGCAACAAATCAGGAATTTAGCTATGGCTGGTTATCGAGCTCCTCTGAAGGATATCCAGTTTCTGTTGCAAGAAGTATTCGGTGCACAGGCGCTGTTTGCCTCAATGCCAGAAACCGGGGAAGTCAACAACGAACTGATTAGTGCCGTGGTGCAAGAGGCAGCAAAAATCACGGAAGGTTTGCTGGCACCGATCAATCAGGGTGGAGATCAGCAGGGCTGTCAGTTTGAAAACGGGTTGGTCACCACACCGGCAGGATTCAAAGAAGCCTATGCAGCTTATACACAAGGCGGCTGGCCAGGTCTAACCGGCAGCGTCGACTACGGTGGTCAGGGCATGCCGAAAATGCTCTCCGCTATAATCGAAGAGATGGCGTTCGCGGCAAACTCCTCATTCGCGCTGTATACCATTCTCACCACAGGCGCTTCTTTGTCGCTGAGCCTGCATGGTAGTGAGGAGCTGAAGCGAACCTACTTACCCAGAATGTATGAGGGAGCCTGGTCAGGTAGCATGTGTTTGACCGAACCACAAGCTGGAACTGATCTGGGGATGATCAGGACCCGGGCTGTGCCCAGTGCAGATGGTAGCTATAAGCTCAGTGGGAGCAAAATATTTATCACGGGGGGCGAACATGATCTTACTGAAAATATTATTCACTTCGTCCTGGCTAAATTGCCAGACGCACCTGCCGGTCCAAGAGGCATATCCTTGTTCCTTGTGCCAAAGATTCTGGTAGACGCAAAAGGTAATATTACCGGCGAATCCAATAATGTGCAGTGTGGTTCTATAGAGCACAAGATGGGGATACGGGCCTCCGCCACCTGTGTAATGAATTTTGATGAGGCGCAGGGCTTTCTGGTGGGTGAACTCAATCACGGGCTGGCCTGTATGTTCACCATGATGAATTATGAAAGACTGTCCATGGGGCTGCAGGGGAATGGACTGGCTGAGAGTTCCTACCAGCTTGCTGCACAATATGCCGGCGAGAGATTACAGGGCCGAGCGCCATCGGGTATCCAGCAGGAGGACAAGGCGGCAGATCCCATTCTGGTCCATCCTGACGTAAGACGTATGCTACTCACTATGCGCGCCAATATAGTTGCTGGCCGTGCGCTGTCGCTCTACGCGGCGAGCAAGCTGGACATATCCCGTTTTCACCCGGATCAGAACGAGAGAGATGTCGCAGAGCAGCTGGTTTCGTTGCTAATACCCGTGCAGAAAGCCTATTGTTCTGACCGCGGTTTTGAGGCCTGTGTTATGGGTCAACAGGTGCTGGGTGGGCATGGCTATGTGGTGGAATGGGGGCTTGAGCAAAATGTGCGTGATGCTCGAATTGCGCAAATCTATGAAGGGACTAATGGCGTGCAGGCGCTGGACCTGATGGGGCGAAAGACGGTGCGCAGTAACGGTAAATTGCTGCAGTTGCTGGTTCAGGAGATGGACGAGTTCACGGCAGCAAACATGAATAATGATAGGTTGCAACAACACCTGGCGATATTCGAAGAGGCCAGGGCCGGTTTATTGCACTGTACTACAACAGTCCTGAGCAGGGCACTGGATAACCCGGATGAAATTGGCGCAGCCTCATACGCCTATATGGAACTCCTGGGATTGGTCCTCTATTGCTTTATGTGGCTGAGAATATTGACGGCAACCAGTAGCAGCGAGCCTGAAAATGGCTATCCACCGGACTACGTAGATGGCCTGGTTAAAGTAGGTGAGTTCTTTATGCATCGGCTGATGCCCCGGGCCCAATCTTTGGCGGCAGAAATTGAGGCGGGCGCAGAGACATTAATGTCGCTACGTGCCGAGCAGTTCTAGCGAAAATTACGGGTGCCTTAATTAGGCAAAGTTCTCCGGTTACGTGACAAGAAGTAGTAATGGCCGAATATCTGATACAGAAACAGATCTGGTTCCGGCTATATCACCCAGTCGATACTGTCAGAGAATAAATCCTTGTATTGATCGAGGTCTTCATTGCGCTCGCCAATCAATATCATATTGCCCTGGTCCATTGGAATGACAATGCCATCATAACGGTCATCGCGAATCGTAAATTCGCCATTAACCGGGCTGTTGTTTATCACAATAATGTTTACAGTGCCCGCGTTCCCCTGCACTGCCAGATGGGTACTTTGAAAACTGGGGATAACCTCACAGGGGAGGGCAAAGCGTACCGGTGTATTCTGAAGAAGCCCGTTGTCGTTAAGTCTACTGCCTGCATTAGCCATAACCTGATTAACAACGGGGAAGGTCATGGTGGCTGATTCAGCCATGGCACTATTCAGTAAATCCACATCGACATAAATGTGTTTGAGAACATTGTCGCCGAAAGCCAAATTGCTACTTGTCGGTCCGCGATTGAGGTTGAATCCTATAGTTATTCCCACAGCAAGGATCAGGCAAGCTGCCAATGCATAGTAATGGTACCGCGGCGCAGGTGCCGGAGATTCAGTTGCTGCTACGGCGGTATCGACCTCCGGTATAGCCAGCAGATTTTCTGCCAAACCAGCAGGTATCGGAATACCACTCAGCGTCGCAGCTACGCTGGTATCCAATTCGCGCATGTCATCGACTAATTTCTGCAACTCCGGATTAGCTCTTGCTGCCTGCAGTACCTCAGGGTCTTCAGTTCCGGGGTCGGCATACACTATCTTTTTAAACTTTTGAAATTCTAATTCATCCATAGCCATCAGCTCTTATGGGTTGTGTTTGGCTGAATCTTCCGTCAATTCGGGATCCAGATTAAACTCCTGTCTTAGCTTGCTTCGGGCGCGAAATAGTCTCGTCATCACCGTGTTGTTATTAAGCTTCAGTATCTCTGCGATCTCCTTGCCACTGAAACCACCGATAACCTGTAACAGCAAAACCGGCTTCCTTTAGTCTGTGGATTTGTTGAGTGACGCGCGAATCTGCTCGATAACCGGCGCCGTGTTGGGACGAATGCCGCGCCAGATGCAAAAGGATTCTGCCGCCTGCTCAACCAGCATACCCAGCCCGTCCG
>PBTO01000019.1 GCA_002726595.1 Gammaproteobacteria bacterium | reverse complement strand
CAGGGCCCTTGGCCTGGTCTTCAAGCGATTGGGCCCTGCCATCCCAGAAGTGTGAAGTTTCCGAGACCCTGTTGATAACAGTGGGTGCGCTCCTGCCGCCCTGTTCATTGTTTATCCCAAGGGACACCGGCAAATTATCAGTAAATGCTTTAGCAGGTGAATGGCAACTGGCGCAGGCAACGGTATTATCGACTGAAAGTCGTTTGTCAAAAAAAAGCAATCGACCCAACTCAATTTTATCTGCTGATTGAGGGTTATCTTCGGGGATGTAATAGTCGTTGGCTTCCAGGCCTAGTGGCAAGGAGATGAGGATGCCTTCGCCAGACGATGAAAGAGTATCAGTATTCTGTGCCAACGATTGGGATGACACAAAGAGGCTTATAAAGATGACGATTATAGCGTGAAAGGACGTGGAAAATACTGTCGTTCCAATATCCAGGCCAATTCCAAGAATGTGATCTTGGCTTACATTCTTTCCAATCATCTGTTTTTCAAGACCTTTAGCTAATTTCTATCTATCGGATACAAGCCCATCCCCGGGCTACCCCGCAGTATAATCTAGAAGGATATACTAGCAAGTAGTTTGATTGAAATCACGCGGCTAAGATAAGAATGATTTGACTGAGACTTTATTGATCTCAATCAATAGTGAGTTATTACTGAGTCTGGTGTTTAGGCAATTGTGCAGTGGCATAGTGAATTTGGCCATCTGATTTATGGGTGATATTTTCACCCTCACTAAATAGAGTTGAGAAATACTATTGGAATGACTATAAAACCGTGGTCAATAATACTTGACCATTACAGTCTAGTTTGCGTCATTTTATCACCTGTTTTGTGAGGGTGAAAATATCACCCATAAATCAGATGGCCAAATCAACTATGCCGCTACTGCGCTACTGGCTACTGGAGGATGATTAGTTTAGGATTGACTTAGATCAATGGCTTCTAAAGGAAATTTCCTTTAGTACGCACCGGCGAAAAAACACTCGGGACAAAAAGATATCAACTCCTTTTACTTTTTACGCTATCTGTTACCGATCCTATAAGTGGTAACTACCATTTTTGAACTTGGTGTGGGCAAGATACGAAAGATTGGTGCGAGTCCTTATAAAAAGGATTTTTCTCAATTGACATTTACCAACAGGAAGTTAAGTTAATCGAAGGCTTGTGCTCGATGAGTAGGAAAGTGATCAGGATCAAAGTTCTTGTGTGTGGTTTCGCGCTGCTTGTTACGGGCATGGGCCCGGGATCGGCATACGCTGAGGGTTCCGGGCAAGAGCTATACGAATCCAACTGCGCGGCCTGTCATGGTGATAACGGTACCGCTCTCCTACCCGGAACACCACACTTCTCAAGAGGGGAGCGACTGGAGAAGACGGATGCAGAATTAATGGTGTCCATCGTTGAAGGCCTGGAAATCATGCCTCCCTGGGCTGGTATCATGANNGANAAGGAGATNNAAGANANTCTGGCCTACCTCAGACTACTTGGCCCCGNAGTTGACTCGNACNCTNNCGATAACNGAGACGANNNGNNNGNAGGCGGCTCTGATTGAATCGTGCTTGCATAATATTTGCCTAACTATTCACTCTGTCTCTAACTGTTCCGGGATCCAGTTTCCCTGCACGGGCATTGGTTTGAACCGACGCATACTCCGCTCTCTGACCCTTGTCGGTTGCTGAGAAAGTTCTGCACGGTTATCTGCATACTGCGATGTATCGTGAATCGCCTCAGGGATCAGCTCCGTATGAGCGACCCCATAACTTCTCAATTTGTCAGTCACTATCATTCTTGGCTCGCTGCGTCAGCATATCTTTGATATCTCTATGGCTCAGGTTGAATCGGTGGTATAGCCAGACGGTATATTGGATGACTTCTGGTGGAAATAGGTGACACTTGTATATAGATTTTGATCGTTTCATGGCACAATTGTCGCTCAGCGCGAGTTAACAGTACAAGCTGGCGGCCTACGAAGCTTCTCAGCAAGCGATGGCGCAAAACTCATATGTGGGTTCTGTAGCGGAATCCAGCTGGCGCACATTTCTCTCGAGGAGAGCCAGGGCACCGATCCAGCCTACAAGCTATTGTCAAATAATGTATATCAATACTCCATCGCTAGATAACCCTGGCCAGTACAAGCATTGTGCGCCTACGTCGCGAGCATGGCATGCGGCCAGCCCCTGTTGTGGGCGTTAGGTGACTTCAATGTCCAAGAATTCTCGGCCATTCACCGCATCCAATATTAAGGTTTTAGTTCTCCTTGTAGTTGTTCTCCTCGGCATGACCTTTGCAGCTAACCTGCTAATTACATCATCAGAAAATCAGGATTTTCTAGACAGGTACGGGCAGATTGAACTTGGTATACCGGAATCTGCTGTCCTCTCCCTGCTAGGGACACCGAATGAGCGCTCATCCGAGTTCTATCTGGGCCAAAGAGAAGAGTTTGAGGAAGCTTATGAGCGGGCCGCAGGGAGCGGGGCGACCCGTTATCTAATGTGGCATAGAGATTCTGATGTAGTCTACACCGTCGGCTTTAACGAGGAAGGAAATGTAGCGATTGTTGAAGCAGGTGGCCCATAGTAGAATACACTCTGTGTGCACTTTTTTTTCGGCACCTAACCAGCACAAGCAAGAGACGTTTGAGATGGTCAAGGAAATACAACCGAATTTTCTGTTGAAATTTTGTTTCGGGCTTGGCGTTACAACTCTTGCAGCGAAAGGACTGCTAATTTGGGCCACTGACCGTTTTTATGATTTGTCAGACTCAGCGCTGGAGAATCTCCCACAAGAGGTTATTGACCCAGCTAATATTTTAGTTTCCGTCATGGCAGTAATTGGCCTTGCCGGCGCTACAGTGGCATTTAAGAGGGGTGCGCGTGGACACCTGCTATATGCCTCCGCAGCGTTTAACAGTGTTGCGCTTTTAGTCAACTAATCAGCCGGGAGGTAACGTAAGACCATGGTGCTTCTACTTGTTGTTCTTGGCTTTCTTGCCCCTGTCATATTGGTGTTCGCCTACTCGGTTCGGCTTAATCGCCGTCGGCGGTCTCGCCACACGACGGAATCTGACAGTGACCCGGATAACGACCCATCTTGACTGAAGAGTGACTAGTCAGAGAGCAAATGAACCGTAACAATGGTCAATGCCGAGGCAATTTAGGGAGATTTCCGAGGATTTTTTTGGAGCAACCAAGATAATATTTCAAGCAAAGAAAGGCATAGGCTTAGATGGAGATAGCTTTTATTCTACTTAAACTCCGGTGGGGGGCTATTTTTTTAGGAAATGCCACATGGAAATCAGTATCGCCGGAATGGAGGAGAGTACTAAGGCCATAGTAATTGTATTTCCGATGCCAATGTTTTCCATAACATTTATGCTCTCAAAATAGCGGAAAGCAAGAAATACTGGCACAAATATAATTGCTAGGGTTCGAAAAAATTGGGTGCCGAATGTCGGATCGTTCTTCGCCATGGGGCATTATACATCGTTTTATTTGATGGGCTATAGGTCAATAGGCGACTTCTAGATCGTTCGCATTAATAAGCCGTAGTTTCTTGCTTCGTCAGGAAGGTTTGGGATTTCAACGATATGTCCGGAGCCGGGGGCGATATCGATAGCTGCCCCCTTTTTATCCTGCATAGCCACATTAATATTAAGCATTGGGCCATTTTTTATTCTGTGGGCTATTGTTGATCGCCATCGGAAACTATACACAGTGAACGAGCAGAAAGCAGAAGCATGTCAGGGAATATTTAGAAAAACGTCAAAATCGATAGAGCTGGAAAATCTGCATAGTGTTGAACTGACCCTGACTCTTTGCCAGGCAGATTCGGCAAAGAATGTTGTCTGGAGGACTAAGTCCTCCGGTACGTGCGGACTATACTGGCATGTCGCTCATTCCGATTTCCAACCGGCGTAAAGTATTGAGCTAGGTCAGTTTATCTGCCAATTGTTCTGTGTTAGTTTGCACCTAAATCCGTTATGCCTGCACACAAGCGTTTGCGCCAAAACCTGGGCCTGATCATCGGTATTTTAATGGGTGGTCTTGCGCTGATCGTACTTCTGATACCTGATCAGGAGAGTCTGCATGCGCGTGGCCCGATGAATAGTGGCCATGACGACCTTCCGTGTGAGTACTGTCATCAACCGGCGCGCGGTACCCTGCGGTAACAAATTTAGGCCAACGCCCGTTATCTTACGGGTCTGCGGGATAGCCCCGCTGATTTCGGGCTCGGTGCAGCCGGGAATGATCAGTGTCTGGCTTGCCATGACCGGCCCAATAACCGGCACCCGGTGTTTCGTTTTAATGAGCCCCGATTTCAGGAGGCCCGCGCCGCAATACATCCTGAGACCTGCATATCCTGTCACCTGGAACATCGCGGTGAACGTACTACTATAGAGAGTCTGGATTATTGCCAGCATTGTCATGAAGATACCGTGTTAAAGAGAGATCCGGTGGATATTTCCCATGAAGAACTCATTGCCAGTGAGCGCTGGAATACCTGCCTGGGCTGTCATGATTTTCATGGCAATCATTTAATGGAGGTTGCGGAGGAACTTGATGATTTAATTCCTCTGGAACAAATTCAGATCTACATGCGTGGTGGAGAGTCACCCTATGGAAACGATAAATACCATGAGCCACTTACAGAGCCGGTAAGCCGGTAACCGATGTACAAGGAGCTGAAGTAAATGAGTGGTAAAACATTTTTGGTGGTAGTTATGTCACTTGCTGCACTGATTGTGTTTTTGTTTGTCAGCGCGCCACCACCGTTACCGGAACAGACTATGCCAGATGCCAACATTCCGGTAGAGGCAGCACTGCGACTGGCTGAAGCAGAAAATGATGCGGTACGTGGCCTGTGGACCGGGGAAATTGTGGGTGCAGGTCAGGAGGTCGGGCTCAGTTTCAATGAAGACTGGCTTGAGGCTGGTGAGCAGGCGGGCCCGTTGCCAGCGCTGTTTCTGCGTGAAACTGCACGCAATCTGGAGCGTGACCCGGTCCGGCTGGGCCTGTTTCTTGGTTCTGATTCACCTATTAACCCCTCTAATGACTTTGATGGCTTGCAGCTAGAATACTTCAAACGCATTCGTGAGACAGGTGAGCCACAGTTTTTCCTGATGACTGATACGGATTCGTATACCGCTATGTTTGCTGACGAAGCCTTAGTCGAAGGTTGTGTCACCTGTCATAATGATCATGAAGACAGCCCCAGAAATGACTGGCAGCTGCATGATGTGATGGGTGCGACCACTTGGGCGTATCCCAATGCCCGACTGACAGGTGATGAGATTATTGAATTGCTTGTCGCCTTGCGGGCAGGCTTTCGTGCTGCTTATCAGGCTTATCTTGATAAGGTAATTGAATTTGATAACCCGCCACAGATTGGTACTCGCTGGCCTGTGGAAGGGTATTATCTGCCATCAACCGATGTCTTCATGGATAAAGTAGCCCGGCGTGCAGACCATGCGAGTCTTGAAGCCTTAATGAATGCAGCTGAAATGTCGACAACTGCCATGCCGGATAGCGTAGCTGTTGGTGGCGCCAATGCTGCAAATGAGCAGGATCGCTAATGCAGATGAACCGCGATTTTGTACAACAGGCAACGGGGCAGAACCGTCCTGATGATCGCTGGGCGCTGATGGGTATGTTGCTGATTGTGGCTTATGCCGGGTTGGCAATTGCAGGCTGGCACTGGTCATGGCTGATCATTCTGCAGGAGATTGAATTGTATAAACAGTTCACCGGGCTGGCACTGGTGTTGCTGTTTGTTGCACAGTGGCGGCTGATGGTGGTGCGGGTCAGGGCCACTCCGGGTCGCCCGGGCCGGATGTTGCCATCACACCGGAACTGGGGAGTGCTGGCACCCTTATTACTGTTTTTTCATGCCAGCGATTTTGGGCATGCCTATGTGCAGCTGATGTGCCTTGTTTTCCTGGTGTTGCTTTCCCTGGGATTCCTGCACCGGCCAATTTACCGACTTAAACAGTCGTGGCTGACGACAAGCTGGCTGGTCACGCATGTAGCACTGGCAGCCATGTTAATGCTGTTGGTTGGCTACCATACCTTCAACTCTTTTTATTATGAGTAAGCTGATTCCTCTGTCAGACTTTCACTTAATCAGCAGATGAAACCAGCAGTGCCGGACTCAATACCCAGTTGCCCGAGTTACATCCGTCCG
Source organism: Gammaproteobacteria bacterium (assembly GCA_002726595.1). GTDB lineage: Bacteria > Pseudomonadota > Gammaproteobacteria > Pseudomonadales > Pseudohongiellaceae > UBA9145. The sequence goes on along the minus strand of PBTO01000019.1, from coordinate 3,088 downwards.
GGAAGGAAAATGCAAAGGCCATGTTCTGGCGCTTTGCATTCAGTGTCTCTATGTCTATACGCCATCCCTTCAAGTTAACCCCAGCGAGCTAGATTTTGCATTGGGAAAGTTCAGATCTGTTTCACCTCTCCTTCCATATCCGTGTTTCTTCCCGAGTAGAGCCAATAACCTACAGCCATGAAAAGGCTGCCGGACAGCAGATTGCCGAGGCTAACCCAGAGCAGATTGTATCCCATCCCTCCTAGGCTGACGGTTTCAGGATGTTCGCCAAGCAAGGCGATGGAAAACAAGGTCATATTGGCGATGGAGTGCTCGAAGCCAGAGGCGATGAAGGCGAATAGGCACCAGAAGATGACGATACACTTGGCCGCGTCGTTGGTTGTGCGCCCTGACATCCACAACGCAAGGCAGACCAGCCAATTGCACAGCATACCTCGAGCCAGGAGTTCAACGGCCGACGCATTCATTTTTGTCGCGGCAACCTCGTTGAGGAAGGAGGCACTGTCGGACACGATTCCACTTGCGCCTCCAGCAACGAAAATCGCCGCCAGCATAACCGATCCCACCAGGTTCCCAATCCATACAACAAGCCAGACAACTGCGACGTCGCGCCCTGCGACCCGCTTTCGTAGCCAAGCCAGAGTCATGTACATGTTGTGACCGGTGAACAGCTCGGCTCCGGCAAACACCACTAACGTCAGGGCAACGCCAAAGCATGCCCCCATGACGAGTTTCCGAATGCTCGGATCGACCGCCGAGCCTAGAATGAAGATGAGAATGATGCCAAGCCCGACATAGACGCCAGCCATCATTGCCCCAATGAAAAAGCCGGAGGGATTGTTCTTCATTGCATTGAGCTTGGTTGCCCCAAGNGCTGCGAAATGGTTGATCGATTCTATGTACATCAGTCAGACTCCTCATGAGTTATGGTCAAAAGTAGTGTTTCAGCGTTTGAATCAAGCGCCATCTCAGTGCTCGATGCAGGCACAGCCCTCCACCGGATCATTTGAGCATGGATCAATTGAGACGGAAACACTACTAATATGAGGTAGATCAAAGAGTTGTTATTTGAGTCCACCCATAATGTCCCGCAATCGTACCAGGTCGTCATGTGGTATTGGGACAAAAAATTTATACATGAACCCAAAACAGTGCGGGATATTGGTCGACCACGGAATAGCTAAATAAGCGAGGTATCATCATGTACCAATCCCTAGCATGGCAGATCACAATCGTTCTTGTACTACTTTTGTTGGCGCTGTTCGCATTCGTTGTATCACAATCACAATCACGAGAGGAATACGGTCCAATCAAGGACAAGTCCGCACGCATCAGGCTGATCGCTTTTGCCCTAATTTTTGCTATCGTCGCTCCCTTGGTGGGATTCTCGTTGACCAGTCTACCTTATTCTGCGCCAGCCAACCGACAGGGCGAGCCGCAGATAATCGACGTCACCGGCGGGCAGTGGTATTGGATATTCAGCAGCACAGAAACCACTGTTGGCACACCCGTCGAATTCCACGTTGCAGCCGCAGATGTCAATCATGGATTCGGTTTGTATGATACATCCATGACACTGGTTGCCCAAACCCAGTCAATGCCCGAATACACTAACGTACTGCATTACACGTTTACCTCACCTGGTACATATCAGGTTTTGTGCATGGAATACTGTGGTTTGGCGCATCATGGAATGGTTATGGAGTTCACGGTCAACCCAAGAACAACAGGGGGTGTACAATGAGTATTGGTCCAATGTCAATGAGTACCGGTGCAAAACGGTTGATTTTTGCCTATGTAGGCATAGTCGTTCTCGTAGTAGTGCTTATGATGGTTTTCGGACTTCTCCTGCGCCTTGCGCAGGGGGGGTGGATGTCCATGTCACCGCAATTTTTTTACGCGCTGTTAACCGCGCATGGAATCGGCATGGTTGGTATCGCCGCGCTCGCCGGTACCGTAATCCTGTGGTATTTCCTCAGTCAATACGTAGAACTGAGCACTAGGATTCTTGCCGCCAACCTTATCCTGTTCTTGCTCGGCGTGGTTTTGATTCTAGGGGCTATTTTCATTGGAGGCTATGGCGCTTTGTGGACATCTCTATACCCTCTACCGGGAACGTCGGTGGGTATTTGGAGTAACGGCGCTGCAGTCACTTACCTGGTCGGTGGTTTGCTTGTTGGCGTTGCGTTCCTGCTGTTTTTCCTCGATGTGGGCCGCGCCATCATTTCACGATATGGAAGCTTGGGACGGAGTTTGGGTTGGCCGCAATTGTTCGGTGGCGATCTAAGCGACCCACCACCGCCAACTGTGGTCGCCAGCACCATGGTCACCATCATCAACGTAGTTTCGCTAGTGACCGGTGCAGCCATCATGGTGATGATCATCATCAATATCTTAATACCGGATTTCGCGGTGAACCCGTTGTTGGCCAAGAACATGATTTTCATTTTTGGCCATACATTCATCAATTCAGCGATCTATATGGCAATCATTGCGGTCTATGAGATACTGCCGCGTTACACGGACCGTCCATGGAAGACTACAAAGCCCTTTCTGGCGGCCTGGACTGCGGCGACATTCCTGGTGTTGAGTGTATATCCGCACCATTTATTGTTGGATTTTGTCATGCCCCAATGGATGCTTTGGATCGGTCAGATCGGTTCATATATGAGCGGTTTACCGGTTCTGCTTGTTACCATGATTGGGACTCTGACGATAATCCACAAATCAGGCATCAAGTGGGACGCCGCGTCCTCCCTACTGGTGCTGTCAGTGTTTGGTTGGGCGGCGGGTGTCATACCTGCCATCATCGATGCAACCATCGTCGTGAATGTGGTCATGCACAACACGATGTGGGTTCCCGGCCATTTCCATTTTTATCTGATGCTCGGCATGATAGCCATGGCGTTTGGTTTCATGTTCTACCTTGGCAAGGCAGAAAGAAACCGTGAAGATGGTGCCTTCGATCGTCTGGCTGTCTGGATCTACGCCGGTGGCGGACTCACATTTGTATTTGCATTCTTAATGTCCGGAGCAGAAAGTGTTCCCCGACGCTGGGCGGTACACTTGCCCGAATGGATGCCTTATG
>PBTO01000018.1 GCA_002726595.1 Gammaproteobacteria bacterium | reverse complement strand
TGCAAGATTCAATCGGAAGCAGTCTGACCAAACACTCAAAAAAAGGAGAATCGACCCCGCTCCAAAAACCCTCAATCCAAATCATATACCTCCTCGATTTGGGTTGGTTGATTGCCCTGATTGCAAATACGGACGTATCGCCATGGGCTGTTATAGAAAGGCACGTCCCAGTCGGTAAGGATGTTGTCGTCTTGAAAGCACACGAACCGGCTTTTATAGTCGTTACTGACTTCGACAGTAATGGGTTGGTCTGCTCCGTCGCGGATGATGCGCAAGTCTGCTCTGAAACCATGGTCTTCGATTCGGCGAATACCAAAGTCTACGATGATGCAACTATCTGGATGTACGGTGGCTCCCTCCGCTTCGGATTTTGCTCCTGGCTCTAGGTTGATGTCAGAGAGTGCACCACTGGGATTGCTTACTCTGCCAACGGGGGTAACGGTGATTCCTCCCGCGGTGAGTCGTCCTGGTGCGTGGGGTTCTGTTGACCGGTTTTGCATGAACGAGCTCCAAAGGGAACGTATGAGTTTATAGAGCACTAGGAGTGTGAGAATGAGGGTCATTAACAGCAGGAACATTTCTAATTCTTCGGCGTACAATGCAAGATTGAGCCCTACTGAAGTTATAACCAGAACAAGGTTTACGAACATGTATATGATGGCAATTATGATGAGGACTGCTATGGACCAAAAGGCCCATGCTGGTAGATCGTGGCGTGCAAGTTTGAGGATGAGGTATATGTATATTACGAGTAGGATGCCTACGCCGATGAGGAACCAAATGCCTGGTCCTGCTGTTACTGCGAGGGGTCCGGTTATTCGGAAAATGACTGATACCAATATTAACAACATGATAACCCAATTGATGGGTTCTGAGTTCCACATGATTTGGGTATTTGGACGTTTTGTACCTACGAGTCCATTGAAGTAAGCGAGCATGCCGACATAGAGTCCTCCCGTGGAGAGGAGCGCAAGGGTGAATAGATCAGCTGAACTTATCATGATGGATGACTACCTGTCTGAGTGCGTTTAGCGTATGTGTTTGAATTAATTGCTACACTTGTTTCTTATATTAGCAACCTAGCAATAGCCTGCTGGTCCACAAGTGCCACCGCTCGTCCATTGCACTGGAGGCAGAAAGCCATCTGCTGTGAGCGTGTAAGTAATGCCGGCCAGGCTGGTGCCATCGCTATACCAGGTAATTGTGATTACACCATCTACAATGCCAATTCCGAGGGTCGTGGCAGTAACGGCTTGAGCTGATTGCAGCCCGTTAGTGCCGGAATCAAAGTCATTAAGAGACGACACTCGACCCGTTACGGCTGCCACGGCCACGGCAGAACGACTGGCGCCTACCGCTAGCACTGCCTCGGAAAACCGGGCCTTGTTCTGATACAAGGTATAGGCGGGCAAGGCCACCGAGGCCAATATCCCGATAATGGCGGTGACCATCATCAACTCGATCAGAGTGAAGCCCTGCTGCTTAGCTGGATTTCTCATGGCTGATTTCCTGTAAGTAGGATACTGACAAGTTAAGGAACCTCTGATTAATTATTCAATATCTCTGGCCTGCAGAGGAGCCGCAGATCAAGGCGGCTTCCTGCAGTAATGTTTGCTACCTTACAATGGGAGCCAACGCGGAGGTGCGGCTCCTCTGAAGGCCCCTGCGGGCGCGGCCTGAAGCACACTTCTGCGTTGTTGCAACCCTCATTAAGGACTAGGGCCATTAATTTCGAATTGCGCCTAGCAGAAGCATGCTTCAGGTCATGCAGAGATATTGAATACTTAGTCAGAGGCTCCCTTCTCCAGCTCGACGCGGGCTCCAGTGATAATACGTGTTTGTTAAAACACTTCATTGCACTGAGACTTAATCAGCAATTGTAAGCGCTTCGGTAAAACATCCGAATAAGAGTTATAGCGATTCTAGCATGGCCGTAAGGCGCTGTTTAGGCAGAAGGACGTCGTCATGACTGGAGACAATCGCTACTCCTCCTCCTCAAACAAGCCTTTCGAGTAGGAAGCAGGAATTCGATATTGCGACAAAATCTGGTCTTCACTCGCTATGGCAGCCAAATGATCAATTACCATCTGGTAGCCATTTTTATTTTCTAGTACGAGGCTTTCTTGCAGATTGCCTCTCACCGATTCGGCAAAGTGATTGAAATCGCGAACTGGCTCGCCATTCACAGTTTCTACCACCCAATTACGCCAGTCGTGGTAACCCAGATTGACATCAGACGCTAACACCTGCAAAGCAACGACAAGTTCACGGCGGTCCGGGTGACTCCATTCGTTGCGGGCCTGCAACAGGCTTACTGGCGCTGATCGCCCCCAGTCGTTGCCCCAGTGCTTGATTAAATTCATATTAAGGGGCACAAACAGGATCCCCCCATAAATATAATAACGTGGAATCTCATCAAATTTTTCACCGGCAACCANGCTGTAACTAGAGCGCACTTTGTCTGCATTGAGTGTAACCGTCGAGGTCTCCCCATAGCGGGAGTAAGTAATTTCAACAGGTTCATTTGTGTGATGCAGGTCGATCGCGTGCTTGTAATCTGTAAGCAGGTTGCCACTCAGCTCGATACTGCCATCGTCGGCGATGTCGTAGTCGTCAATCTTCAGGATTACATCGTTTTCTTGCAAGATGCCAAACGCTGGGGATTCTTCGAAAACTTTTATAATCAACACCCCATTTTGGCCTTCATTAAGTCGGTAGGCAGCCTTTGCAGAAGGACTGTCCAGCGTCTGAGTGCGAAAACCCAGGTCAGGAAATCCATCGCTGACATTATCGAGGCTATCCTGCAGTACGTGCTGAATGATGGCTGGCGGCACAAAATAACCCAGGTTCTCTGAACGACGACCGCTGTTTGCTTGCATCACCACGCCAACGATTTCCTGATCAACGATCACCGGGCCGCCACTGTTTCCCGGGTTTATCGCCGCATCAATTTGTCCGGCAAGCAGGAAAGCATCGGCATGGGCGTATATTTGTTGCTCAACCCGAGACAGGATGCCCTTGGTGATGCTGAGTGTCTTGCCACCCATAGGGTAGCCGTACACCGAGACTTCCTCGTGGGGGTCCGGTAAAGCGCCAATACCAAGCGCTGTCAGGTCGCTGAAGAAACCCGGTTCGTCCACCGTGATCAGGGCCAGATCAGCCTCATGGGAGATAAAAGTGACTCGAGCCTGATAGCGTTGCGGATCATTGTGCTTCTGAGCTTGTACATAACTGGCATTGGCCACCACGTGGGCGTTGGTCAGAATCTGATTGCCGGCAATAACTGAACCTGAGCCGCTGCTCTGGCGCGGGTTTAGCAGGCGCCAGGGAGTGAAATAGTCCGGTGCCGCCTGGGTGGTATATATTTTAATAACAGAGTCTTCGATCGCCTGCATTTCGGAGTTCTGAGCGAAAGAGGCCAGGCTGAATAACAGGCAGGTGGCGGTAACTGCGATACCGATGACCTGTGTCGAAATAGTTCTAATATTGTTATAACTCATAACTCATCCTGTCGGTAGGGCTGCAATTAGCACATTAGTATGACTCGGTGACCCAAGCTTATTACTTTCCTGGATCATTGGCCAACCATGTGCTCAATGTGCCAGCGATGTAGATAAGACCGCATAAGCAGGGAATTGGCACATTGAACCTCAGTTTAACCGGTTTTGCAGTGAGTAAGACAGACTTGCTGGCCAATGTAGCTGTTATATCAGGTTATTCTCATTCCCGGTATTGCGCCACTATGTGGTTCCAGCAACCAAATGCCATCATCCCCCGGAGCACCCCCTGAACCATTTCCTGAAGCGACCGCAAGAATCATAGCTTCGGATATGCCAAATTTCATTTTTCGCGGTTTCAGATTGGCTACAACCACCGTATTCATTCCCACTAGATCTTCCGGTCTATAGGCCGATTTAATGCCTGAAAATACGGTGCGGATCAAGGGATTGCCCTGCTTATCTGGGCCGAGATCGAGGGTCAGCTTAAGCAGTTTATCGGCGCCCTCAACATGTTCTGCATTGCTTATTCGTGCCACACGCAGATCGACCTTGGCAAATTCATCGAAATCTATTTCCGCTTCCAGGCCGGTTGCATCTGTTATTCCAACTTTTGTATCAGAACCGGCTTGCTGCACTTTTTCCATATCGGCTTTTGTTGCTTCGACCATGGCCTGTACCTTATCTGCCTCCACCCGAGTCATTAACGGTTTAAATTTGCCTATGGTGTGCCCGAGCAGGAGTGAGTCACTATCGTCCCAGTTTAAGGGCTCAATTCTGAGAAAGTCTTCAGCCTGTTCTGCCATGGCGGGTAACACCGGTTTCAGATAACAGATCAACAGGCGAAAAGCATTTAATCCGGTACTACAGATCTGCTGCAACGCGGATGCTTGCTTATCTTCCTTGGCAACTATCCATGGCTGCTTGTCGTTTATGTACTGATTGGCCTTATCGGCCGATGCCATAATGATGCGTATGGCTTTGCCATATTCTCGCTGTTCGTATAGCTCAGTTATTTCTGTCCTGGCAGCCTGAATCTCGGCAATTAAATTTTTATCATCCAGCGTCTCGGATAGCTTGCCCTCAAAGCCCTTACCTATGAAACCGGCACAGCGGCTGGCGATATTGACTACCTTGCCGACCAGGTCGGAATTAACCCGCAGCGCAAAGTCTTCCAGATTCAGATCGAGATCGTCTATACCTGAGGAAAGTTTTGCCGCCAGGTAATAGCGCAGGTATTCCGGGTTCAGGTGGTCAAGATAGGTGCGAGCATTAATAAAGGTGCCGCGGGACTTGGACATTTTGGTACCGTCTACGGTGAGAAAGCCGTGGGCAAAAACTGCGGTCGGCGTGCGATAGCCGGCGCTGGTCAACATGGCTGGCCAGAATAGCGTATGAAAATTAATGATATCTTTGCCAATGAAGTGGTACAGCTCGGTATCCCGATCCGGATTCCAATAATCATCGAACTGATAATCTGAGCGATTACAGTAGTCCTGGAAGCTGGCCATGTAGCCAATTGGTGCATCGAGCCAGACGTAGAAATATTTACCTGGCGCATCCGGTATTTCAAAACCAAAGTAGGGCGCATCACGGCTGATGTCCCATTCCTGCAACTCTTCGTCCAGCCATTCGCTTACTTTGTTTGCCACTGGTACCTGCAGCGCTCCGCTACGGGTCCATTGTTTCAGCATGTCGCGAAATTCGGGTAGTTTAAAGAAGAAGTGCTCGGATTCCTTCTCTATCGGAGTAGCACCTGAAATTGAAGATTTTGGATTGATTAAATCTGACGGACTGTAAGTGGANCCGCAGGCTTCACAGTTATCACCGTACTGATCCTCAGTCTTACATTTTGGACAGGTCCCCGTAATATAGCGATCGGCCAGAAACAGCTGCTTCTCGGGATCAAAAAGCTGCTTGATGTTGCGTCGGGCAATATGCCCATTTTGATCGAGAGCCNGATAAATCGATTCAGAAAATACGCGGTTCTCTTCTGAATGGGTTGAATGATAATTATCAAACTTGATGAGAAAATCGGCGAAGTCTCTCTGGTGTTCCTGATTGATGCGATCTATCAACTTTTCGGCTGTAACCCCCTGGGCTTCAGCGCTTAGCATGACAGCGGTACCGTGGGCATCATCTGCACAGACCCAGATACAGTCATGACCACGCAAATTCTGCAGGCGAACCCAGATATCAGTCTGGATGACTTCCATCAGATGCCCAAGATGTATACTGCTGTTGGCATAGGGCAGCGCGCTGGTTACCAGGATTTTTCTTTGTTTCACGTTGTGATCCTTCTACTACAGAGACCGTATGCCATTATTCAGAGGTGCCTTAGCCTTCGATCATATCGAAGTCTTCCTTGCCTACACCACAGTCCGGGCACATCCAGTCATCCGGGAGTTCATCCCAGCGGGTGCCAGGCGCTATCCCTTCTTCGGGTAGACCCAATTCTTCGTCGTAGATGAAGCTACAGACTAAACATTGCCATTTTTGCACTTAGCAATCCTCCAGGAATCCAGACCTGAATTACTGATTTGATACTGACCACAAGCGTACCGTACGATTGTAGCCGTTGGGTGGACATCAGGAAATGGTTTCCAGCACTTTCAGCAGGAAACCGTGGCGTGCTAACCAATCAAAATCTCCAGCTTGAAGCAAAAATCAAAAGCAGCTCGACGGGACAGGGAATAATACTCCAATTTTGGGCCTGGGAAAAAGCCTGTAATGAAATTTTTGCAGATTGCGCACAATAATTTTCAACCCAGTGCGTTATCGCGTGAACTCTGTGCCAATAGGAATTATCATTCGCGCTTCGAGTGTCACTGCAGAACAAGGATCTGGTTTGGGGAAAGGAAAATGAGCATCAAGTCGGATAGATGGATAAGGCAGATGGCAGTCGAACAGGGGATGATTGACCCGTTTGAGCCTGAACAGGTGCGCTATGTGGAAGGTGAAAAGGTAATTTCCTATGGGACTTCCAGTTATGGCTATGATGTGCGCTGTGCGAGCGATTTCAAGATATTTACCAATGTGCACACCACCAATGTGGTCGATCCGAAAAACTTCGATGAGTCGAGCTTTGTCACCATCGAAGAACCCAGTTGTATTATCCCGCCTAACTCCTTTGTTCTGGCACGTACCATCGAATACTTTCGTATTCCCAAAGACGTTTTGACGATTTGCCTGGGAAAATCTACTTACGCCCGATGTGGCATCATCGTCAATGTGACCCCCCTGGAGCCGGAATGGGAGGGGCATGTTACGTTGGAGTTTTCCAATACAACGCCGCTGCCCGCGAAAATCTATGCCAACGAAGGTGTCGCACAAATGTTGTTCTATCAATCAGATGAGCAGTGTGAAATTACCTACAAGCAAAGGGGTGGCAAGTACATGGGGCAGACGGGAGTCACTCCACCAAAGGCCTGACCACCCCAAAGATTATTCCCCTGACAAGATGCAAACCTCACAAGGTTTTAATCTGTTTCTCAGTGCCTGTGCTGCCTGCCCTGATGGCAGGGAACATACACTGCAGCCAAAGGAAGCCAATCACTTTACACGATAAGTCCGACTCTTTCGAAGAATATTCCTTATAAATGAATGAAATAGGCTAGGTTACCTGAGAAATNGCCGGGAATTTGGCGTGTAAATGCTTGATTCGTCAAGACTTCGGCGATTTTCCGCTAAAAAACTGTTTTCTAAAAAAACGCAGAATTATGCAAAGTGCCTATGTTTACTGAGCTGCAAGGCGATTTTCCATGTTAATGGGAGTGTTGGAACGATTATTGCCCTTTATTGTCCAGCAGCCTGTCCAAAGCGGTGTTGGCGGTGTCTGTGTATCAGGGATTAGCTTAACGCTTGAGTTCCTGAAATAAACACAGGTCAAAGTAGCGCAAAGGCAGCTGCGATTGGGGATGCAACAGTGTTGTAGGGAGTGACGCCAAGAGGCCAGAGTAAGGTCGATGTGCACTCCGTTACCGGAGCGTTACGCCTGTTGTCCTGTGGATTCGCACAGGATAACAGGCAGCTGACCTGGGGTGGCAACTGTTGGTAATGGTGAACGAAGAAAAGGTTTCTTTGTTCCGCCTGAGCTAGAAATCGGAATTGAAGTCCGATTATTAATTTAATCGTCAGTATCCGATGTAAGTTTAGGCTAGCGCTAAAATAAAAACGGGATGACTGACAATGGTTTCATCTAATGGGGTTTCAGCATGCAAAGATGTACAAATTGATGGCGATGCAACTGCGGAGTATCTGAATGAGGTTGTGGATCGGTACGCACCCCTGGTCAAGCGAATCGCTCATCATTTACTGCTTAGGATGCCTGCCAGTGTTCAGATTGATGATCTGGTTCAGTCTGGAATGATTGGTCTGTTAGAAGCGGCTAAAAAGTACGATGTGTCCAAGGGCGCCAGTTTTGAAACCTATGCTGGTATAAGGATTCGCGGCTCCATGCTGGACGAAGTACGCAAGGGAGATTGGGCGCCGAGGTCCGTCCATAGAAAGTCCAGGAAAGTAGCCGAAGCAATAAAAGTCATTGAAGCCCGTACCGGAAAGGACGCTAAAGATCAGGACATTGCTGATGAGATGGAGATTGATCTCAACGCCTACTACGCAATATTGCAGGATGCCTCCGGTAGCAGATTGTTCAGCTATGACGACATTATGGAAGGGGATGATTCTGCCATTGAATTGGCTGCGGGTGAGCTTCCCGGGCCCTGTGATGGACTGCAGGGATCCACGTTTAAATCCCATTTAGCCAGTGCGATCGAAGGTCTGCCAGATCGCGAGAAACTGGTACTGGCCCTCTACTACGATGAAGAACTCAATCTGAAGGAAATCGGCGAAGTAATTGGCGTCAGCGAGTCACGGGTCAGCCAGATCCATAGCCAGGCGGCTATGCGGTTACGCTCGAGACTCACTGACTGGAATTAGTTGGCCGGCTGAATTTATCTTATTCGTTTAATACGGTTGCTCAACACCTCGGTCGTGACGAGCCCGGCGGCATATTCAGGCGAATCCGTTGATACAAACGCCCTGGTGATATTCAAACAGTTCAATTGAAGAGTTTTTTGTGCATCTGCTTGGGCCGTGAATCCTGTTCATATCGCGCTGTTGCATTGATGAAGGTGGGGGTAAGGTCGAATTCTCGGTTATAATCGCGCACCACGCCAATCTCAATTCTGCAGACACCACCTATGAGTTCTAATGCAGGTACACACCACAGCAATCAACCTATGCTCAGCGCAAAGGCTCTGTTTTGCGAGCGTGATGATCGCGTGCTGTTTCAAGGCCTGGACTTTGAGTTGCAAAGCGGTGAGGTGATGCAGGTTCAAGGCAGTAATGGCAGTGGTAAAACCACGCTGATGAGAATTCTCTGTGGTCTGAACGATAACTTTGACGGCGAGATTTTCTGGCATGATGAGCCGATTAAGCAGCAAGTTCCCGAATTTCGAGCCGCATTACTTTATATCGGGCACCGCGTCGGGGTGAACAAGGTGCTTACGCCCATGGAGAATCTACGCTGGAGTTGTAGCATGCAGAAAAAAGTAAGTGATCAAGCTATTTTGCAGGCACTGGCCGAGGTTGAATTACGGGGTTTCGAAGAGTCGCCCTGTTATACCTTATCGGCGGGTCAGCAACAGCGGGTTTCACTGGCTAGATTATCGCTTAGCCCGGCCAGCCTGTGGGTATTAGATGAGCCGTTTACCACGCTCGATGCACGCGGGGTGGGCAATCTGGAAAAACTGCTGGAATCCCATGCAGGCAACGGAGGATCAGCCCTGGTAACCACACATCATCCATTAAATGTGGCTGACCTTCGGGTTCTGAGTCTGGGTTGATTATGAGCGAAGCAGAGCAGACATCGACGGGTAAGGCATTCACGGCAACTATGCGGCGTGATCTGCTTATCGCTTTCAAGCGCAAGAACGATCTGCTCAATCCGTTCATGTTTTTCTTTATTGTTGCTACATTGTTCCCCATTGGAGTCAGTCCGGAACCTGATCGTCTCGGTGAAATCGCCGCCGGTGTGCTCTGGATCTCGGCCCTGCTGGCTTCGATGCTGGCGATGGACAATCTCTACCGGGCTGACTATGAGGACGGCTCGCTGGAGCAGTTGCTGCTAAGCCCGCACCCGCTATATTTCATGGTGCTGGCAAAAAATATTAGCCATTGGCTGGTCAGCGGCTTGCCTGTGGTACTGATTTCCCCGCTACTGGCCTATATGCTGAATCTGCCCGCCGAATCTTACTTCACGCTGTTTATCACCTTGCTGCTCGGCACGCCTATACTCAGCTTGCTAGGCTCCATCGGCGTGGCTTTGACGGTGGGATTAGGCAGCCGAGGCTTGATTCTTGCCGTAATCACCCTGCCGATGAGTGTGCCAGTATTGATAGTCGGCACCATGGCAGTCCAGCAGACGCTCANTGGGGCTTCACTAGCTGGCTATCTTGCCTTGATGGGAGCAATGTTGCTGGCAGCCTTAAGCTTGGCCCCTCTGGCCTCCGCAGCAGCGCTGAGAATTAGCGTTAATTGATCAGTATTAACTGATTAATGGGTATTACAGCATACACAATAGGTTACAATACGTAACCTAATCCGGCACTACGGTCATGCTATATTTGCTATCTGAGTATGGCGCAGGAAATTAGCAGGAGAACAAGGGAACAATGTGGCTTTGGTTTTCTAAATTAGGCTCACCTAAATGGTTCTATGAGATTTCCGGCAGGTGGCTACCCTGGTTGGTAGGCACCATGAGCGTGTTTCTGCTAATTGGAGTCACCTGGGCACTGTTATTCGTCCCTCAGGACTACCAGCAGGGTTTAATTAATCGTGTTTTTTATATTCATGTACCTGTTGCCACCATATCACTGGCTTTTTTCCCGCTGATGGCCGTGGCTGGTGCTATCACGCTTATATGGCGGATGAAGTTGGCGGATATGGTAGTAAAAACGGCTGCTCCACTCGGCGCCTGGTTTACTGCCTTGGCCCTGGCATCGGGATCTATCTGGGGAGTCGATACCTGGGGTACGTGGTGGATATGGGATGGCCGGCTGACCTCTATGCTCTTCCAGTTTTTTTTATTGATCGGAGTAATCTCATTGCGCTCGGCACTGGAAGATTCAGATGGTGCGGCTAGAGCCTGTGCACTCCTGTCTATCGTTGGTTTTATCAACGTAATAGTTATCAAATATTCGGTAGATTGGTGGAACACATTGCATCAGGTTGGCACTAACTTTAGCACAGATTCGGGGGGTGCCAATGGTCCCGAAATCTGGGTGCCTCTATTTTTAATGACCGTAGCTGTTTATCTTTTCTTTGTAGTTAGCCTGGTTATGTATACTCGCAACGAAATATTACAGCGTGAACGGCGAGCCCAGTGGGTTGCAGACCTTGTAAGTGAATCTTGAAACGGCTAAGTGGTAAAGGAATAAAATGCTAGACGCGATACAGTTTTCGAGCTTCAGTGAATTTTTGGATATGGGCGGTTATGCGTTCAATGTCTGGTCGGTCTATGCCTTATTTATAATTTTTTTGGTGGTAAATTTGCTACTGCCAATAAGAAAGAAAAAACAGATACTACAAGAACAGAAACGTCGCCTGATAGTGAACCGGGAAATGCAGAAAAATAATCAAGGAGCTAAGGGTTTGGATAACCTAACTGATGCTGTTGGAGAAAATTCATGAAGCCCCATCGTAAGAAACGTCTCGGAATCATTCTGTTTATTGCAGTTGGCCTAAGCTTATCAATAGGCCTGACACTGTTCGCTTTGAGTCAAAACATCGACTTATTCTACTCACCCACCCAGGTTGCAGCGGGCGAAGTGCCTTCGGGTCAACGCTTTAGAATTGGCGGTATGGTCAAAGACGGTTCGTTTCTCAGTGCGCAGGATAGCCTGCGTGTAGAATTTATAACTACGGATTATGTCAATGACGTGCCGATCCACTACGAAGGAATCCTGCCGGACCTGTTTCGCGAAGGGCAGGGGATTGTAGCCGAGGGCAGCATAGATACCGCCGGTATTTTTCAGGCCACTCGGGTGCTGGCTAGACACGATGAAAATTATATGTCACCTGAAGTCAAAGCGGCACTCGAAGCAGCGGGCGCCTCGACGGAGAACCACTCATCACTGGTGGAAAAATAAATGATTCCAGAACTTGGCCAATTTTCGCTTATATTGGCATTCTGCCTGTGTGTGATACTTGCCACCTTGCCCCTGCTTGGTGCATCCCGTAACAATCTCCTGTGGATGAGTCTGGCTCGACCGCTGAGCGCTGGTATTTTCGTTTTCCTCGCCATCAGCATAGGCATTCTCGCTTATTCGTTTGCCGTTAACGATTTCTCTGTGCAATTCGTGGCAAATCACTCCAACTTACTGTTACCAACTCGTTACAAACTAACCGCAGTGTGGGGTGGCCATGAAGGATCCTTTCTGTTGTGGACGTTCATGCTATCGGGTTGGATGCTGGCAGTGAGCGTCTATAGCATGAGCATGCCTATCGATTTTGTGGCCAGGGTACTGAGTGTTCTGGGGATTCTCTGCTGTACCTACATACTCTACATGCTGGCGACATCCAATCCCTTCGATCGCGTCGTACCGCTGGCGCCTGCAGATGGTGTTGAGCTTAACTCATTCCTGCAGGATTTTGCCTTCATTCTCCACCCACCAGCCTTGTATATGGGTTATGTCGGCTTCTCTGTTGTCTTCGCCTTTGCCGTGGCGGCATTGCTCAGCGGTCGACTCGATGCTGCCTGGGCCAGGTGGTGCCGACCCTGGGCCAATGCAGCCTGGGCTATATTAACCATGGGTATTGCCCTCGGTAGCTGGTGGGCTTATTACGAATTAGGTTGGGGTGGCTGGTGGGGTTGGGACCCGGTTGAAAATCCGCCGCTAATCACCTGGCTGCTTGGGACAGCGTTGATACATTCGCTTGCTGTGACTGAGAAGCGTGGTGTATTCAAGAGCTGGAATGTCATGCTAGCGATTCTGGCTTTTGGCGGAAGTTTACTGGGTACGTTCATTGCTCGATCGGGGCTCTTAACTTCTGTACACGCTTTTGCCACTGATCCGGCGCGGGGTATTTTCATACTGGCGATATTCGCTCTTGCTATAGGGGGTTCGCTGTTGTTGTTTGCTTTACGGGCGCCACTTTTGAAGAGTGAGTTTGGTTTTGGTCTATTGTCCCGGGAAATTTTTCTGCTCGGCAATAATATGATTCTGGTAGTGGCGAGCGCATCGGTGTTGTTGGGAACCCTGTTTCCCATAGTGTATCAGGCCCTCACTGGCGGCTTGATCTCAATTGGCCCGCCTTACTTTAATGTGATCTTTGTCCCCTTAATGGCATTACTGGTATTGCTGCTGGGCGTTGGACCGATATGCCGATGGAAGAAAACATCTACCGGATATTTGGTTGCACAATTGAGTCGCGTTGCTCTCGCCAGTGTCGTGTTGGGAGTGCTGCTGCCTCTGGTTATATTGTTGGAATTTTCATTCGCCGCGACAATTGCGACAAGTCTGGCAGTTTGGATCAGCCTGACCATGATGAAAGACTTGGCAAATAAAACGGCTAATAAGCCGACTCGGCTGCAAGGCTTAAAGAGCCTATCTTTGGGCTACTACGGTATGCAGACAGCACACCTTGGTGTGGCAGTAATGTTGATCGGTGCATCAATGAGCTCTGCTTTTGATTCGGAAAAGAGTGTGCTGCTTTCTAGTGGGCAAAGTATAGACTTGGGTGAGTATGTGTTTGTCTTCGATGGAACAACCAGAATCGAAGGCCCGAATTATATCGGTGACGAAGCCAGCATTCAGGTTCTGAAAAATGGCGAGTTTGAGCGAATCCTGAATCCCCAGAGCCGCATTTATATAACAAGTGGCAGCCCCTCCACTGAAATGGCGATCGATGCCGGATTTCTGCGTGATCTTTTTATCACACTGGGTGAGGCCAAAGAAGGCGGCGCCTGGTCTATGACTATTTATATCAAGCCTTTTATGCGCTGGGTTTGGCTGGGTTCTATATTCATGGCGCTGGGCGGAATAATCGCAACAAGAGACAAACGTTATCGTCGGCTCAGACGCAGACAGGAAGAGCTTCTGGCTGAAGATCTGCGGGCAAATTTGCAGCCAGCTTTATAGTAAAAATCTTATGTCCAGACTAAAATTATTCGTTCCTGTAATCGGCTTTTTCGCATTGGCGTTGCTACTGTGGCGCGGACTGTATCTGAACACCAGGGAATTACCTTCAGTGCTGATTGATAAGCCGCTTCCTCAATTTGAAATCGAAACAGTACTTGGCAGTCAACTTGTCACCAATCAGGATTTGCCAGATAAAATATTCCTGCTTAACGTATGGGGAAGTTATTGTCTTCCCTGCCTGGTTGAGCACCCCACGCTGATGCGGTTATCCGAGGCCGGTGAAATACCAGTTGTAGGTGTCAACTACAGAGATCGGCAAAAACTGGCTATTGATTGGCTCGATGTCAATGGCAATCCGTTTAGTTTCAGTTTGCTTGATGAAGATGGTCGATTAGGTATTGACCTTGGAGTTTATGGGGCGCCGGAAACTTTCCTGATTGACCGCAACGGTGTGATTCGCTACCGACATGTTAGTGTGCTTGATGAGAACATCTGGCGAGAAATATTCGAACCAGCGATAGCAGAACTGAGAGCTGAACAGGTCGGTTTATGAGAATCTTGCTACCACTCACAGCACCAATCAGCTTAAGTACAGCATCACATGTCGTGGCGCATTTGGCTGGACAAATTGAACTGAAAGCTGAGCAAAACGGCTTATGAAGAAATTGCAACTACTCATGCTACTGTTATGTTTTGTGGGCTCTTTCTCGCTAGTTGCGCAGATCGACACTTTCCAGTTCGATACAGATGAACAACAACAGCGTTTTCGTCGACTGTCAGATGAATTGCGTTGCCCCATGTGCCAAAACACAAATCTTACCGGATCGACCGGTGGTGTAGCAGAAGATCTACGGCGCGAAGTGCACCGGATGATAATAGAAGGCTGGACTGATGCCGAAATCGAACAGTTTATGTTCGACCGTTACGGGGACTTTATTTTTTACCGTCCAAGATTACGTGCAGAGACAGTGTTGCTCTGGTTTGGCCCCTTAATCTTTCTTTTAATTGGTGCCTGGATGGCTTTCGGTATATTGCGGAAGGCGAGAATCGTCGATCAGGCAGAACTGGATTTAGACCCAACCCAGCAACAACAATTGCAGGATCTGCTGGAAAAAATGAATCCTCATTAATCGAGACTCTGGATTACTATCTTGTTCTGGTTCCTAACAGTTTGTCTATTAATTCTGGCTACATTATTCGTCGTGGTGCCATTGCGTAAATATGGTTCCAGTCGTGACGAGATTGCAGTACAGCATCGTGAGGAATTGAGAAAGGAAGAAAATTTATCCCTGTATCGCGAACGGGTAGAAGAACCGGACAGGGAGCTCGTTGCTGGCAATCTGGATCAGGCTCAATATGATTCTTTGTTGGTGGAGTTGCAACAGAGCCTGTTATCAGACATAGCTCCCGAGGCGATTACCGGATCAATATCACAGCCTGAAACTGAAGGTAAACGTAAAGATAAAAAGAAAGACAAGACTGAACAAAGTTTGCTTTCCACGCCTTCTGGCTTAATGCCAATAGTAATGGTTGTGCTGATACCGATTCTGGCCTATGGGCTATACAGTCAGTGGGGTTATATCGAAGAGGTTGAGTTGATGGGGCTGTTCGAAAGAACCGCTGTCAATTTTGATGATCCCGAAGAGACGCGAGATCTTATTATAGCGCTGGGTGAGGTGGTACAGGCTGACGAGGAGAATAACTGGGCCTGGTATTTCCTCGGTAGGAACTTATCCGTGAGTGGGTTGTATGAAGAGGCAGAAATTGCTTACAGTCGCGCGAGTAGCCTGATGGAGGACACCGGCGATAAAGCAGTCATTCTGGGTCAGTATGCGCAGATAAAGTATATTAACTCCGGTGGTGAAATTACGCCTGAGGTTAACGCCATCATCGAACAGGCACGCGCCATTATCCCCAATGAAATTTCTGTAATACAGCTGTTGGCAATAGATGCAGAGCAGCGGGAGGATTGGCCGGCGGCAATCGAAAATTGGCGGCTGCTGATACAGGCAAACCCGAACTCTCAACAAGCGAATGTCTTAAGAGCAAATATCACCGAGGCACAACGCCAGCTCGCTACAAGCTCCCCAGCGACGGGTCCTGGGCCTGCCATCGACGTGCAGATAAGACTGGATGAAGGCTTGCAGATAGCGCCTGAAACTCATGTGTTTATTGCCGCCCGCAATGCGGCAAGTGAAGGATTGCCACCGGTGGCGGCGACTGACTTGAGGGTTGCAGATTTGCCTATAACAATTCGTCTGGACAATTCATCGTCGCCTTTGCCCCAGTTTAATTTGTCTTCGGCCGATACTGTGTTCATCTCTGCTTTAGTTTCATTTTCCGGTGCGGCTAACCCGCAATCGGGAGACTACCGCGTGGTGTCAGAGAGTTTTGCCCACAATGACCAGCACGTCGACATCGAGTTAATTATTTCAGATCGGCTACCCTGATCATTTACCTCTCAATATCCCGGCCTCGCCAACATGTACTGGACCGAGTTTCTGACCCTAGCCATCGCCCACCTTTTTGCCGTGGCCTCGCCAGGTCCTGATTTCGCTATAGTAGTGCGCCAATGTGTGACATGTGGCACTAGAACTGGGCTCTGGACCAGTTTCGGTATTGGATCGGGTATTCTATTACACGTGGCCTACTGCATCCTGGGTGTGGCAGTTCTATTATCGCAATCATCGGTTCTTTTCGAAGCGATGAAATTTGTTGCTGCCGCCTATTTGTTTTATCTCGGAGGTAAGTCGATAAGGCAATCTTTTTCTCAGCCTGTAACTGAGTTCAAAGAAGGCGATGCCATCACTCTGACACCACGTCAGGCTTTTATACAGGGATTTCTTACCAACGGTCTCAACCCTAAAGCGACACTGTTTTTCCTGGCTCTATTCACCGTAGTAATAAGTGCTGACACACCACTAAGTATTCAGATGATCTATGGTATCTATCTGGCGCTGGCTACCTTCGCCTGGTTTAGCTTGCTTAGTATGATCCTGGGGCGCAGTGCTGTGCGTGAGTTTTTGTTGCAAGCTGGCAAGTGGGTTGAACGGGGAATGGGAGTCGTTTTGATTCTCATTGCAATTCAGATCGCATTCAGTCTTTAATCGGGAATGACTACTATAACGCTGATAGTCTGGTTAGTTTACTGATAATTTTGCAATACTTTTACAAATTGCGAACTGCCCGGAAGATAAATATGTTAGCTCAAATAGTACAATGTAAGCCGAATCTGCGCTATATTCGCCAGCGGAGCGAAAAACCATGACCACCAATTCACAGGAAAACAAGCTAATCGACAAATTTGGCCGGCGCGTAGATTACGTTCGCCTGTCAGTCACCGATCGCTGTGATTTTCGCTGTGTCTATTGCATGACAGAGGGCATGACCTTTCTGCCCCGCGATCAGGTGTTGTCTCTGGAGGAGCTATTTCAGGTTGCCCAGGCATTTACCGAGCTTGGTGTTAAGAAGATTCGGCTGACCGGTGGCGAACCCATGGTGCGCACGGATGTTATGTCATTGATCGAGCAAATGGGCACCCTGCCGGGCCTGGAAGAGCTGCTACTCACTACCAATGGTGCCCAGCTGGAAAAGTATGCAACGCGCTTAAAAGCTGCCGGGGTAAACCGTATTAATGTAAGCGTTGACAGTCTCGATGCAGAACGTTTCAAGCGAATTTCGAGGGTGGGCAAATTAGAAAGTGTACTGGAAGGTATCGAGGCTGCGCGGGAAGCCGGTTTCGATCGCATACGCTTGAATGCTGTAATTATGCGCGGCTATAACGATGACGAAGTACTCAATCTCACCAATTATGCAGTCGAGCGCGAAATCGATATCGCATTCATCGAAGAGATGCCACTGGGCATAACATCCCATCACGACCGGGAGGAGACTACCTGCAGCAATGATTGGGTACGCGATGTAATCGAGCAGAAGTACGAACTGGACAGCACGATTTCGAGGACGGCAGGACCCTCGAAGTATTTTCAGATAGCGGGTAAGGCCAGCCGGATTGGTTTTATCTCGCCTGTTAGTCACAACTTCTGCGAAGACTGCAATCGTGTGCGTGTAACCGTGGAAGGGCGCCTGTTGCTGTGCCTCGGTAATGAGCACTCAATTGACCTGAGGGCTATCCTGCGAGATAGCTTTGCAGGGCAGACTGAATTGAAACAGGCCATTATCGATTCCATGGAACTTAAACCGGAGCGGCATTATTTCTACGATAAAGAACATCCTCAGCCGGTTCGCATGATGAATATGACAGGAGGTTGATCGACCCATGAGCGATCCCAAGGCTCTCAATATAGCTGTTATCACCGTTTCTGACACCCGCACTGATGCTAACGATAAATCAGGCGATGTGCTGGTGCAAAAGCTCACCCAGGCCGGTCATCAACTGCATTCGAAGGTAATCATCAAGGATGATGTTTACCAATTACGTGCGACTGTATCTGCCTATATTGCAGACTCTGCAATCAATGCAATATTGCTGACCGGGGGGACCGGATTCACTGCGCGTGATAACACCTATGTGGCACTTACCCCGTTGCTCGAAAAGGATATAGATGGCTTTGGGGAATTATTTCGCCAGCTTTCGTATGAGGAAATTGGCAGTTCAACCATCCAGTCACGGGCCTTTGCCGGGCTAACCAACGAGACAATCCTGTTTTGTCTGCCAGGCTCGCCTGGAGCCTGTGCGACGGGCTGGGATAAGATCATTGCCGAGCAGTTGGACAGCACCCATACACCCTGCAATTTCGCTGACAAACTCTGGCCATAAGCGATCTCAATTTTCTTTTTTGCTACCAGATACCGGCATTTGGCGGGGTATTGTGTATTGTGGTGTGTGCGTAGTAATAAGACGGGATTTTAAGCAGACAGATAAACAAACACCAGCTTGATCGATGAATAATGACCAAGCTGGTGTTCAGTTGGTTCGTGTTAGTTGAAGGACTTGCATAGCGCCCCCTTCTGGCAGGTTGGATTAAACGGCTACGTACATGATTAATATCGGGACGGCGAGTGCGGCCAGGACCACAACAATGCTCACCAGGGTTGCTTCAATTACGGGCCGTACTTTGTAAAGCACCTTGCTCATTGATATCTCCTTGTTTGGCTAGTGAATTGGGTTTTAGTGTCATCTTTCAATGATGGTGTGCATGGTAACACATATTGTCTAATAAAGTAACATAAATTCTTGAATAGTTTACTGAATGCGCTATAAAGTAACAAAAGCTCAGTTTTATCAGTAATTATCTGGTTTATTCAATAGAAACAAGAAGGTAGAGTTCGGAATAACTACACCATGCTGATGTTCATTTTTACTCACTTTTTTAACCTTATAAAAAACAAGGGAAATATTTTCCCAGTGGCGGGATTCCAATCTTGATCAATACTTTACGTTACTAAAAGTAACAAAAGAGAAAAGGTTTTAGCTAAGAAACCGCAAGTACATCCAGAAATTTTAGCAAATCACAGAAATTCCCTGGGATTCCAATAATTTGTCGCTCTCCCCGGAATTCCCATTCACTCGCTGGTCCATAATTGGCTAAGATGGGGATGTGAGTAGTAAACCTCAATTGCCATCCAGCCTGGCTGATAAACGCATCGCGGTGCCCGAAAGCAGGCAACTGGATATACTGGCAGAGCTGTTTGAACGTCGTGGTGCTCATGTAGTCCGGATTCGCTTCAATCTCCATGAAAAACAGGGAGTCGTAAGGTAAACTTGCCGCTTTGATAGTCTGGGGGAGGCCAGGTTTTCGTATGCGGATCATGACATTTAACTGCAATGGAATTCGGGCAGCAGCACGTAAAGGTTTTTTCGACTGGTTGGCAGGCTGCGAGGTCGACGTGGTTTGTTTGCAGGAAACCAAGGCGCAAATAGATCAGCTCAGCGACCCGATTTTTCACCCAGCCGGTTTTCATTGCTTTTACTTCGACGCCATTAAGAAAGGCTATTCCGGAACTGCGATCTATTGCCGTAACGAGCCGGATAAGATAGCAAGAGGTCTAGGCTGGAAAATTGCCGACGAGGAGGGCCGCTATATACAGGCAGATTTGGGGAATTTGAGCATCGCTTCATTGTATTTACCCTCCGGTTCCAGTTCAGAGGAGAGACAGCAGCGCAAATTTGCTTTCATGGACGATTATATGCGCCACATGAAGAAGCAGCGCAAAGACGACCGAGAATACATCATTTGTGGCGACTGGAATATTTGTCATAAACAGATAGATCTTAAGAATTGGCGACCAAATCAAAAAAATTCCGGTTTCTTGCCCGAAGAGCGGCAGTGGCTGGATGTGCTGTATGACAAACTGGGCTACGTCGATGCCTTTCGCGAAGTCAACAAAGAGGCTGATCAGTACAGTTGGTGGTCGAATAGAGGGCAGGCAAGAGCCAATAATGTCGGGTGGCGACTGGATTATCAGGTGATTTCACCGACCCTGCGTGAGAAGGTGATTGATACAGAAATTTACACCGAACAAAATTTTTCCGACCATGCGCCGGTCACGCTGGAGTATAATCTATGAACTATTCTCAATCGAATACAGGCTTTGGAGAAGTGACTAAATGATGAAAACCTACTTATTGAAATTGTTCAGAAGTGCCCTGGCAAAACTCGGATTCGCCGGAATCTTACTGCTTGCCAGCAGCGCGGGGATGGCCCAATCACTGGTTGCCGTGATCGATACCAGCCAGGGCGAGATCCAGGTTGAATTAAACGCGCGAGCGGCACCGACCACAGTAGCTAATTTCATCAATCTTGCCCTGCGCGGCTACTATGATGGTTTACTGTTTCATCGGGTGGAAAATAATTTCATGATTCAGGGAGGTGATCCTGAGGGAAATGGAACTGGCGGACCTGGCTATCAATTCCGCGGTGAGATAATTTTAAAACATAATCAGCCCGGAATTATTTCCATGGCTAATTCGGGTCCCGGGACTGACGGCAGTCAGTTTTTCCTGACCCACCTTGCAACGCCACATCTGGATGGCTTGCATTCAGTGTTTGGCAAAGTGATTTCCGGCCTGCCCAACGTTTATAAGATTCAACGTCGGGATGTGATTAACAGTATTACGATTACTGGTGATCCCTCAGCAGTATTGACGCGTAGAAAGACTCAGTTGCAGGAATGGAATGAGATACTGAATGAGAACTTTCCGGAGCTGAAGGCAGCGCCGTTGATAGAGTAGCAGATGCTGCTGTGAGTGCTTTCTCCAAATTGAAGGTTGACGAAAGGCACTGAGCTGCTTTTTAGGGCTATGGTAATACCTTCTTAAAAGGTTTGACCGACACCTCTTTATAAACACCTGCCCCCACATAAGGATCCGCATTTGCCCACGCCTGGGCCTGTTCCAGGCTGTCAAACTCCGCCACTATCAGGCTACCACTAAATCCCGCATCACCGGGATCATCACTATCAACTGCGGGATGAGGACCGGCAATCAGCAGCCTGTCCTGGTCGGCCAGGTTATTGAGTCGGGTCAGATGCTTTGCTCTCACAGACTTGCGCTTGTGCAAACTATCTTCTACGTCTTCACTGATAATGGCGTAATACATTAGGGAACCTCTGATTAATTATATGACCGCTCTGGCTCACAGCCGATCCCGCTATCAAGGCGCACTGTCGCCGGCATGCGTCGGCCTGTCAAGACAGTGCAACGCGGAGAGCGGGATCGGCTGCGAGCCCCGAAGGGCGGGGCCTGGCGCACGCTGCTGCGTCGTTGTCGCGCTTGCCAAGGGCGATGGCCATTACCTGCGCACGACGCCTAACCGCAACGCGCGCCAGACTCCCGCAGAGTGGCCATATAATTTATCAGAGCTTCCTTAGCTTTTCCCGCGCTTTATGTGTTGTTAAATGAGTAGGCTGATAAGGATTCCTGGTATTAGTGCGACTTTTCCCTGCTGCTGGGATTTGCGTCTTTCTCCTCCAACTCAATGTACTTGGCCAGGACAGGCATGGTTCCACCAAGGACGAAGGCAAAGGTCAGTATCAAATTGCCGAACACCTTGAATTGAATCCATAACGCTTCCGAGAGTGTGAATGCGACCGTCAGATTAATTACGCCCAGCACAATGAAAAAAACAATCCAGATTTTGTTTAGCCTGAGCCAAACTTCCCTTGGTGCGTTAACGGCATGCCCCATCATGTGCTCGATCGCTGGCTTCTCTCCGAAGTACATGGAGGCATAGAAGACGCTGGCAAATAGCCAGTTGGCGATAGGTGCTTTCCACTTTAGAAATGCAACGTTGCGAAAAATAATGGTGGGAATACAGAAGAGAATTACAACTATCAGGGTGATCCACTGGAATTTATCCAGTTTCTTCTGGACTATAAAAAGTGTGCCATAGACTAAAATGGAAGTGGCCAATAAAAATTCGGCAGCGCTGAAAATGCCACCTACGCTGTGCTGGTATCCGGCAATGCTCACAATGCGCTCATCCAGCGACCATACACTAAAAAATACCAGTAGCGGTATGTAGTCAATAAACTGTTTCATAATGCTGTTTTCCGCTACTCCTGGTGCATGTTTCGTGGGCCCGTAAAGCGATGCAGGTGCATCTTAATCGATTTGGCAAAAAGAGTCTGCTTTTGTACGCCAATGTAATAGAATCCCATTATTTTTATGGCCCTGGGAGGGTTTTGAGTTGTTCAGAGACTCTCCAGTATAGACTAAATCTGATGAGCCCCCATTTATCATGAGTGCATTCCTTCAGATTCACCCGGTGGATCCTGAGCCCCGTATTGTAAAGCAGGCGGTTCGCACGCTATTGCAGGGCGGGGTCATAGTCTATCCAACAGATTCAACTTACGCACTGGGGTGTCATATCGGCGACAAGGCTGCGTTGGAACGTATTCGGCGTATTCGACAGCTTGCCAGCAAACACAATTTCACGCTGGTGTGCAGTGATCTTTCATCGCTGGCGAGCTACGCGCAGGTACAAAACAGTGCCTTTCGAATATTGAAAGCGTATACACCCGGACCTTATACTTTTATCCTGAAAGCAACCCCGGAGGTGCCAAGAAGGTTAATGCACCCCAAGCGCAAAACCATTGGTCTGAGGGTGCCGGATAACAAGGTGGTGCAGGCTATTTTGGCTTCTTTAGGTGAGCCAATAATGAGTACCAGTCTGATACTTCCCGATGAAGAAGAGCAGTTATTTGATCCCTATGAGATGCGACTAAAGATTGGCAAACTTGTTGATCTTATTGTGGATGCAGGTGTCTGCGGGCTGGAACCCACTACCGTAGTGGATTTGGTCGCAGGTGTACCGGAACTGATACGGGTGGGTAAAGGCGATCCTGATCCATTTCAGTAACACTGGGAGCTAGGACCTTACAGCCACGACGCGGAACCGATCCCGTGGGCAGATATCATGAAAAGTCGCACATAACCGATAATTTTTAAGAGAGCATCAGGAGAATAAGTTGTCCAGCGTCGATTCGCAGCAGCGTGTGTTATCAGGAATGCGCCCCACCGGGCGTCTTCACCTCGGTCATCTACATGGAGTATTGAAGAACTGGATACAGTTACAGCACAAATATGACTGTTTCTTCTTTATCGCCGATTGGCACGCGTTGACCACCCATTATGATACGCCGTTGACACTTGAGGAGCATGTTCTGGACATGGTCATTGACTGGCTGGCCTGCGGCGTAAATCCTGGATCGGCTTCGTTGTTTATCCAATCCAAGGTACCCGAGCACGCTGAACTGCATCTGCTTCTTTCCATGATGACACCGCTGGGTTGGCTGGAACGGGTTCCGAGTTACAAAGATCAACAGGATAAGTTGAAAGAGAGAGATCTGGATACTTATGGATTTTTGGGCTACCCGTTATTACAGGCTGCCGATATTTTGATTTATCGGGCAGGCTTTGTTCCGGTCGGGGCCGATCAGGTGGCTCACGTTGAACTCACCAGAGAAGTGGCACGACGATTTAATCATATCTATGGCCGCGAACCGGGTTTTGAGGAAAATGCCCAGGCTGCAATTCGCAAGATGGGAAAGAAAGCCGCGCGGCTGTACTCCAATCTGCGTAAGGCCTATCAGGAACAGGGCGATCATGAGGCTTTGGAGACTGCCCAGGCCCTGCTCAAGGAGCAACAAAATATCACCATTGGTGATCGGGAAAGATTATTTGGTTATCTGGAAGGCAGCGGTAAGATGATTCTGGCAGAACCCCAATCCCTGTTGACCAAGTCATCTAAGATGCCTGGGCTCGATGGTCAAAAAATGTCCAAATCCTATGACAATACCATCAGTTTGCGTGAGCCTCTCGATCAGGTGGAAAAGAAGATCAGCACTATGCCCACAGATCCGGCCCGAGTGAGGTTAACCGATGTGGGTGATCCTGATAAGTGCCCGGTATGGCAACTGCACCAGACTTATTCAGATGAAAAGACCAGGGATTGGGTGGTAGATGGTTGTAAGAATGCCGGTATCGGCTGCCTCGAGTGCAAAAGACCGGTAATCGATGCCATCGTGGCTGAACTGGAGCCAATTCAGCGGGAAGCCGAGCAGTATGAAAAAGATCCGGATATAGTGAAATCGATTATTACCGATGGCTGTGATAAGGCACGGGATAATGCCCGAGAAACAATACAGGAAGTGCGTGAGGCGATGGGCCTGGGTCAATGGTAGTTGCCAGGCTCCTGCTAAAGGTCTTTGGAGTGAGCTTTTTGAGCACGATTGATGTTAAAATTTCGACAAAGAATTTACCAAGCAGATTCTAAGATTGACAGTTTCCGGCAAACATTCAGATAACACCGAACCAGCAAGACTATCAGTCGTTGCGAGTGCGGAAATGGGTGATAGGCAGCAGGAATTGCCCTTTGCCTACGTTGCCGGAGAGGCCGTAACCGAATTACCCAAAGACCTTTATATCCCCCCAGATGCGCTGGAAATATTTCTGGAAGCCTTCGAAGGCCCGCTCGATTTATTGCTGTACCTGATCAAGCGCCAGAATGTCGACATTTTGGATATCAATGTGGCTGATATCACGGACCAGTATATGTCCTATGTCGACCTGATGGAGGCGAGTCAGTTCGAGCTGGCTTCGGAGTATCTGGTAATGGCGGCGATGCTGGCAGAGATCAAATCCAGAATACTCCTGCCCAGGCAGGAAGAGGAAGGGGCAGAAGAAGGTGATCCGAGGATGGAGCTGATCCGCCGGCTGCAGGAGTATGAGCGATACAAGCAGGCGGCACAGGATATCGATAGTATTCCCCGCATGGACAGGGAGCTTTATCGGGCCAACGCAACGATACCAGAAATCGAGCGGGTAACGCCTGACCCTGACGTGGATTTACAACAGATTTTGCTCTCCCTGGCTGGCGTTTTGCGCCGGGCTGATAATTATGAACACCATCATATTCAGATGGAAACGCTCTCCACGCGAGAGAAAATGTCTGAAATACTGGTGCGCATAACCAGCCAAAAATTTGTGCCTCTGGTTTCTCTGCTGATACGCGGCGAAGGCAGGTTGGGCGTGGTGGTTACATTCTTGGCAGTAATGGAATTGATGAAAGACTCCCTGGTGGAGATAGTGCAAACGGAGCCGTTTGGTCCAATTCATCTGAAGGCGAGATAAAAGGCCTGCCCGGGTAATAGCGAAGCGATGAACGATGTAGACAACAAGATTAAGATAATCATTGAGGGTTTGTTGCTGGCAGCCGGTAAACCTCTGAATCTGGATGGTATAGCGCGGATTTTTGCCGAGGAGGAACGCCCTGACAAGGCAGAGTTAAGGACGGTTATGGAAAGCATAGCTGAAGATTGCAAAGACCGCGGCTTTGAATTGAAAGAAGTAGCCTCCGGGTACCGGTTTCAGGTAAAGCAGGAACTGAGCGAATGGGTGGCGAAGCTTTGGGATGAGCGTCCGCCAAGGTATACCAGAGCATTGCTGGAGACCCTGTCCCTGATTGCCTACCGTCAACCGATAACCCGCGGTGATATCGAAGAGATCAGAAGAGTTGGGGTCAGTTCGAATATCATCAGAACACTGCTCGATCGTGAATGGGTAAGGGTGGTTGGGCATCGTGATGTGCCCGGTCGGCCAGCCATGTTCGCCACCACCAGGCAATTTCTGGATTATTTTAATTTGAAGTCCCTGCAGGACCTGCCACCACTGTCTGATATCAAGGATTTGGGCAAGCTAAACGAAGAACTGGATCTGGATGATGATCTGGCTGGCAGTCGGGTGCTGGAATTACCGGAAGATCTTATCGATGAGAATGCCTTCGAGTCGACCACTCCGGACGAATTGCTGGCCGAAGAAGAAGCCGTCAAGTTATCCAGGAGACCGCTGGATGAGATTCTGGATCTGGGTAACGATGAAGACGCGGCCGAGTCAAACGTTGTCAGTCTGACCCCTGCTTTGGATGAAGAAGATAGCGCAATTCAATTCAGCCTGGAAGAAGACCCCGACGAGCTTGAATAAAAACTAAACCATCCCTGATTCCAAGCTACTCTATAATTGATAAATCTTGTTGATTGAAAATGACTGAAAAGTTACAAAAAGTACTCGCACGAGCAGGATTTGGATCTCGCCGTGAAATGGAACAATGGATTATCAACGGCCGCATCAGGGTGAACGGCAAGCTGGCAACTATCGGCGACCGTGTTTCCGATGCGGATAAAGTGGTAGTCGATGGCAAGAAAATGGCGCCGCAGAAAAAGGCCAGATCAGAACGCCGCGTGTTGCTTTATAACAAACCGGAAAATCAGATCTGCACGCGCAAAGATCCAGAAGGCAGGCCCACCGTATTCGATCGACTACCACTGTTAAGACACGGCAGGTGGGTTGCTATCGGTCGCCTGGACATCAATACAAGTGGCTTGTTGCTGTTCACAACGGACGGTGAGTTGGCCAATAAGTTGATGCATCCCAGTTCTCAGATTGAGCGAGAATACGCGGTACGGGTAATGGGCGAGGTGACTCCTGAGATGGTGCAGAGAATGCACGAGGGGGTTATTCTCGATGGCCATTTATGCTGTTTTTCCGACATACAGTATTATGCCGGCGATGGCGCAAACCAGTGGTACCACGTCGTGATAATGGAAGGCCGCAATCGTGAAGTGCGCAAGTTGTGGGAGTCCCAGGGCGTCAGGGTAAGCAGGCTGAAGCGGGTGCGTTTCGGACCCATTTTTATCCCCAGCACGGTTACCAAAGGAATTTACCAGGAATTACCGAAGGCCGAGATCAATAAATTACTCAAGGCCGTAGAAAGAAAAACTATTGCATAGCTCCGGTAAAACCTCTTACATCGATAGCCTGGCCGTGAAAACCACTCCCCTCTGGCCCCATAATATAGAGATAAACCGGCATTAGCGCCTCTGGCTCTGGTTGCGTATTGGGATCTTCGGCTGGATAGGCTTCCCTGCGCATTGCGGTTCGGGTGCCGCCAGGATTAATGCTGTTAACGCGGATTGAGGTGGTGTCCTGCAATTCATCAGCCAGCGTTTGCATCAGACCCTCAATGGCAAATTTTGAAACCCCATACCCCCCCCAGTAGGCGCGACCCTGCCTGCCAACACTCGAAGCGGTAAACAGCAAGCGTCCGTCCGTAGCCCGGCTTAGCACCGGCAGTAGCACCTTGGTAAGCAGGAATGGCGCATTCACATTCACCTGCATCAGGTTTTTCCAATCTTCATCCGGGTAGAACTCGATAGGATTGCGCGCCCCCAACAGTGCCGCGTTATGTAGCAGACCATCCAAACAGCCGAACTGCTCGTCGATCGAGTCGGCCAGAAGTTTGAAATCTTCGCTTACAGCAGTTCTCAGGTCGAGGGGCTGGATAATTACCCTGCCTGGATGTCTTGCCTCAATTTCATCGTAAACTTGTTCCAGCTTCGGCTGGGTTCGGCTGAGGAGGATTACAGTTGCGCCATGATCGGCAAAGGAATTGGCGCAAGCGCGGCCGATGCCATCGCTGGCGCCGGTTATTAGTATGGTTTTATTTTTTAGTAGATCCTGGGGTGGTTTGTATTCAAACATAGTCTTTCGCATCCTGCTAGTACCTCGACCAGGGCTAAGTTTCGGTTGCAGCGGGTCTCTCAGCGTTTAGCTGCAAGGCGCTTTTGCGCCGTCGTAGCCTGCGCTCCATCAAGC
>PBTO01000017.1 GCA_002726595.1 Gammaproteobacteria bacterium | reverse complement strand
ATGAGCCCAAGCATATATAATCCGTTTTCCATTACGCGCCCGTAGCTCAGCTGGATAGAGTAGGTGGCTTCGAACCATCTGGTCGGGAGTTCGAATCTCTCCGGGCGTGCCAAACACAAGTCTTGTAGTGTCCAGTAAGGTCTTCTAATAGTAGGAAAACCCTATATATACTGGCAAAAAACGTCCATACAAGCCCAGCGATGTTAAATTGCATCCAAAAGTGACCCACCTTTTGCACTGAAAACTGACCCACCTAATCAAGTCAGATTATGGTTCATTTCTTCATTTTTTGCCTGGTTTTTTCTCCTTATTGCTGGTTGAGTTTTTAAAGCGATAACTGTCATTCCCGGTTTCAATGATATGGCAGTGATGAGTCAGTCTATCAAGCAGCGCCGTCGTCATCTTTTCATCACCAAAGACATGGGGCCATTCAACAAAGCTCAGATTGGTGGTGATGATAATGCTAGTGCGTTCATACAGCTTGCTGAGAAGATGGAACAACAGGGCCCCTCCTGCCTGACTAAAGGGGAGATAACCCAGTTCATCCAGAATCACCAGGTCCGTGTGTATCAACCGGTTGGCCATACGTCCCTGCTTGCCGATTTGTTTTTCCTGTTCCAGCAGGTTAACCAGTTCAATGGTCGACAAGAAACGAATGCGTTTATGATGGTGTTGGATAGCTTGTACTGCGATGGCGGTGGCCAGGTGAGTTTTACCGGTACCGGGGCCGCCGACAAAAACAACATTCTGGGCTTCTTCCATAAATTCGCAGTGATGCAGTGAAGTAATCAGCGTTTCGTCTGCTTCGCTTTGCGTAAAGTCAAAGCCCGATAGATCCCGGTATGCAGGGAAGCGTGCCACCTTCATTTGATACTGGATAGAGCGCACTTCTCGTTCAGCAACTTCGGCTTTGAGTAATTGCTGTAATATGGACTCTGCTTTACTGTACGCAGGTGATGCCTGCTCAGACAGTTCTGCAATGCTTTGCGCCATACCATGGAGTTTTAATGACTTCATCGTTGCGATCGTGGCATCAACAGACATGGCGTTTCCCCCGCAAGTGATCATAGCGGCCAGTATTAGCTTTGGGTTCCTTTACCAGTGTGAGTTCAAGGCGGGGCTTGAGCAATGCCGGTCTTGGCTTATCCAGCAAGCGGTTAAGGCAGTTAATGACGTGCTGCTTAGAAGGGCTGCCATTAGTCAGTGCCGTGACAATTGCCTGCTCTACCTGATGTTCATCATGTTGCAGCACCAGTGCCAGTACATCGACCATGTCCCGGTCCCCACCAGGGTGCTTGAGTAATTGCTTTTGCAGTTTACGGAAGCTCTCAGGTAGCTCCAGAAACGGGGCGCCGTTACGCAATGCGCCAGGTTTTCGCTGCAGTACCGACAGGTAATGACGCCAGTCATAGACTGTTCGTCCCTGTTGGCTGTGGTCTCGTGTAAACACACGCTGATGTTCTGCAATCACCTTCTCCTCTGCCACCATCACCAATCGATGCGCATAAACATGCAAGCTGATGGGGCGATTGGCAAAGGAAGCAGGCACACTGTAGCGGTTACTATCAAACGTGATCAGGCAGGTGGATGAGACTCGTTTGCTGAACTCAATATATCCATCAAAGGGTGCAGGAATCGACATCAGGCAAACCACTTCATCTTGCCAGACATCGGCAATTGTTCTGTTTTTGTACTCAGGATGGTGGATCTCTTTCCACAACGTTTGACAGCGTTGCTCCAGCCAGGTGTTCAGCGCATCAAGGTCAGAGAATGCTGGCGCCTGATGCCAGAGGCGATAGCGGGAGTCTCTGACGTTCTTTTCTATCTGGCCTTTCTCCCAGCCTGCAGCGGGATTGCAAAAATCAGACTCAAACATGAAGTGGCTGACCATAACCTCGAAACGGGCATTAACCACACGCTTCTTACCGCGATAAACCTTATCAACAGCGGTTTTCATGTTGTCATAAATGCCACGCTCAGGCACGCCACCGAGCACCCTGAAGGCATGGTTGTGCGCATCAAAGAGCATCTCCTGGGTTTGCAGGGGGTAGGCACGCAGAAAGAACGCACGGCTGTTACAGAGCTTGAACTGAGCAATCTGTAACTTGGTGCTCTTGCTGCCAAGAACAATGTAGTCTTCACTCCAGTCAAACTGAAAAGCCTCTCCGGGGGCGAAGACCAAGGGCACATACGTGCCGCTACTGGTTACACGTGAAGCTTGCTGTTGTTGTGCCCGCCAAGTTCTGGCAAAGGCGGCAACACGGTCATAGGAACCGGCATAACCGAGAGGTACCAGGTTATAAAATAGTTGTTTTACTGATAATCGTTGTTTGCGCTTACGTCTTGCTTCCCGGTGCAGCCAGCTAGTCAGCGTATTGGCATAGTCATCCAGCTTGCTCGGGGCTTTGGGCCTTGAATACTTTGGTTCGACCGCACCACTAGCCAGATATCTACGGACAGTATTACGAGAAAGTCCTGTTCTCTTGGCGATCTGTCGAATACTGATTTTGTCGCGGTGTCGCCACCGCCTGATTACACTCAATAATGCCACGTCTATCACTCCTTTTGTCTCCTGCTAGTTCGTCAGCAGGACAGGGTTACACGTGGGTCAATTTTGGGTGCAAATATATGGGCTTAGTGGGTCACTTTTGGATGCAATTTAACACAGTAGTTCCTTTAATTTAGGTTTCGTTACCTTCCCCATCGCATTTCTTGGCAGAGCATCGATGATCCTGATGGCTTTGGGAATTTTGTATGAGGACATTTTTCCTTCACACCAGGACTTCAGGTCGGCATACTCCATATTTGCACCTTCCCTCAGTGCTATAAAAGCCATTACCGATTCGCCCCAGGTTTCATCTTCTACACCTATCACCGCAACCTCGGTTATATTTTCATGGAGCAGCAGAGTGCCCTCGATTTCCAGGCCAGAGAGCTTGTAACCACCGGATTTAATTATGTCGATCGAAGAGCGTCCCATGATTCGATAGTAGCCGTCTTCCACAACGGCCACGTCGCCGGTACAGAACCAGCCATCGCGAAAGCTTTCCTCGGTTGCGATGGGATTATCCCAGTATTCCAAAAATACATTATCGCCTTTTATGCGAATCTCGCCGGGGATTTCCTCGTCGGTAATCATGTTGTGTTCTTCATCAAACAATGCAGCCTCCACCCCTGGCAGTGGCTTGCCAACTGCTCCTGCTCTTCTTTCGCCATCGTAGGGGTTGGAAATCCCCATGCCTATTTCGGTCATGCCATACCGCTCAAGCAAGATTTGCCCGGTTAACTCCTTCCATTGATTGAAAAGTTTTACCGGGCAGGCGGCAGAGCCTGATATGTTAAGCCGCATGGGTCTGAAGCCATCGCATATTATTTTCACTTCGGCATCTTCAATTGTTTCGAAATACTGAATGAGTTTTACATAAATGGTTGGTACAGCCATAAACACGTTGTAAGTGCCCGCTACCACTTGTTCCATTATTTTAGGTATATCGAATTTTGCGAACAGATGCACAGTCGCACCTGCCCAGAGCCCGCAGCACAATATGTTGATAATGCCGTGTATGTGATGCAGCGGTAAAAGCAATGGAATCACGTCTTCCTCTGTCCATGCCCAGGCTTCTATCAATGTTGTAATCTGCGCACGAATTGTCTTGTGAGTGCTGACCACACCTTTGGGTTTATTGGTTGTCCCGCTGGTGAATAACATCATGCCCCGACGCTCGGGGCTAATTGCTGGCAGCTTGGTCAGTTCATTGACCAGTAAATCTTCAACCGATATCAGCGTGATGGCCATGGACTCGCACAGGCTTTGCAAAGACGTCAGGTATTTGCCTGTTGACACCATGCGGGTAACGCTGGCACAGGAAAGATAATGCTCCAGTTCTGGAACGGCCGAGGCTACGTTTAGTGGAACTGCAATTCCGCCTGCGCGC
This sequence comes from Gammaproteobacteria bacterium, assembly GCA_002726595.1. Lineage (GTDB taxonomy): Bacteria > Pseudomonadota > Gammaproteobacteria > Pseudomonadales > Pseudohongiellaceae > UBA9145. Next base: position 42,056 of record PBTO01000017.1, on the reverse strand, counting down.
CAGACACCGTGCATGGTAGTTACATAATCCAGACTGGCCGGCAAAAAGAAGGCAATGCGCTCTTCCTGCAAATCCTCCTTGCCACCGAGCAAACCACTGGCAAATTTGTCTATGCGTTGGTTTACCTCGGAATAGGTATGGGACTTGTCACCCTCGACAAGTGCTACTTTTGTGCTGTCATTGTTTAAGTGAGGAAAACCATTTTCTTGCATTTCTACTTATCCATTTGCTTTTGATTTACGTTGAGAGTTTGATGCCAAGTTATGGGTTTAATACTAAGCTATGGGTTTGAAACCAAATCGCGATAATTCGCTCCTGTAAAGCATCACGATAGTTTCACTAAACCATTGCGCTCACGATGATAAATAAAATGGATGGGCCCAACAAACAACCCACACCAGTATAAAACGTAGCAGTCATGGCGCCATAGGGAACCAGCTTGGGGTCGGTGGCAGCAAGGCCGGCAGCAACACCGCTGGTTGTTCCCATCAATCCGCCAAACACCATGGCTGATTGCGGATTGTCCAGACCAATAGTTTTGGCTACCAATGGCGTGCCGATCATTACTAGTATTGACTTGACTAACCCGGCAGCAACACTCAGCGCGATTACTGCTTCACTGGCTCCAATGGCCTCGCCTGTTACCGGGCCAACGATATAGGTAACCGCACCTGCGCCGATGGTAGTGATACTGATCGGATCGGTATAACCGTAAAGCAGCGCAATAACTGCTCCAACAATAAACGAGACCAGTACACCGGCGAAGATGGATACCACACCCACCACACCTGCCTTCTTTAACTCACTCAAGTGCACGCCAAAAGCTGTGGCGACGATAGCGAAGTCGCGCATCATGCCGCCACCCATGAGACCAATGCCACCCAATAGCGTGACATCCGCCAGTCCCGTGCTACCGCCCGTCGCTCTGCCACCAAAATAGGCGGCTAGCAGGCCGAGGGCAATAGCAATAGCAGAGCCGTGTATGCGCCCCTTGGTAAGTTTGTCTGCCATAAAATAGGAGAACCAGATCGTAACGCCTACTACGGCGAAGGCGACGATGAGATTGTTTCGAACAAAGACTGTCTGGATGATTTCCACTAGACCGCTCCCTGCTCTGTGGCATCTGTTTTAGAGTCGGAGTCTTCGGCTGATTGCGGGCCACTACCCCCCATTTTGCTGAGAACCGGTACCAGGGCAAAGCTCACAATAACCGCTGCTACACCAGCTACCACAGCCAGCATTCCGCCTTCGAATGCAGCCACAACATTCTGCCTGGCTGCCATCGCTACCACGATTGGGATATACATCGCACTCCAGAATTTGATGCCGCTACCCGAAGCCCCCTCGACCAGTGATTTGAACCGGGGTGAGTTGCTCGCCAGAACCAGAAACAACATGGCAATGCCGACGCCGCCCACATTGGCCTCTACATTGAGAACAACGCCTAATGCCTCTCCAAGCAACATGCCCAGAACCAGGCAGGCGGACAGCAGTGCTACACCATAAACAATCATTATTCTTATCCTTTATTAACAGCACGGATTATTTCGAGCAGAAGCGGATGATATGACGCAGCAGGCTTTTGTGCAATTTGCGCCCCGGCTGGCACTTACCGGGTCATTATTTCAACCCATCTAGTAGTTTGTGAATTGACACAATGGGCCGGATATAGCTTAATTGTCCTCCGGTCAGCCAGGATGGCTCTCTTCTGCTTTGCTGACCGCTTACTAATGCTTTCAAATTTGGATGGGTTTAGAAATGACTAGATATTTGCAGTCACTTGTCATCTTGCTGCTTGGCACTGTATTGGCCATCTCAGCAGTTTCTGCACAGAACGTGACAACCGAGATTCTGGAGAATGCCCAGGATTACTCCGATCGCTGGGTTACCTATGGCAAAAACTATGGTGCCTGGCGCTATATGCCAGATGACGAAATTAATCGCGCCACGGTAGAAAATCTGCGGCCGGTCTGGATTAAGCAGAATGGCGTTACCGGCGGTGCCTTCGAAGTGACGGCGCTGGTNNACGATGGGCGCATGTACCTGACCACGGCGAATAGTCATTTGCTTGTGGTTGATCCTTTGACAGGTGATGAGTTGTGGCGCTACGACCACGATTTTGAGAATGTCGATCTGTGCTGTGGGCCCCACAACAGGGGCGTGGCGCTTTATGAAGACAAGGTCTTCTGGGGCACTCTCGATGCCCATCTGATTGCCTTCGATGCAGCGACCGGGATTCAATTGTGGGACGCCGAAGTAGGCGACTACCGTGAATCGTTCTCGGTGACCGGTGCACCCCTAGTAGTGAAGGATATGGTGTTGATCGGCGTGGGCGGTGGTGAATATGGTATTCGCGGGTATATCGATGCCTATGATGTGAATACCGGCGAGCTCAGATGGCGCTTCTACACTACGCCTGGCGAAGGTGAGCCAGGCAATGAAACCTGGCTGGGTGATTCCTGGCAAACAGGTGGGGCGCCAACCTGGGTAACGGGAACTTACGATCCTGACACGGATTTTGTCTTCTGGGGAACGGGCAATCCCTGGCCGGATATAAACAACAATGTACGCGCCGGTGACAATCTTTATTCCAATTCTGTCGTTGCGCTGGATGCAGATAACGGACAACTACGCTGGTATTTTCAGACCTCACCGCGTGATGAATTCGACCATGACTCCACTTCCGAGCCAATGATCATCGATGAAATGATTAATGGCCAACTGCGCAAGCTGGTGGTGCAGATTTCCCGTAACGGCCATGTCTATGCCCTGGATCGGGAAACTGGTGATTTCATCTATGCCCAGGAATATACCCGGGTGAACTGGGCCGAGCGTGATGAAAATGGTAAGCCTGTACTTAAAGAAGAGCTCTATGACCCGGCCGGTACCGTGGTATTCCCCGGTCTCTATGGTGGTAAGAACTGGCCGCCTGCCGCCTACAGCCCGGATACCCATATGGTCTATGTACCGACAACGGAATGGGGAACCATGTTTACCCGCCGTGATGGTGAAGGTCGGCCCGGGACCATGGACCTGGGTGGTTTTCCGCGCTTCGATCCGGCGGGCTCTGCCAATCTCGTCGCATTTAACCTGCGCACCGGGCAGATCGACTGGCAATTCGACCTGCCTGGAAGTTTCAACTGGGCAGGCGCACTGGCTACTGGCGGTGGACTGGTGTTCTCCGGTGGTGCCGACGGTTATCTGCGTGCTTTCAACGATGAGACCGGCGAGGTGCTGTGGCAGTTCCAGACCGGCAGCGGCGTGTATGCACCACCGACCAGCTTCACCATAGACGGCAAGCAGTATATTGGCATTGCCTCGGGAACCCGAAATCCTGTCAGCCGTGCGGGTGTGGCGACCGGAATTGCACCGGGTAATTACATATTGTTCAGTCTGTAGACGATTTGGGAATAGTCAGACTTATGAGAAAAGCGTCAGTGATTTACCGCAGCGCAGTGGTCTTGAGCATCGGGTTTGCTGCCTCCTTTTCCAGTTTCGCCGGTGTTGGGGAAGGTCAAGTACTCTATGATGGTTTTTGCCAGATCTGCCATGGCGGAACCGGAGAGGGCCAGACCATGGGTAAGTCGCTGACCGATAACAATGCCAGCCGCCTGAGCGATGCAGAGTTGATCGACGTTATTACCGCCGGTCGTTCGGGAACCGGCATGGTGGCATGGGGGTCTTCGTTCAGCGAACAGGAAATTCTCGATGTGGCGAGTTATGTCAGGGTTTTGCAGGGGGGAACCGGACTGGCTGAAGTAGATGAAAATGCCGGCGTCAGTGACGACCCGGCGGCGCTGGCAGGCGAGCAACTGTTTAGCGGGTCGGCCGGCTGTATTTCCTGTCACAGCTACCGCGATCAGGGCGGGAATGTGGGTCCAAATCTGGATGGATTGAGTGCTCGTCTGGATAACAATCAACTGATACAGGCTCTGGTCAATCCATCACAATCCATTGTCAGTGGCTATGAGGTCAAGGTAGTGGAGCAAAATGATGGCACCGTTATTCGTGGTCGTTTTCGCAACGACTCCGAACTGGCGGTACAGATTCAAAGTAATGATGGCAGGCGTTGGGTTACTTATTTCAAGGATCGTGTGAATTCTGTGACAGATTCTACGGAATCGGTTATGCCAGACGTATACGCCACATTGGGGGCATTGGAGCAGGAACAGCTGCTGGCTTTCTTAAAATCCCTGTAAAGCAAGTAGCCTCGACACTAGAACGTGAAAAAGGCAAAAATAGCTAGAAAAAACAGTCCAATAGAAAGGCAAATCCCGTAGATAATTGAAGCGGTCACAAATTTGAAAAAGGTGACGATATGGCCCTGTTCAAAAAAATATTTGAAGCTTAAATACAGGTACACCACGACCCAGTACGAAATAACAGTATCCAGTAGTCCGGCAAACGGACTCAAAACCAGAAGCTCCCTCCCTTCAACCGCGCTTAGCAAGACACCCAGAATCAGCGCGAAAAACAGAAAACTGTGGTTGTGAACAGTAAGTATCAAATGCTCGATATAGTAGCGCCCCGAACTGAAATACACGATCTTCTGAATCAATGCCAGCACGGGCAGGAAAAACAGAACCAGCAGTGGCAGGTTCTCCAGCAGCTGTGCGCCGAACTCGAGGAAAAACTCCAGCGGGTTTTCTGTGATTGCATCCATGTTGGCTTCCATTTGGGAAGTCAGCATGACCTGTAGTTGCTCATTTCGTTGCGCGGAAAAGAATGGCAGGCTGATATTGCCCACAAATTCAAATACTTCTTCCTCCGTTAGACTTTCATTATCTAACTCGGCACTAAAATTAACTTCCACGTCATCCGCTGGGGCAGCCGCATTCTCAGTGGCAATGTCAGCAGCTTCTTCACTCGTAGTGGGCACTGCGGGATCAGCACCAAATGTGGCATTGAGTGAATTGAGGTAAAGCTCGGTTGAGAGGAGGAGAAAGTAGCCGAGGCTAAACACGATAAACAATCGCAGCGGTGGTAGATAACGTGCCCGTTTTCCCTGCAGATACTCCAGGGAAAGATGAGCCGGTTTAAAAAGTAGCAGGAACAGGGTTTTATAGGAGCGTGAGTTGAAGGCAAACAGGCCCTCCAGCGCTTCCAGAACAATGACAATGAACAGGCTCCTGATTTCTTTATTCTGCTGGCCGCAATTGGAGCAGAATTCACCCTGAAGTGGGTAGTTGCAGTTCAAACATTTCTGAAATTCTGCGAGACTCAGGCCGGGTTTTGACATGGCGCGTATTCGATACTCCTGTTACCAGAGATATCGGGTCGTAACGGTCAAAAGGTAAATAGATTTTGTTAAAGAAGGGACATTTAAGAAGAGTTCCTGCCCTCCAGGAATTTGAAATTGGAGGGCAGGAATACTCAAGGAGCACTCCACACAAAGCCATGGTGGGTAGCTATGTGTCTCGTGGCACAAGACAGCTAAATACCATCATGCTGTATTGCGTTGGCAACGGTACCACTATATATGGGAAACCACAAGAAAATTCCTGCTTCCCGGCCATGCCACTCACTCGGCAGCTCAATTCTCCGGGACTGCCTTGCTGGAACTTATTAATCCTGCTAAGAATCCACGCTCGCGCCTGTCAACGAATACTGATTTCTTTTCAAAATGCTCTTCCTCCAGCAATTTTTCGCAGCTTTTCTGCTCGTTGCAGGAAGAGTTTGAGTCCATGATTTTCAGGATTGGTCAGCTAATTCAGGGGGCGCATGGCTTCTAATGAATGCAGAAACAGTATGTGCTATTACCCGGCAAAGGGTTTTTATCCATTCTATCGATATAAATTTGATATAGGTCAACGAGGACAAATCCTCGCTATGATCTTATGAGCCGATCGAGAGGGTATCCTGATTTTGGATTGTAGACGTCGAGGTGGATAATCTACCTGGTTTCCCAGCCCAGAAGATGCGCGCCATCGGAATCCCGAATTCTGCTGCGGAGTTTGCAACAGTCGCGGATGAGAATGTGCTACATGCCACATTAGCGGCGTCGGGCCATTTGCCTGGGGTAATTGGCAGATGGTTAAGGGCTGGCCTTATTTGGGCTGGAAGTAGATTGGAAGCGCTGTAAACCAGCGTGAGTAAATAAGTTGATTGACTAATTCTCAAGCAGGGAATGGGGTTGTCGCACATTTGGCAGCCCCTTTTTTTGTCTGCGATTTTCGTGTTTCCTCGATTGAGGCCATCGGCCTCGCCGGTGTGTTTTCTGATTATTTCTCTTCTGTGGAAACTTCTTCCTGGACGGCTGTGTCCTTGCCCATATCAGAGACACAGATAGCACCGTCCTTTCTTGAATGCAGGTAGATACTGTCCTGTCCACTCACCTTAGCTTCACGGCTGGTATGATTGGCATACTCAACAGTCTGTTTCCATTCATCATCGACATTAATGGCAATACCGATGCTAACCGTTAACTTACCGACAGGGCTTTTATAATTTTCAAAGTTGGAGGTGGAAATAATATTACGCAAGCGCTCCGAGGCTATTATGGCACCATAGGAATTGGTATCTGGCATCAAAAATAGAAAATCTGCGCCCTCATATCGGTAGGCCTTATCCGTGCCCCGCATATTGTTATGCAGTCGCGTGGCCACGTGTTTCAAGGCTTCGTCTCCGGCCATATGGCCATATTCGTCGTTGTATGCCTTTAGATGATCTACTGCAATAATAGACACTGCATAGGGCCGCGACGTGCGCCGCAGTATGGCATCACAGTGGCGTAGATCGATTGCCATTGCCCGACGATTGGGCAATCCGGTCAATGGATCTTCAATAGAAAGGATCTGCAGTGATTTATCTTCTTCTTCCAGATAGCTGTCACTTACAGAATTGGCCAACTGGGCCTTCACCAAATCAGTATGGGTGACAACGCCGATCACAGTGCCTGCCGGGCCCAGCACTGGAAAGTGACGCAGGCTGCGTTCTTTCGCCAGGGTGAGGGCATCGGTAAGTAGCGTTCCGGCATCGATACAGATGGGATTCTCCGTCATTACCTCTCCGATAAGGCAATCCGATTTGAGTTCCCCGCTTATTATTTTCGCCGCCAATCGCACGATGTCTCGCTCTGTAATAATTCCCACCGGAACACCATCATCACAGATCAGTCCGCATGAATGATGCTTCTTGGCCAGAGCATCTATCACAGAAATCAGTGTATCGCCCGCCTGGTAGAAAGCGGTGATCCGCGACATCACCTGGGTAATATTCAAAGTGGTCCCCTTTATTCCTGACAATCAAGCCCTGGGCGCTAAATGAAGCGACCAGAGGCTATTTTGGGGGATATTTGCTCAAATTAATAGGAAATGGCCACTCTGAGCGAGTAACAGGTCACAAAGGCTAAAAATTACAGGCTTCTGCCTCAAGTTGTACACGAATTTCATTGCCTTCGTCGTCTACATTGATTTCGAAGCAATTGCCTTGCAGATCTCTTAGCAGGTGTCTTCCTGGAACCGCCAACGCGGGCGAACTGGAGTATCTGACCACATTAACCGGGTTTCGGGATCCAACCGGCGCATTTCGGTATATCACGGTACTGCGACGTGGGGCGTAGGTATAGGAGGGATAACTAAGCATTGAACCGAGAAACAGTCCGCCGATAAAACTGCCGGCATCCGAACGGCGATAACGGTGACTGCCGAAGGTTCGGCCGCGCCGTCCGTAAGAACCATAGCGATAGGGACTATAACGACCATAGTAGTTAGAGCGGTATGAATAGCGATTTCCGTAGCCATAGCCACCGTAGCCGCTGTAGCCACGCCGGTAATTACGACTGTCGGCGAAAGCCGCCTGGCTCATGATGAATGCAGCTATGACAATAAGACTCAGTACCAGTTTTTTCATATCGCCTACCTCATTAGACAGAACCGATCAGCTTGCAACACTTACCATGATTGTACATTCTACGCAGGCTGTATGAATAGAAGCTTAACCAGAGGGGATTTCCTGAAGCCGGCTAGATCCTTATCACGAATTGAACGGTTTTATTGATGACCGGCAAGCCTATTGGTGAGCTCATCTTACAGAGAGGTCGCTTCGTGATGAACTCCCAGGAGGAGATTCACCAGGCACTGAGAGATTATAATGAGGGAACCTTTGTTTAGTACGGGCAATTTGGGAGAGGATGGCAAGGCATGCAGTGGATAAACGCAATACGGGAAAATTTCAAACTCCGACCGCTTTGGATGAATGCCTTGTTACTATTCTGCGCGTTCATGGCTTTTTTCTACGTGCCCTGGGATTTCTTTTTCAAACCGTTGGCGGTGGATGAGGAAGTCTGGTTCGGATTCTTGCTCAGAGGCTGGGCTGCCAAGCTAACCGAACCATTGCACTGGCTAATCTATCTGGCAGGCAGTATCGGTCTCTGGAAAATGAAGCCCTGGGTATTTCCCTGGGCCAGTCTGTATTCATTGCAAGTCGCCATAGGAATGTTCGTCTGGAATTACCTCGATGAGCGTGGTTCGGGCTTACTGGGAAGCACACTAATTGCCCTGCCGTTTCTGCTGCTTGCTGCAGCCCTGTGGAAATCCAGGCCCGCACCTACACTCGCACCTCCGGCAAGCCAGGATTAGCTGACCGTCCAAGCAGTTGCTAACCACAGCTCTACAAATTCCGTTTGCTGCCAATAAAGGGTATCCTCAGCGCTGTTTTTATTTCCGCATTATTCAGCTCAGGTGGTATTTGCAAAATGAGTCCTTTGTTCGAATCTCTCAGTTTTTCCCGGGGCCCTGACATGAAGAATCGTTTCATGTTGGCACCTCTCACAAATTCCCAAAGCCATGGCGATGGCACACTATCGGATGAGGAGTATAAGTGGCTGACCATGCGAGCCGCGGGGGGCTTCGGTCTTACCATGACTTGTGCAGCCCACGTACAGGCAATTGGGCAGGGATTTCCTGGTCAGTTGGGCGTATTCTCAGATAATCATATTGCCGGTTTGTCTCGCCTGGCAGAAGGGATCAAAAGCCAGGATAGTCTCGCTATTTGTCAGCTCCACCACGCGGGTATGCGCTCCCCTGCTGACTTGATTGAGGCAACGCCAGTTTGTCCTTCTGCCAATGAAGAAACCGGTGCGCGGGCTTTGACAACCGAAGAAGTTGAGCAGCTTGTCAGGGATTTTGTCGCGGCCGCTGTTCGCACCGAGAAAGCCGGATTTCACGGTGTGGAAGTCCACGGCGCCCACAGTTACATTCTCTGCCAGTTTCTCAGTAGTGAGAACAATCAACGGGATGATCAATACGGAGGTAGCCTGGAAAACAGAAGCCGCATTATCTTTGAAATTATCGCGGGAATCCGCGCGCAATGCCATGCAGACTTCATGGTTGGAGTACGACTGTCGCCAGAGCGTTTTGGTATGAAGTTGTCCGAGATTTCGCTTGTCGCCCAGCGCCTGATGAATGAAGGGCAGATCGACTTTCTCGACATGTCACTGTGGGATGTATTCAAGGAACCAATAGAAGAAGAAATGCAGGGTCGCAGCTTGCTGTCCTATTTTACCGATCTGGACCGTGGCAATGTGCGCCTGGGTATTGCCGGGAAAATTCGCACCCCGGCAGAGGCAGAGAGAGCGATAGCCACAGGTGTGGACTGGATCATGCTGGGCAGGGCAGCAATCCTGCATCATGATTTTCCAAATCAATGCAGGCACAACCCGGACTTTACCCCGGTCGATTTACCTGCCACCCGCGAACATTTGGAAAGCGAGGGATTGTCAGACAAATTCATCGCCTATATGAGTACCTGGAAAGGATTTGTCGCAGAGGACAGACCCCTTTAAAAGGCGGCGATTGGGTTTACCGGTGAACCGGTGCCGTTGGGAATGGGTAGTGGGGCGATGGTTAGCATGAACTCCCAGCGCTGCTGCTCGTCTGCCATCGCGCTGAGGACCTCCAGGTCGGCACGGTCCAGCAGGTGTATGCCCAGCATGGTTAGGGCGAAATCATGTAGGGCAAGTGTTGGCAGGTCGCCAGGGGGTCGCGGCGTGTATACCGGAGTTTCCCAACCGAGAATCGCTATGTCTCGCTCCTTCAACCAGGGGATCACCGAGTTATCAAAACCGGCCGCCTCATCCCAGGTGTCGAACGGACCGACCGTTTCCCGTCTGGCCCAGCGACCCCAGCGCAGCAACATGGCATCTCCAGGTCCGACTGCAACACCGGTTTGTGCTTCCCAGGCTTCCAGGTCTGCCACGGTGATGCGCGTTCCAGGTTCCAGGTAGGGCACGCCCTTGAGTTTGGGAATGTCATACAGCACGCCGCGGGTTACAATGCCATTCTTCATGGTGAGCACCGCATTTTTTAATGCGCCATGCTCCAGAGTCACCAGGTCCTCAACCGGATAGCCATTCCACATCTTGCCGCCGAAGAAGCGGTGAGCGAAGCCATCGATATGTGTTGATCCCAGGCCATGGATACACTGGTAAGAGATACGGTCACTGGCACCACCGCTGCTAGCGTTAATCATCTCCCATTCCACCGGACAGGGATTGTCTACGCTCTCTTCTGTGGAGGCATCTCTGGCCAGTGACACCGTGATTCCCTGTTTGACCAGTTGCGCTACTTCTCGCCGCTTCTCAGGGGTAATCAGATTGAGCGTTCCCATCTCGTCATCCGGCCCCCAGCGCCCCCAGTTGGAGATTTCTTCCTGCCATTGTTCGAACTGCGCCTGGGTGATGAAAGGCAATGTGGTTCGGTTGAAATCTTGAGCCAGCAGAGTTGCGATAGCCGAGATAGATAGAATTGCGGTCGCCAGTAATTTCGTCGATTTTTTTATTGTCATATTGATTGCCTCTTAAACGGTCTACAAAGCGTTGAGAAATTTTTCCGGGTAGCCGGGGGCTGGCTCGACTTTATTCTTATTCTCTGCTGTTTCCTAAGGTAAAGGCGCCTCCAATTTTTACTTCGCCAGTAGTCAGTACCTCTGTCCTTAATCCTGCCTTGTTGACCAGATGGGGTAAAACCAATGGGCTTAGCATTCCAGCAAGATAAGCACAGGGTTCGCAGGTTTCTATACCCCGGCACCGCACGCCATCCACTTCAAATTCCTGTCCCACCAGTGCATTTAAATCGATTCCGCTGGTGACAATATTGCGGCGGAAATCGCCGTGGTCCAAATTAAGATCGTGCTCTGCGAGAAATTTGTCCAGTTCTTCGATAGTCACCAGGGTCAATTGTCTCTTCGGCTCAATCACAGAGGGTTTAGAGTATGTGCCTTTATGCTCATGGTATCGATCTCCGACAATGCCCTTGTTGGCTTCGAGCGTAACCGATTTTACTGACTCCATCGGTTCGCCAGCAGCCGTGGTGATAAATATTTTTTCAATTTTTCCCGGCACAGTTCCCTGTCCTAATCAGGCAAGCTGAACACATACAAGGCATTGCCGTTAGCGGGATGCCTGACATCGGGTGCGACGACGCGCGGTACTGTTCTTGGACTCACCCCCCGCGCCCCCATAGCCGTGGTCACTGCCACGTACTGTTTTCCATCGATGGCAAACGTGACCGGGTGACCTTGCACTGAAGTCCCAAGACGTGTCTCCCACAGAATTTCGCCGTTGTTAACATCGAATGCGCGAAAGCGGCGGTCCAGGTCTCCCACAAAGACCAGATCTCCGGCAGTTGATATGGTGCCGGTCAGGAAAGCCGCGCGCTGCTCGAAACTCCATACTTCTTCCATTCGGTCTACATCATATGCGGCAATCTTGCCCATGTTGCCACCGGAACCGGGCATCTCGAACCAGCGCCGATTAGCTGCCGTGCCGCCGGCACCTTGAGTCAGGGGAACTTCTCTTGCCGCGATCTCGAGACAGGATTGACTCAGGGGAATTACCATTCGTCCGGTCGGTTCATGATAGGTCATGGAATGCCAGTCCTTACCGCCTGCCGTACTTGGGCAGACACTAATCCACTGGTCGATCTGTGCATTGGCGATATCATCCCGATAGGTCACCACACCAGTTGCCGAATCGATATTGGTAAACGCGTTCTGGAACACTGTTTCCAGATAGCCGACAAACTCACCCGATGTGCGGTTGTGCTTCCAGAGTATTCCGTGTTTGCCAATGGAAAAAACCAGCTTGTCATCGCCCCGATCGATTAACACTCTCTCGAACACCTCATCCAGGTCTAGTGCCTCGGCTGGTACATGTTGGAAAAACCAGTCCAGCTCGCCGCTGTCCACGTTAATGGCCACGGTGGAGTTGGTAAACAGGCCAGCATCATAGATGGATAAACTGCGACTCGCTGGCATCCAGGGTTTTTGTTGCGCCGTTCCCCAGTAAGTAAGCTTCGAATCAGGATCATAACTGCCGGTTATCCAGGTTTCACCGCCGGCCCGAAACAGGTCATCGATATCACCCCAGGTGTTACCGCCGGGTTGGTTGGACTCGGCAACTGTATTAAAGCGCCACAGTAATTCGCCCGTATTGGCATCATGGGCACTGATAAAACAGGGCTCGGTAATGTAACGTGAGCAGCCTGCCAATCCCTGAATGATTTTGCCATCGGCGACGATGGGTCCGCTGGAGTTTTCAAATCCCAGGCTGTTATCTGCAATCCGGGTTTCCCAAACCGGCTCACCGGTGCGGGCATCCAGTGCCAGTAATCGTGCATCCGTGGTGGCGTGTATAATCTTGTCGTCATAGATCGCAATATTGCGCATATCTTCACTGTCGACCGGGCCAGCGTGATGTTCCCAGATCAGTTCACCAGTCCTGCCATCCAGTGCCTGAATGATATTGCTGGGGTTAATCAGGTAAACGACGCCGTCATAAACCAGCGGTGAGGGCTCGGAGTCACCTTCGTGCATGCTCCAGACCCACTCCAGTTTCAAGTCGGCCACGTTATCGGTGTTTACCTGATTCAGGGGGCTATAGCTCCAGGCCTGATAATTGCGACGAATCATCGGCCAATCGCCCGGTGCCGGGTTGGTTAACATGGCATCGGTGATCGGGCTAAAGTTTGCTACTGTACCGGGCCGAATGACACCCACCGGGGCTTCGGGTTCCTGTTGCTGTTGCGCAACGGCAGCGCCGCCACCGGGAATATTGGTGGCAAGCGGATAATCTGCATCGGCTGTTAGCAATGGGTTGGTATTGGCCACACCGTTGGTACGCATGACATGGGCGACAATATTCAGATAGTCCTCGTCGCTCAGGTTTTCATTGCCACCCGGAGGCATATTGGCTTTTATATTGTTGAAGAAATCCGTCGGTGACTGCCGACCCCAGCTCCCGAGAAACGCAGGCCCACTTAGTATCGGTCCCAGAGCAGTACCTCCCAGGTTTGCACCGTGACAGGTTGCACAGTTTACGCTGTAAGCCTCGGCACCGGTATCAGCCTGGGTAGCAAAACTAGCAGTTGGAATAGCTACTGCCGGCGTGGACTCCTCGCTACCACAGGCAGCAAGGAGAGACAGGGCGAGTACGCCTAAAACTGAGTTTCTAATTGTCATTTCTGGTACCTCTGGGCACTTTTTCTGTTGAATGAATCAGTAATACATACTATCCGGCAGATTCACCTAGTCTGGCAAGGAAAACACATATAGCGCATTGCCGGTTCTGGGATAGGTTATTTCCGGCGCAATAACACCTGGCACCGTCCTGGGACTGGTTCCTCCCAACGCGGTAGTCACTGCAATATATTGCTTGCCATCGACGGCGAAAGAAACCGGATGTCCCTGCACCGAGGTGCCGAGGCGTGTCTCCCAAACTATGTCGCCGTTGCGCACATCGAAAGCCCTGAAGCGTCGATCCAGATCGCCTACAAAAACCAGGTTGCCTGCCGTGGACATGGTGCCGGTATGGAATGAGGCGCGTTGTTGGTAGTTCCACACTTCTTCCAGCGTGTCCACGTTGTAAGCACCCAGCTTACCCAGATTGCCGTCTGAACCGGGCATTTCAAAAAACTTGCGGCTGGCAGCACCGCCACCGGCACCCTGTACCATAGCGACTTCGCGCGCTGCATTTTCCAGGCAGGTCTGGCTGAGTGGAGCGATCAGCGTGCCGGTTGGTTCATGGTAGGTCATGGAGTGCCAGTCCTTGCCGCCGGCGCTACTTGGGCAGGCTGAGGTCCACTCATCCAGGCCGGCATTTTGAATATCTTCACGATAAGTCACCTCGCCCGTATCGGGATCGATGTTGGTGAAGGCATTCTGAAACACGGTTTCGGTATAGCCAAGAAACTCGCCAGTGACCCGGTCGTTCTTCCAGAGAATGCCGTGCTTGCCTATGGAAAAGACGAAACGGTCATCACCGCGATTCACCAGCACGCGTTCGAACACTTCATCCAGATCCAGCGCTTCGGCCGGCACGTGCTGGAAGTACCAGTCCAGCTCACCGGTATCCACATCAACAGCAACGGTTGAGTTGCTATATAAACCAACATCATTAATGGTCAGGTGACGAGAAACTGGCACCCAGGGTTTCTGTTGCGCTGTTCCCCAGTAGGTGATTTTTAATTCCGGGTCATAGCTACCGGTAATCCAGGTATCGACGCCGGCGCGGAAGGTATCGGTCAGGTCTCCCCAGGTATCACCACCGGGTTCACCTGCCTTGGCGATGGTGACGAAGCGCCATTCCAACTCGCCGGTGTTGGCATCGTGCGCACTGATGTAGCAATCGTCCTCGGTATAGCGCCCGCAGCCGGTCAGTCCCTGGATGATTTTCCCATCCGCCACGATCGGTCCACTGGAATTGGAAAACCCCTTGGTGTTGTCTGCCACGATTGTCTCCCACACCTGCTCGCCAGTACGGGCATCGAGGGCGACCAATCGGGCATCGGTGGTGGCCTGGATGATCTTGTCATTATAGATGGCTATGTTGCGCATATCCTGACGGTTGGCCGGTCCGGTCCAGTGCTCCCAAATCATTTCGCCACTCGCAGCGTCCAGGGCCTGAATAACGTTGCCCGAATTAATAAGATAGATGATGCCGTTGTAAACCAGTGGCGCCGGTTCTGATCCACCATCATGCATACTCCACACCCATTCCAGCGTCATGCCACCGACGTTGTCGGTATTGATCTGATCCAGCGGGCTGTAGCTGTGGGCATAGTAATTTCTGCGGAGCATGGGCCAGTCACCCGGGTCGGGATTTTCCAGCATGGTGTCGGTAATCGGCACATAGTTTTCCACCGTCCCGGCTATGGTGATGCCCTGCGGGGGCTCCGGTTCGCGGCGCTGCTGATTGGCGATCCGGGAAATATTTTCTGCGATGGGGAAATCGGTATCTGCCTCCAGTGCCGTGATCGCACCGTCGACACCATTTACATTGAGAATATGGGCAACGATGTTTAGATAGTCCTCATCGCTTATCCCTTCGTTGCCACCCGGTGGCATATTGGTCTGGATGTTATTCAACAACAGCGCCGGAGTCTGTGTCCCCCAGCGCTGGAGAAACGAAAATCCGGACAGCAGGGGGCCCAAGGTAGTGCCCTCCAGATTGGCCCCATGACAAGCAGCACAGTTGCTGGCGAAGGCGGTTGCCCCGACCTCCGCTTGAGAGCTGAAGCTCAAAGTCTCAATCGTTACCTCGACTGGCACTGAGCTTTGCTCGCTACCACAAGCTGCCAGGAGGGCCAGTCCTGCTATACCAATACCATTTGTTACTATTCTCATCGTGTTTACACCTAATCAGGCAAACTGAACACATAAAGTGCATTGCCATTGCGTGGATAAGTAATTTCCGGGGCTATCACGCCGGGAACGGTTCTTGGACTGCTGCCACCGAGCGCGGTATTTACCGCGATATATTGTTTGCCGTCGACCGAAAACGAAACCGGGTGACCCTGTACAGAAGTACCGAGTCGGGTCTCCCACAGAATATCACCGTTGGTCACGTCGAAGGCTCTAAAGCGTCGGTCAAGATCGCCGGCAAAAACCAGGTTGCCAGCAGTTGACATCGTGCCAGTATGGAAGGAAGCACGCTGTTGATAGCTCCAGACTTCTTCCAGTGTATCCACATTGTAGGCACCCAGTTTGCCCATGTTCCCATCAGAGCCTGGCATCTCGAAAAACTTGCGGCTGGCGGCGAGTCCGCCACCCCCTTGAACCAGCGCCACTTCACGGGCGGCGTTTTCCAGACAGGTCTGGCTGAGTGGCGCAATCATGGTTCCAGTTGGCTCATGATAAGTCATGGAATGCCAGTCTTTGCCACCGGTACTGGAGGGGCAGGCCGAAGTCCATTCATCCAGCCCGGCATTTTGAATGTCTTCGCGGTACGCCACCAGACCAGTATCCGGGTCGATATTGGTGAATGCATTCTGGAACACGGTTTCGGTATAGCCCAGGAACTCGCCGGTGACCCGGTCGTTCTTCCAGAGTATGCCGTACTTGCCGATGGAGAAGACCCATTTGTCATCACCGCGGTTTACCAGCACCCGCTCGAATACCTCGTCAAGATCGAGCGCTTCGGCAGGTACATGCTGGAAAAACCAATCCAGCTCACCGGTATCGGTACTGACGGCGACGGTGGCGTTAGTGAATAGCCCGACATCGTTAATGGTTAAATGGCGACTGACCGGCACCCAGGGTTTTTGTTGTGCCGTCCCCCAATAGGTCAGCTTCAGGTCAGGATCATAGCTACCGGTAATCCAGGTTTCACCACCGGCCCGGAACATATCAGTCAGATCGCCCCAGGTATCCCCACCTGGTTCGCCGGCCTTGGCGATGGTATTAAAACGCCAGGCGAGCTCGCCGGTATTGGCATCGTGGGCGCTGATATAGCAATCCTCCGGGATATAGCGAGCGCATCCGGCCAGACCCTGAATGATCTTGCCGTCGGCGACTATGGGTCCGCTGGAATTGGAAAATCCCTTGCTGGAATCGGCCACTGCCACTTCCCAGACCTGCTCCCCGGTGCGGGCATCGAGTGCGACCAGCCGGGCATCGGTTGTGGCCTGAATAATCTTGTCGTTGTAGATCGCAATATTGCGCATATCCTGGCGGTTGGCAGGCCCGGACCAGTTTTCCCAGATCAGCTCCCCAGTGGCACCATCCAGTGCCTGGATGACATTGCCGGGGTTGATCATATAGATAATGCCGTCGTAGACCAGCGGTGCGGGCTCGGAGTCGCCGTCATGCATACTCCATACCCACTCCAACGTCATGCTGCCCACATTTTCGGTATTAATCTGATCCAGTGGACTGTAGCTGTGGGCGTAGTAGTCGCGCCGGATCATGGGCCAGTCACCCGGAGCGGGATTTTCCAGCATGGCATCGGTCACCGGCACAAAGTTTTCCACCGTCCCGGCGATGGTCACGCCTGATGGAGGTTCTGGCTCGCGGCGCTGCCGATTGGCGATTCTTGAAATGTTTTCCGAGATAGTGAAATCAGTTTCGCCAGTGAGGGCGGTGATTGCTCCATCGACTCCATTGACATTGAGGATGTGGGCAACGATGTTGAGATAGTCCCCATCACTTATGCCGTCATTGCCCCCCGGCGGCATATTGGTCTGGATATTGTTCAGCAGCAGCGCGGGAGTCTGCGTGCCCCAGCGTTGCAGAAAAGAATTTCCGGATAGTAGCGGTCCCAGCGTGGTGCCTTCCAGATTAGCGCCATGGCAGGCAGCGCAATTGGTGCCGAAGGCGACCGCGCCGGCATCGGCCTGTGAGCTAAATGTGATTGTTTCCACCGCCTCTACAATTGGCGGTGGTGCTGAAGTCTGCTCGCCACCGCAGGCTGCCAGGCCTAATAACACGACAGAGCCGATCAGCAGGTTTGTAATATTTCCGGGTTTGAAGCTCATCTTCGTCTCCTTGGCTAGTTATTGGCAAAAATCCAGCCGCGTAATTCACCCGGAGGATTGGTTTCACTATGAATTTGAATATAAAGCTCGTTATTGTGTAGCGCTTCCACCTGCTGGTCAGTCAGTTCAAGTTCACCACTGAGTTCGCCAGCGGTAGTGGAGCCGACTTCAAGACGATGAGCCACCGGTCCCGGTTGTGCCGGGGGGCCATTGTGGATATGGGCAGAGGTGGCTACCGAGCTCATGCCGGAAAAACTTCCCTGAATGCTGAGTGTATTGCCGCTGAGTGTGAGAAACACTTCGCCTTCACCGGTTATGGTGCTCACAGTTTGCGGCGTTACTGGCATTGGGGAGAGCCTGGCCCGAAATGAGTTGGACGATTGAGCCAGGCTTGCAACATTAACAAGTGCCACAATCAGGATGAAGAGTAAGGAAGGAACGCTTTTGCTTTGTTTCATAGTTACCTCTTAAAACAGCGGAATTTCGAGATTTTGTTTAACCGTCTCTGGAATCGAATAGGCATTATACGCAAAGTGATGGCTTAGCCAATGCACGTCAGTAGTCTATTTACTCCGATAAGCTGATACCGGAATAGCTCACCCCGGATAATATGGTGGTCGAAATAAGCCGGAATAAGTTTTTCATTGGAGTACACTTTCTTGTTTGAAACCGACTTTAACATTGCATGGGCTGCAGAGTCACAGAATTTGGTGTCTGTAGCCCGATCAGGAGTATCCGGGTTTGTGTGGAAGATTTAACCTGATCGATAGTCCCGAAGTACAGTGGCTGTGCGAATCACTGGGAATCGGCGTGACAGCTGTAAAAACCAGCGCGGATATTGCGCCGGGGGGCAGGATTTCCATTATTCATGAAAAGCAAGGTGAAAGAAGAATATCAGAGGCTATCTGGTGGTTGTTTCTGGATCGGGATTCACTGAAACCGGATTACAAGTACACCAGTTTCAATTCACGATCAGACAAGCTTCACCAGCAAAAATCCATTAGCTTCAAGCCCTATCGCGAATCGCGCTGTATTATTCCCGCCAGCGCCTTTGCAGAGGGTCTGGGCGACAAGCAGACCTATCACAAGATTGAACTGGAAGATTCGGCAATTGCCTTTGGTGGTTTGTACCAGGAATATATTAGCAAGGACACGGGTGAATCGGTCTATGCGACGTCTATCATTACGCTACCGCCATTAATTCCAGAGTGGGCAAAGATTCATCCAAAGTCCACCCCGCTGATGTTGCCCTTCGAAGATGATGAGCTAATGGGAAAATGGCTTGATCCGGCGTTTAATCAGGTCGAAGAATTTGACCAACTCTTAACTACGCGTCTGAGTAAATCAATGCGGGTGACTCAAATAGACCGACCGAGTAAATGGAATCCAATAGCAGATAGTTATGTCATTTTATAATCTCAAACTTCTCGTAATAGCGGGGTAGGTCAAGGTCAAGCTGACAGATAGCGACTCAAATAGCCAGCCAGATGACCAGCCCGCTAACTGCAACACTGATCTGGGTTTGCAAGTCAGTAATGGCAAAGATGATCGGATCTTCGTGGAGTACTCCGCGCTTGGCAAGCACCCACACGCGCCCCAGAATGTAAAACAACAATGGGCAAATCAGATACAGCACAGTGGGCGTGCTATACAGTAATTGCGTGGTAGGACTGTTAATATAAAAAGTGAATACCAGAACTGCAGCGATTCCACTGCCAACACCCAATACAGATAACAAATCATGATGTGACATTGTATAGCCCCGGCCCGCAATATTTTGTTGCCCGCTTGTCTTAAGATTTTTTAGTTCCGTCACGCGCTTTACAATCGCCAAACTGATGAATAACAAAATTGAAAAAGCCAATAACCAGAAGGTGGTAGTCACCGCTATTGCAGTGGAACCTGCAACTATCCGCAAACTGTATAGTGAAGCGAGGATAAATACATCGATCACGATCAGACGTTTGAGATAGAGGCTATATGCTGTAGTGATGAACCAGTACAATAACAGAGTAGCCATAAAACGTTCCGGCAAACTCAGTGCAATAAGAAGTGCCAGAAAAAGCATCAGGGGGCTGCCAAGAAAACCGGCTACCAGTGACAGGTTGCCAGCGGCAAACGGGCGTTTATGTTTGCTCGGGTGACGTCTGTCATTATTCAGATCAAGCAGGTCATTCAAAAGATAAACGCTGGAAGCACATAAACTAAAGCTGATAAAAGCCAGGACCGATTGCAGAAACAAACTCGACTCATTTAGTTGATGGGACAATATCAGCGGCAGGAACACCAGCAAATTCTTCAGCCATTGATGGGGGCGAATCGCCCTGACAAAATGCTCCAGCCAGTTTGATTTCCGGCCAATGCTTGTAATCTCGGCGTTGCAAGTGCTCAGTTTTATTCTGAGTGTTTCTGTGCAATTAATCAGTAGCGCTTCTTTTGCAGCGGCCCAAATTGGCAAGTCGGACTCGGAGTCACCGGCATAGACAAACCCGTCCGGATTGGAAAATTTTTCGATCTGGTTTAATTTTTCCTTACCCTTCAGGTTCAGCTTATCAGAGCTTCCTATGGCGTTATCAAAGAGAGCAACATGCTCCGCCACCTGGGAAACCAGCTTCTGGTTCGATGCTGAAATTAAAGTAAGTTGCCTGCCGCTGGCTTTTTCCCGTTCCAGATAAGTCACAAAATTATTATTGTAAGGAAGCACATCGGTCTGCAGATCCACGCGCATCGCGATTTGATGTTTCAGATTGGCCCGACCACTCAGTAACCAGAAAGGAGTCGCAAAAATGTAGAGAAAGTTTTTCTTAACCAAAAGCAGGAAGGATTCCAGCAACAGATCGCTGTATATTAGAGAGCCGTCCAGATCGACATAGAGAGGGAGATTTTTGTTTGGGTTTTCCAAGAGCCTAGGGAACCTCTGATTAAGTATTCAATATCTCTGGCCTGCAGAGCGGCCGCAGATCAAGGCGGCTTCCTGCAGTAATGTTTACTACCTTCCAAGGGGAGCCAACGCGGAGATGCGGCTGCTCTGAAGGCCCCTGCGGGCGCGGCCTGAAGCGCACTTCTGCGTTGTTGCAACCCTTCAAGGACTTAGGCCATCGCCTACATGGCAGGAAAACTGCTCCTGCGTTTCCTGCATTCCCGCCTTCCATGGCGGTCAGATGTAGGTGAGGGGCGTGAGCAGGGAGCGTAAGCTTTAATTGCGGATTGCGCCTAGCAGAAGTGAGCTTTAGGTTACGCAGAGACATTGAATACTTAATCAGAGGTTCCCTCAGAGCTTTAGTCTTTTAAAAATGAATTCAGGAATGAGCCTGACAACGAACAATATAACGCGCCAGTAGGACGGGGCGTAGACAGTATGTTTTTTCTTCCGGATACTCTTCACAATGATCGCGGCTATCTTCTTTGGGCTGGACCACAGCAGTCCTTTGTCGAACTGGGCAGTCATTGGTGAATCCACCAGGCCGGGGCGAATATCAACCACATGGACATTACTGGAATACAGCTTGCCCCGCAGCCCCTGTAAATAAGTTGAGACCAATGATTTGGCCGCGCCGTACACATAATTCGGTTGCCGGCCCCGATCACCAGCAACCGAAGTCACTACGGCGATGCAACCATTCTTCTGGCTGGCAAAATAATTGGCAAGAATAGTAAGAAATGAAATAACACTCACGCCATTGGTTTTTATTTCCTGCTGCGCCTGCAAGAACTCATCCTCACATAGTTTTTGATCAGGAAGCGAGCCGTGGCAGATCAGGGCAATATCAATTCCCGATAAAAATTTCACCGCTTTATCGATGGCTGGCCCATGTTTATCAAAATCATTGACATCAACCACCGCCGTGCCGACCCTGTTTGCTCCCCGAACTGTGAGGTCTTCCAGCAGGTAATTCAATTTACTGGCATCTCGAGCCACCAGGAACAGATCGTGTTTCTGCTCCGCATAAAGCCGCGCCACTTCTTTGGCTATGGCTGAGCTTGCTCCAATTATTAAAATCTTCTGCATCAGTTTTTACATATCGATCTGAAAAATAGTTTTCATTCAAAGCCCCAGCCGCTTCGATTGTAGCGACGAAAACAGATTGCCAGGGTCCAGTTCATTTTTCACGGAGAGAAATTTCTCCCAGTTAACGTAGCTCTGTTTAAAAGTATGCTCGCTCATTCTTGCATCCTTGGCCAGATAGTGTCGANCTCCGTGGCTTAAAACAATCTCATCCAGTTCGTTCAGTAGTGGCAGGAGCGACTTCTCGAACTTGAAATCCAGAGCCAGGGTATAGCCCTCCATAGGGAAAGATAAGTAATTTTTATTTGCCGCACCGAACTTCTTCAGTACAGACAGGAATGATCCTTTACCAGATGCCCTTACCTGACGCAGAATTTCGCCTATTCCCAATCTAGCTGAGTCAGTCGGAATCACGAATTGATATTGCAGGAAGCCACGGCCTCCATATAATCGGTTCCAGTTGTTGATTCGGTCTAGCGGAAAGAAGTAGGAATCGAAGTGAATTTTTTTCTGCGCTTGCTTGCCAGCGAATTTGTAGTAAGTGCCATTAAACAGGCCAATGGTTAAACTGTTCAGTAAAAACGCAGGTGAGTTAAAAGGGAGATTCAGCTGCATTCTTTTAATCACTTTGACCGGCTTGGGTGATGGCTTGTCTTCACTGTCGACGTGGCTACCACTGAATACGACCGAGCGACCACTTTTTTTTCCTTTGGCACGGCAATCGAGCCAGGCGACCGAATACTGACTAGCCTGATGATTCTCCAATAGTTCCAGGCTTTCATCAAGATTGGCAGTGCGAATACTATGTTGTGAGATTTGTAGACTGGCAAGTTTCATAAGTTGAAGCGAAGCCTCTACCACTATCCCGGTCAGCCCCATCCCGCCACAAGTGGCGAGAAAATATTTCTTGTTGCGGGTTTTACTACAGGCGATTATCTTCCCCCCAGCGGTTAATAATTTAAAGCTCTTCAAGTGCTCACTGAAACAACCATCGCAATGATGATTCTTACCATGAATGTCACTGGCTATGGCACCACCGACCGAAACAAATTTTGTGCCAGGGACGACCGGCAAAAACCAGCCTTTGGGAACCATCACAGTCAATATCTGGTCGATGGTCAAACCAGCACCGCAAACCAACACGCCCTTATTCTCATCAAAGGAAATAAAATTATCGAGATACCTGCTTGAAATTATTCTTTCAGCCAGCGCACTGTCACCGTAACTCCTGCCAGCACCGCGGACTATGGTGGATGAACCGTGTGAGGAAGTTAGCTCCTGAAATTCTGCCAGACCAGCCGGCTCAGAATAATCTGCCAACTTTGATGGATAACGCCCCCAACCCTGAACTAACATCTACGATTCCCCAGCTACAAACACATATCGTTTATCGAGACGGTATTTAATCAGATAGCCAATTGCCAGCCCAATTACAGCACCCGTATATCTCGCACCTCGAGTGCCGTACAAAAAATCAAAACCCAATTCGAAACCCCAAAAGATCACTGTAGTGAATACACCAGTTAAACCATAGAACAGGAATTGACTCAAATCCTGCGCTGCTCTATCTGTCTTGTGATAAAAAATAAAATGCTTATCAAGCAGATACTTGCTCACAAGTCCGGTCAACGTGCCCGCAACCATAGCTATCACAAGCGCATAGCTTCCCTGATACAGAGCCATACTCGATTCCTGACTGGCAAGATTAATCAGCGTTGCCAAACCAGCAAACACAATATACTTCATCGCTATGGTCAAAGTGGATCCTCGATTGTTGCAGACTCAGCTATTATAGACGATTGGCTACTCTCTGCGGTCGATGCTGCCAATTTGATTCTTACGAAAACAATTCACCAAATAAATCGATTGGCAGGGGCTATCAAGCGTTGTGATACCAAATTCTTCTGACTCAGCGGTCAAAGCGCCGCACCGAGTGACCGAAGGAGACCGGGGTTTGGGCTCCTGACCGAGTGAGGGAACCCCGGAGGGGTGCAAGCTGCTGAGGCAGGAGTATTTGGTAGCGCAGCGCGCCTGCACCAAACCTACACATTGCAGCAATACATCAGGCTTCAACTCCCCCCGTGCAATCGTGCCTCGCTGTGGTTTTTTTCCAAGGTTATAATCTCACCCTCTAAATGCTCTAGAGCTGTACCAATGACAACAACCAACATCCTGGATTTTGCTACTCAACTGGCCAGAGAAACAGGACAACAGATTCTGGCAGATAGACAAACTAATCTCACCACTTCCTTTAAAGATGGTGAGGAGATGGTGACCAGCGCAGACATCAACGCCGATCGTTTGATCACATCCTGCATAAAAGAAAGCTATCCAGAACATAATGTATTGTCTGAGGAGGGCGCCCCCGACCTGAATTTACTGCAGAGGTCAAACGAACCGTTATGGATAGTGGATCCGATAGACGGAACCGTTAATTTTGCCCACGGGCATAGCCAATCGGCCGTGTCGCTGGCCTATGTGGATAATTCCCAGATAAGCTGCGGAGTAGTCTACAACCCCTTCACCGACGAGCTATTTTCCGCCGAGAAGGGAAATGGTGCATTTCTCAACGGCGAGCCAATAGAAGTTGCCAGGGAGACAGAATTGAGCAAGGCCATAATTGCGACGGGCTTTCCCTATGATAAGTTCGAGATGGAGCCATTGATCAGGCGAGTGGGAAATATCCTTCAAAACTGTGCGGATATTCGACGTCTCGGTTCGGCGGCTCTGGATATCTGCTGGCTTGCCATGGGCAGGCTGGATGGTTACTACGAGAGCCTCAGTGTCTGGGATTTCGCGGCAGCGCAGCTCATAGCAAAAGAAGCCGGGGCTCAATACGGCCATTTTAGCCCGGTGCCGGAGGGTGTAGATCCACAGTTCTACGCCCGGGATATCTTGATTGCGAACCCGGTTTTGTATCCCAAGTTGCTCAAAGTGCTCCAGGAGGCTGAAAAATAGCGCACTGGAGCAGTTTTCAAAGGATTCCATGCGACGCGACTGAAAGTGAATTTGTCCTGTAGTTGTTGACTCTGCAGTCCCGAATTCGTAAAGTTTCAGGGTTTTAAATCTTTAGATTGCAATTCCTGCTTGTAGTGGACTTCTGGATCTGAATACTTGCTGCTTTTCGGCAACCTGTCGGGCCTGAACGAAACTAAATTAGTAAAAAAATAAAGGAGAAAACAGTGAAAAAAGTAAATTTACTAAAAACGTCTCTGTTGTCTTTGGCACTTATCCCTGCATTGAGCGGTGCCGCCGACAGAGTGGGCGATTTTTCGCTATTGGATCAGGATGGTTATTTCCATAACATGAGCTGGTACGATGATCATNCCGCTATCGCTCTCCTGGTTCAGGCTAATGATAGTCAGGCCACCACTTCAGCCCTTGCTGCGTACGCCGCACTCAAAGGCAAATATGACAGCCAGGGTATCGAATTCATGATGATCAACCCCATGGGCAGATTGAATCGTGAAGCGGTTCAGGCCAAGGTCGCCGAGTACGGCGTTGATATTCCAGTATTGATGGATGATGCTCAAGTAATCTCCGAATCCCTGGGTATCGATAAAACCGGTGAAGTCCTTCTGTTTAGCCCCAGTTCGTTCACGGTTGAATACAAGGGACCCGTCGCCGAAGCGGAGAGCGCAATCATGGAATTGCTGGCTGGCAACTCAGTGAGCAGCCCGCTCGTTGCCTCTACAGGTTCAGCGATAAGCTATGCTACACAGACAGCGGTTTCCTATGAGAAGGATGTGGCGCCAATCATTGCCGAAAATTGTGCAAGCTGTCACAGAGAAGGTGGTATAGCGCCTTTTGCCATGGACAGTCATGCCATGGTGCAGGGCTGGTCACCGATGATTCGTGAAGTGTTAATGACCAAGCGCATGCCCCCGGGACAACTCGATAGACATGTGGGCGAGTTCATAAACGATATGTTGATCACTACAGAAGAGGTACAGAAAATTGTTCAATGGGCGGAAGCCGGTGCGCCGAAGGATGGTACTACCGATCCGCTGGCTGAACTGACCTGGCCCGACAGCAAGTGGGCATTTGGTGAGCCTGACTACATCATAAAGATTCCACCTCAATCAGTTCCGGCCACTGGCGTGCTCGATTATCGGCATATATCCGTGCCATTGGATATTGAGAAAGACGTGTGGGTTCGTGGCAGTCAGTACGTGGCAGGCGACAGAACCGTGTTGCACCATACCCTGAATAGCATCGTTGAGCCTGGTACCAGCCGGCGCGGTGGATTCCTCGGTGGTGGAAATCCTGATCAGGCTAATATCGCAGCCTATATTCCGGGTGCGCAGCCGCGTCTGGAGCCAGAAAATACTGGCGGCTTACTGAAAGCAGGTTCCACTATTAATCTGCAATTGCACTACACCACTAACGGTAGGGAGTCAGTGGATGCGGGTGAAATCGGCCTGTGGTACTACCCCGAGGGAGTGATACCTGAGAAGAGAATGTCAGGTCAGTGTGCGTGTATCTTCACTCCAACGTGGACTAATATTCCGCCGAATGATCCGAATTTCGAGCAAACCGAAACCATTACTGTGCCAAGAGATGCACATATCCTCAGCATGCTATCCCATATGCACTTCCGTGGTAAGTACATGCGTTTCTATGCAGATTATCCAGATGGAACTCGTGAGGAGTTGATCAATATTGCCAATTACAACTATAACTGGCAATTGGCTTATACCTATGAAGAGCCCAAGTTTGTTCCGGGTGGAACAAAGATCACTGCAGTAGGTGCATTCGACAACTCGGCTCAAAATCCTGCAAACCCCGATCCGGAACGCGATGTACCGTGGGGTCAGCAAAGCTGGGATGAGATGTTCTTTGGCTCAGTTCAGTGGCAGTACGTGGATCAAGGCGGCAATTAAAAACGCTTTGAGAAAAAAAAAGGCAGGTCACACGACCTGCCTTTTTTTATGGCTAGCCCGCGCTGCTCAGAGTATCTGAAAAATGTCGTAAGCAACCTTGCCAGGTATCTGCTTGTTCTTGCCAATACAAACTATGTGGTTCAGCCAGTCGTATTTTTCCGATGCGGTCTGAAAAATAGGACGTACTCGCCAATACAAGCCATTATCACCTGTGTGTATGACACCGGTGTAACTCATATAGATGAACTCGCCATCGTCGGTTTCTAACGTAATGCGCACATCCAGACTGCGGTGGTCTGCGCCTTCGGTGATCCAGTCGGCACCACCTGGGTGTACTGTCCCCTTTAATCTGGGGCCGCCAAAGGTGCCTCCGGTAACTGGCGCTATGCTGGTGTGTCCGGCATCGATCTGGGCATCAACATCCAGCGATAATTCCAGCAGGAATTCCGCTTCAAGTGCACTTGCTGCCGTTTGCGCAGAGGCCAATTGACTCCCGGAAATAGACGCCGCGGCAATCGCCGTTGCGCCAAGTCGGGTGAATTCTCGACGTGATAAAGGTCTTTTTGACTCGTTCATTTTTTTCCTCGTTTGGAATAACAATAATAATTAAGATGTCACAGTATTTTGTCGCAGGATACGCTTGTCAAACCGCTTCAGTATTGTTGGCAGATACAGCAGATCGAGAACCAACGCCAGTACCACAATGGGGACCAGCAACTTGGCCGACTGTTGAAAGTAAAGCGTGCTGGCGCCAATTAATATCGTTGTGCCCAGCGCGAGAACCATAGTGGTGATGGTGAGCGCCGGACCTGCTGTATTAATAGCAAAATTGGTTGATTCGGATGTATCCATTCCGGTTTGTCGGCTGTCAAGGTAGTGACTCAGGATGTGCACCGTATCATCCACTACCAGGCCAATGCTTATGCTAAACAGCATCATAACAAAAGGGTCCAGTTGTCCCACAAAAAGTGCCCATACACCAAAAACCATAGTCGCCGGCAATAGGTTGGGCAGTACACTGAGAATGCCGAAATAAATACTCCTGAGTCCAATAATCAAAGTCAGTGTAATCAGTAACAGACTGATTGAATAGCCTTGCAATAATTCGGTGGTAACCAATTCGTCCATGCGGGAAAAAAGTAACAGGCCGCTGCCGTGAATCAATGTGGCCTCGGGAAATTGTTGATTGAAGCGTTCAGTAATTCTGGCATCGAGGTCGATAAGCTCCTGATTCGATACGGGAGTCGCATTGACAAACAGGCTCAAGATGGAAAAATCATTATTGATAAAACCAGAGAGCGGGAAGTCTTCGGACTGAACTACTTCATAATTATTAAGATACATCGCGACAACATTGATATCGTCGGGAATAGCATAAAAAGAGTCGTTATTGCTGTTCTGAATTCTGTTTACGGTTTTGACAATGTCATTCACACTGCCAATTGACTCGACATCAGGCTGTTCTTCCAACCACCTACTGAATTCCTCCACTCGCATTAGAAAGTCGGGTTCTATCGCCCCATCGATAGTTTCGGAATCGATCCCGTACCGAAGTGCCGGGCCCCGGTTCATCCGTGCGCTTACCTCATCGTAGTATTGGATAATGTCTGAATCGCTGGCGATGAAATCCAGCCGATTAAAATCTGTTTCATTCAGCGGCAGCAACATGAAAGTTATCAGGGCGAGAATTGTGAAAGACCAGAATATCTCTGTATCTCTGTTCTCTGTTGTTGTGCCAATCCACTTGAGCAAACGGTGCAGAGCAGGGAATTCCTCCTTGGGATCTTTCGCATCGCTCCCGGAGAAATGAATCAAAACCGCGGGCAGCAAACTCAGGGTTAGCACATAGGCGAAAATTATCCCGGTGGCGACGATGCGTCCGAATTCCTGAATCGCGGGAGAAGAAGACATGGTCAGCGAAAAGAATCCAATTGCCGTCGTCAGCGCAGCCAATGAGACAGGTTGAAAATTGTAAATAAGACTCTGTTGCATCGCAGCAACGGGTTTGTGCCCGGCAAACAGTTGTTGTTTGTAAATGGAAATAATATGCACACTGTTCGCTACTGAGATAATTACCACTACCAGCGGAGCAATGATGGAGATGTTGTTAAATGCTGTGCCCAGGAAACCCAGCAATCCGACTGTGGCAGCCATAGTGCAGGCCGTGTGACTCAGTATGCATGCACCCAGTTTAAGCGATCGGAAACAGAAGCAAATTACCAGCACACAGGCAAGAATGATGAAGGGAAGCAGACTGGTAAGGTCGCTGATCATTGCTTGTTGACTCGAGCGCTCCAGTAGCACATCACTGTTGACATAGATCCCTACATCCGTGTGTCTTGCCCTTATGTCAGTTTGCAAGTCGAGCGTTGCATCAGCGATGTCCATACGCTGGCTGGCAGTGGTTGACTCTGTATCCAGCGTGATGAGGGTAAAAGTTATCAGCGCATTTTGCGCCAGCAGATTGGCCGTTAGCAGTCTGTCGTTAAGCACTGAATCCTGCAATAACTGCAACTCCTCCTCGGTGTACTGGTCCAGTGCTTTGGTAAACAGTCGTTGTTGCGTTTCTGGAGAATAGTAATCGACCAGGCCAGAGAATCTGCTGGCATAGGGAATGTCGGTATAATTTTGACTCAAGTCTTCGATAGCAGCTAATACCGAATTACTGAATACAGATTGATTGTCATTGGGGATAAATGCAAAGGCGACCTGTATGGGGGAGGGAAATTGCTCTTCCATTCGCTCCAGTTCCTCAATATAGGGATCGCTCTGGCTCAGCAATGCTGAAAACGAGGTATCGAAAGTATTGCGAATTATGCCAGTGGCCAGAACGGCACTTGCAATGAAACTCACAGCAAGCAATAGATTGCATCGTTTGACTACAAATGTGGCAACACGTTGGGATAGAGTTTTTTCCACTGCCTCAACGCTTTCTTTTGTATCCACTTAATATTCCATGCAGCGCGCTATCCAGCTTGTTACGCTGCGGCTGAGAAACTTTTGCTTGCGTAATACGAAATAGAATTTCCTGCTCCAGTTTCTATGGGCTGCCTTCAGTTGAATCAAAGAGCCACGTTGAAATGCGTCGTCAAGGGTGATTCGCGATAAGCAACCCACTCCCAGACCCGCTTCGACGGCACGTTTAATTCCTTCGGTGTGCTGAAGTTCCAGCTTCAACTCAAGGTCGGACAGTATACCTGACATTGCACGATCAAACGCCTGGCGTGTTCCCGAGCCCTGCTCTCGAATCACCCACTCAGCCTGCAATAGATCGAGGTCATCCAGATCCGGTTTCTGCGCCAGGGGGTGAGTGGGCGAGCAAAACAGTACCAGTTCATCGCCGCGCCATGACCGAATCTCCAGATCGGGTTCCTGCAATTCGCCTTCAATCAAACCAATATCCAGTTCAAGGTTTTTCACCCGCTTAGCTATCGCTGCACTATTTTCCACGCTCAGTTCGACCCTTGCATCGGGATACTCGGATAGAAATTTAGCCATGATACTGACTGCGAGGTAATTGCCGATAGCTGGGGTGGCACCAACTTTCAGGTCGCCCACACCCGAGTGCTTGAGCAGGCTCTGCTGTAACTCTTCAGCCTGGGCAATCAGCCCCGCCGCCTTCGTTCGCAACAAGATGCCCTGCTCGTTCAGTTGCAGACGTTTGCCAATACGATCAAATAGCAGGATGTCAAAGCGCTGTTCTAGCTCCTTCAGTGCAGTACTGACTGCAGACTGTGACATGGCGAGTTCGCGGGCAGCATGAGTTACATTCTCATGCTGCGCTACAGCCAGAAATACCTGAATTTGTCGAAGTGTGTAGTACATATATCAAATAAATAGATAATAAATAAGAAAATGATTAATTAATTCGATATAGTAGTGAAATCCTGCTCTGCTGGCAATCACTTGCACATAAAACACCACATACTCATTAGGATGGCAGTATATTGCCCGGATATGATTGAAATAGTATGCTTGCCAGCACAACAGGAAATAAGAACCATCCCGAATTTACACGGTTTAGATTGACCGTGATGGAGAAATCTAATGAGATTGCGTTTGTTTCAATTGTTTGCCCTGGCAGGACTAATACTGTTGGCTGGACCATTGTCTGCACAGGACTGGGTCGTGCCTCGCACTGTAGATGGCAAGCCTGACTTACAGGGCATCTGGTCTAATGCCACGCAGACTCCGATGCAGCGCCCCGAGGAGTTTGGCGATAAAGGCTTTTTAACGGAGACAGAAGCCAGGGACCAGGAGCAAGGCTGGAAGGACCGCATCACCCGCTACTCGCAACCTAGCGACCCGGACCGGGCACCACCTACCGATGGCAATACCGATGCCGGTTACAACGGTTTCTGGATAGACCGGGGCACCGATGTGATTGAAATCAATGGCCAATATCGAACGTCGATCGTTGTTGACCCGAGCGATGGACAAATTCCTTACCTTGAAGGTTTCCAGAGTAATGCTCTGACGAACCAGTTGCGGGCAATACCGGGGGTCGATCCCTACGATGGTCACGAATTGAGACCGCTTGGGGAGCGTTGCTTGTTAGCTTTCGGCTCCAGTTCCGGCCCACCCATGCTGCCGGTGATGTATAACAATAACTATCAAATCGTACAAACGCCGGATCACATATTGATCATGGTCGAGATGGTTCACGATGCCCGTATCATTCCCCTGAATAAGGACCGTAGTGAAATTCATCTGAATAAGTGGATGGGTGATTCGGTTGGTTACTGGGATGGCGATGTACTGGTGGTAGAAACCAAAAACTTCAACCAGTACCAGTCATACCGCGGCAGTTCACCCGAATTGCTTGTTACCGAGCGGTTTGAGCTGATCGGGCAGAACAAGATACGCTACAGCTTCACCATGGATGATGATCAATCCTACCAGCAACCGTGGACGGGTGAAATTGCGATGAACCGCAGACCCGATGGTGACCGGATGTATGAATATGCCTGCCATGAGGGGAACTATGCCTTTCCGGGTATTCTCGGTGGTGCCAGGCGACTCGAGCAACAGGCAGCGCAAGCCGATCAATAGCAGTCGGTTTTTAGTGAAAAGCCGAAGCGTCTTTTCAGCGCTTCGGCTTTTTTGTAATCCGTAATCATAAATGAGCTCATCCCAATTTCATTGGGATGCGTGTTTATAGAGGATTGATTTAATAAACAGCAAACAAGCACGTACAATGGGTGACATTTCCCGCAGTGGGCCCGGACACAGCCAGCAACTGATGGCCAGAGAAAGACAGAAAATCAAAAAGACAACACACAGGATGACCTGATGCTTGCGCGAATCACACAAATCTATACCCGACTGGTTTTTGGGCGCCCGGTATGGGTACTACTCATACTGTTAGTGGTGGCAGGTGCTTTTGCCACCCAGGTCAGAAATTTTCGCCTCGATGCCTCGGCCGACTCCCTGCTGCTAGAAGGGGACAGGGATTTGGAGTATTCCCGCTTTATAAATACACGTTACGGAATCAGGGACTCTGTAATCGTTGCCTACACCCCGGATGAAGATTTATTTTCCAGGCCAGTGCTGGCTCGATTACAGGCACTGCGCGATGAACTGTTAACAGTAGATCGTGTAGAAGCCATTGACAGTATTCTCAATGTACCGGTCTTCGTCGATACGCCGCTTACCGCCATTTCAGAAAATTATCTCACTGTCATGGACGCCGAACTGGATCTGCTTGGAGCGCGGGAAGAACTCGTGTCCAGTCCGATTTTTCGCAATGCCATAATTAGCCCCGATGGTCAGACCGCGGGGTTGTTAGTAAGTTTTGCTGTAGATGAAAGATTTCGCAGTTTGTTGCAACAAAGAACCGTATTGCGCAACAAGAGGGAAGCGGAAGGTTTAAACGCAGAAGAGTCTAGAGAGCTTCGGGCAGTGGAAGCAGAATACGATGAGTACACCGTGTTCACAGCAAGCCGCCAGACTGAAACCATCGGCAGTATCCGCAGCATTCTCGATGATCACCGTGACGAAGCGCAAATCTATTTGGGCGGGGCACCCATGATAGCGGATGATCTGGTGACGTTTGTACGGGGGGATTTGAGCAGTTTCAGTTTCGGCGTGCTGGCATTTATTATCATCGCGCTCGGATTGATTTTCAGAAAACTGCGCTGGATCTTTTTACCACTGGCCTGCTGCGCTGTAGCCGGTGTCATCATGGTAGGGATTCTCGGACTAATGGACTGGCGAGTTACCGTCGTTTCATCCAACTTTATTTCCCTTCTTCTTATTATCACCATATCCCTGACTGTTCATCTAACGGTTCGTTACAGGGAACTAAGAGCAACACGGCATTACAGTGAGCACGGTAAACTATTACGTCACGCTGTGCTCAGCATGTTCAAACCCTGTCTTTACACTGCCTTGACCACTGCCGTGGCTTTTGGTTCGCTGATTGTGAGCGGCATCTCGCCGATTATTTCTTTCGGCTGGATGATGGTAATGGGTGTATTGGCTGCACTGACCGTGGTGTTCACTTTGTTCCCGGCGGTCATGAGTTTGCTGGAAAAAGATCAGACGCAATTATCCACCAGCCTAAAACTGAATCTCACTTCCGCCCTGGCCACTGCCACTGACAGACTCAAAGGCAAGGTGCTGCTTATCTACACAATCGTACTGGTGCTAAGCGTAGTCGGTTTGGCACGACTGCAGGTGGAAAACAGCTTCATCGATTATTTCCGCGAGAAAACCGAAATCTTTCAGGGCATGACGCTGTTTGATGAAAAACTCGGCGGCACACTATCGTTTGATTTAGTCGTGGATCTGCCAGAAGTCGAAGATCCTTTCGACGATGGCTTCGATGACGGGTTTGGTGATTCCGGTGACGATGATGCGTATTGGTTTACCGCACCAAAAATGGACCTGGTAAAAAGCATTCACACCTATCTGGATGATGACCCCCAGACTGGCAAGGTGCTTTCTTTTGGCGCAGTAATTCAGTTGGCAGAAAAACTTAACAGTTACGAACCCATAGATGGGTTCTTATGGGCAGTTCTCTATTCGCGATTACCAGAGGCGCTCAAGGATACCGTGCTGAATCCTTTTGTTTCGATCGAAGAGAATCAGCTACGCTTCAATGTGCGGGTGATCGAATCGGATCCGGACTTAAAGAGAAATGAATTATTGCTACGTATCGAACAGGGAGTCGAGAGTGAATTCGGATTTGAAGATTCCCAGGTTCAAGTCACCGGCATACTGGTTCTTTACAATAATGTATTGCAGAGCCTTTACGAATCGCAAATCCTGACACTCGGTGTGGTCATGTTCGTCATCATGCTGATGTTCCTCGTGTTGTTCAGGTCTATGAAAATCGCGGTGATTTGTATTATCCCTAACGCCATTGCGGCAGCTTTTGTTCTGGGTGTCATGGGCTGGTTGAATATTCCCCTGGACATCATGACGATCACTATTGCAGCGATCTCCGTTGGTATCGGCGTGGACAATACCATCCACTACATGCACCGGTTCAAACGGGAATTTCCCCGCTTTGGAAATTACCGCGACACCATGTTTTTCTGTCATAACAGTATTGGACGCGCGATGTATTTTACCTCCATGACCATCGTCGCTGGATTCTCGATTCTGGCACTTTCCAATTTTATTCCAACAATCGTATTCGGTTTATTAACCAGTCTAGCCATGGTAGTCGCATTAACCGGATCGTTAACTTTGTTACCTCAACTGCTTATCACCTTTCAGCCTTTGGGATCAGAGTCAGCGATATCCCCCAAAAATGTATCGAGATAAACTGAAAAATTAGACTAAGATAGAGCTCGATACACTCAATTTAGTTGAGGTGCTGAACGCTTAGGACGCAAACTTGGAGTAAGGAGAATAGTTTTTTCGCTCCGATGGGCCGTTATGTACATCCATGTACATAACGGCCCANCGGAACGGTAAAACAGTAATCCCTTCCCAATCCCCGATACACGCATCAACTACCTACATTCACAATTCCCAAGCCCATTAAACACAACAACGCTTAGGCAATGAGCAAAAAAATTTTGTGGGGATACCTCAGAATCAGAGTTCAATAAAATCCGTAGTCTAGATGACAGCAGACTGAACCAGCTGCTGATCTGTAGTTTTTAGTTGAAACTGTCATGGTGAGTGTTTATTCTGGATCGCTTCGTGATTGCCGTAGAAAGTGGCAATTGCCTGAGTTGGAAGTATTTAGACAAAAGAAGAGGCAGGCCCATGTGTATTAGTTCGTTAAAACCAAACCGATGGCTTTCATTATTAATTGTTCCGTTTTTTCTGGTGGCGTGTTTTGAGCAGTCCAGTGAGACTGCATCAACCCCAACAGCAGCAGATAGTCCCGAACCCGAGTTGGTTGCGGTGATCGACGATGAGCCGGAAGATGAGCCGGAAGTCGATGCAGCTCTGATAAGGCGTCAACCAACCAATCACTGGACCAATGATCAGCCGATCGGCCAGGGGCTAGGGCCGGTTTCAACAGAAACCCTGGCGGGCGGTACTGCCAATCCTGAGCAGTGGCTGCACTACGGAGGTGATTACCGTAATTTCCGTCATAGCCCGGTTACAGCGCTGAATCCTGAGAGTATTCAAAACCTGGAAGTGGCTTGGTCATTCCCCACTGGGACCGATGGGCAGTTTGCCATGTCGCCCATTGTCTACGATGGCATCATGTATATGACGACCAGCTACAACCACCTGATGGCACTCAATGCAGAGAGTGGTGAGCTTTACTGGCGCTATGACCACCCGCAGCCGGAGGATTTACGGATCTGCTGTGGGCCGGCCAATCGTGGTGTAGCTATCAAGGACAATATGGTGGTGATGGGGACGCTGGATGCCCATCTGTTGGCATTTGATCGCTTTAGTGGTGAAATTCTTTGGGATATCGAAATGATTGAGCACAGCATCGGTTTTAGCTCAACCGCCGCCCCCCTCATTGTGAAAAACATGGCTATTATCGGTATTGGTGGTGGGGAATACGGTGTGCGCGGATTCTTCGATGCCTACGATCTGACTACGCAGGAACGGATCTGGCGGGTGTATACCATTCCTGCCGAAGGCGAGCCCGGCAATGATACCTGGGCAGGGGATTCCTGGAAAACAGGTGGAGCACCTACCTGGTCGGTAGGCGCTTTCGATGCGGCTACCAATACGATTATGTGGACCACTGGTAATCCGGCGCCGGACTGGAACGGCGATGACAGGGCCGGTGATAATTTGTATTCCGATAGCGTGCTGGCAGTTGATGCCGACACCGGGGAATACAAATGGCACTACCAGTTTACCCCTCACGATGTCTGGGATTATGACGGCAATACCACTATTTTCCAGGCTGACATTACCTTCGAGGGGCAGGAGCGACAGGCACTGGTGCAGGCTAATCGCAACGGTTACTTTTATTTGCTGGATCGGGTAACTGGTGAGTTTCTCGCGGCAAAGCCTTATGTTGAGCAATTGAACTGGGCTACAATTGATGAGACTGGCAGGCCACAACCAGATCCGCTGGCGTTCCCTCAAACTAATCCGGATTACCGGGTATGTCCTGGCTTGACTGGCGGTATGAACGGAGCCTGGGCCGGGGCATTGAATCCTGAGCTGGGTCTGGCCTTCATTCCTACTGTGGAAAACTGCATGAAGTTCCGTAAAGGTATTTCGGTTTATGTAGAAGGTCAAACCTTTATGGGCGGTGGTGGTTTCGAATCGGATGCGTCCAACGGTGAGGACTATGGACACCTTTCTGCCGTTGATATAAATACCGGTGATGTCAAATGGCGCTATATGGATGCTGATCCGCTTAAAGCGGGGGTAGTCAGTACCGCTGGTGGAGTAGTGATTTCGGGCACTCCGTCGGGGAAAATATTTGGCCTGAATGCAGAAACCGGTGAGGAACTATGGACCTTTAACGCCGGTGGTGGAATTCGCAGTCAGCCAATTGTTTATCAACAAAATGGTCAAACCTATCTTGCAGTGGGGGCAGGAGACCGTTCGCGTACTTCGGCCGTGCCACAGGGTGGACAGCTATTTGTATTCAAACTAAAAGAAGGCCAATTCTAGTAGAATGATTTCAAATCCCTGTGCTTGCTAATACGGCGTTAAAAAATGGCTTAAGCGCTCATGTACAAAATGTACACTACGCNCTTGCGCACATTTGCCTTGTCTTAGCGGCACACAGGAATTTGTAATTCAATCTACCCTTTAATTGAGGATCGTAGTAATGAAGTTGTTTTTAAAATTTAGTGCAGTGCTTTGTTTGGTGCTATTGGTTTTGGTTGCCTGTAGTGAGGGCGGTAGTGATGCGCCGGCGGAGTTGACGGCAGTACAGGGCTTTATGGCTGACCCGGCTGCGGTTGAGCGCGGAGAAGCATTGTTTGTGGGCACTTGTGCCGGGTATTGCCATACCATGACACCTGAAGATACCGATGCTTTGTTTTTGTTCGATTGCGTATGGAAGCACGGTGGAGCGGATGAGGAAATATTTAATACGGTTACGGTTGGGGTGCCCAACACCCGAATGATTGGATTCGGTTCGAATTTTCCACAGGGAGAAGACGACCTCTGGAAAATCATTGCTTTCTTAAGAACGAATCAGCAGCCTTGTGCCTGATCAGGAAAATTTGGATATGACATTTACTTCTTCTGAAAAAGATACTGACGATGCTAAGGATTCCGGACCGGCAAATCTGGTCGCGGAGAAACTGTTTAAATCCCGTGCTGTTACTGTCTTCGGCGAAATCAATGACAAGATAGCGCGCACGGTCACCGAAAAGCTGTTGGCTCTCGCGGGGGAAAGCGATGAGACAATTTTTGTCTATATTAGTTCACCCGGTGGCCATGTCGAGTCTGGTGATGTGGTTTATGACATGATTAAATTCATTAAACCTCAGGTAAAAGTAATCGGTACAGGCTGGGTTGCCAGCGCAGCGACAACAATTTATCTCGCAGCAAAAAAGGAAAACAGGTTTGCCTTGCCTAACACGAGATTTCTGGTACACCAGCCCTCTGGTGGATCTCGGGGGGATGCCACCGATATCAAGATACAGGCAGACGAGATAGTTAAAACCCGTGCCCGGATTAACCAATTGATTGCAGATGAAACCGGGCAACCGTTGGATCGGGTTGCCAAGGATACGGATCGTGATTACTGGATGACCGTAGAAGAAGCCACCGACTACGGCATCGT
Organism: Gammaproteobacteria bacterium; assembly: GCA_002726595.1. GTDB lineage: Bacteria > Pseudomonadota > Gammaproteobacteria > Pseudomonadales > Pseudohongiellaceae > UBA9145. The sequence continues at coordinate 4,232 of PBTO01000017.1, read as the reverse complement.
GGGATCGGTGGTTAGTTCTATCACAGAAATTTAAAGATATTCCCCGTTCAGACTTATAAGTTAACCAAAGCTCATTGCGGCTGAACTTTTCGAAATATCACCTGTTGATTTTTGGCCAGCACGCACACGACCATGAACTCTGGTGTGCAGCTTTGCGGGGAGACCAGCGCGGTATTGTCATCAATCAGCTCCGCCAGAATTATTCCAGTTACCCCGGCATACTCCACCTGTACTGTCACCAGATTGTCCGCCAGCTTGCCGTTGGTGCTCGTCCACTCGAATCCAAGTGATTCGATCTGCTCGACAATTACTTTATTATTTCTGACCGAGACGCCGATGCTGAATAATGTGCCTTCCGCAATCCAGTCACCATTCCAGGGCAATGCAGAGTCATCCTGGGCGAGGATTGGCAGGCCCAGTAGCAATGAGAGTGTCAGAATAATCCGTTTCGAAAATTGATAAATCAGAATGCTACCCCCACACCAAAAAGCTGGCCATGATAAGCCACGATCAGTAAACACAGTACACCACCGATTACGGTGGCAATACAGTCCCAAAGCAACAATTCGCCAAGGGGTTTGCCTTCGGTCATGGTGATTACTTTACCTAACGAGAACACTTTAATCAGGGCCCAGAGGGTGAAGCTGCCAAACAATAAAATCGAAGCCAGATCACCATTTGACCACAAATGGGCCAGGCCCCAGATCGCAACACCGAGCAGCATAGGATGATGCAAATTTGCCCGTACCACGGACATTGGCAGGTTGCCGGCGACGATGAATATCATCGCCGGTAGCATCACTACCAAGCTGATATATCGCAGTTCGAAGGCGGGTTGCCAGACCATAACAAAAAGGGCAATTGATTTACCCCAGATGATCAATCCGAGCCCGGTCAGCGCCACCAGGCTATAGAGGGCCCGGTAGATATTTGCAGAAGGCATAGCGTCGATAAATCGCTGGCGCACGGACAACTCCCGCAACAAGTGTGGGATGAAAAACAGTACCAGTCCGATGCTTAGTATTAACACAAATGTGCGCCTGCCTGTTACGCGGAGGCTTAGTGTAGCACGGCACGCCCTGAGTTTTGCGTCATGCAACAGCACACAGATAGAAATCCGGGGCGCTTGCATATTTTGAATGATTTCATGGCACAATCATCGCTCAGAAGAAGTTAGCTTTTAAGTACTAACAATTGCTCCTCGAGTTTGTAGACTGTATGCTGAAATTTCCTCTTTTCTTTTTACCGGTCAAGCAATTCATGTTCAATAGATCTGTGCCCAAGCTGTTCAATGTATTGGCTTTAGCCTTGATGCTACTCAGTGGAGCAATACTTGCGCAGGAAACCACTGAACTTGACGGGGAAGATTGGCAAAATAATTTTGATCAATTACTTGTTGATCTCTTGCTAGAGACAGGGAGGGCCCTGGTTGAGCAAGGAAATCTAATTGCTGCAGAAAAAATCTATGCAGAGGCCCTGCAGGTTGCGAAGATAAATCATGGATTACTTTCTGAAAAGCAATTTGACGCACTCGTGCCCTTACTGGAAATACTGATAGAGCAAGAGAAGTGGCTTCTTACCNATCAACAATTAGCCTACTTTGAGTGGCTGAATGGAAAAGTTAATGCGCTGAATTCTGAAAAACTATTAGACGGCATTGCCACTTTAAACCGCCTTTACCTGGCCGCAGCAGCTCATAGAACTGACAGTGAAAGTGGTTGGTATCTAGTGGCTGCCAAAAATCTCAGTTGGCGAGCGGTGAGTTTAATCCAGCTAAATTTTGGCAATAATAGTTTGAAATTGCCCCCCTGGCTTTATCAAATTGTACTAAATCACTATTACCAGAGCAGTCTGAACCAACGCCAGGGCTTGACAAGTTACAATTTTAAAACTGATGAACAAGCTGTCATTAGTGGTTGGTCACTATCAAGGATCGAGGCGGTACAAAAAAACTACAACATTGGTTTCGAGCTCTTGAATAGAATTCGAGAAATCTATGGAAATTTAAGCGAAGCATCGGCAGAACAAGATGGCTTGATGCTTGTTTATCTGGCGGACTGGGAACTTTTGTATGGCAGACATGATTCTGCGCTGCGCTATTACCAGGAAGCGTCAACCGCTCTTCTCAACAATGGGGTAGACAAGCAGGAAGTTGAAAAGTATTTCCGCAGCCCAGTATTCTTGCCTGTTACCCAATTGTATGCAAAATTGCCCCCTGGCCGTGGTACTCAGACTCTCAACGTGCAGAAATTTGTTGTCTGGGCTCCGGCTTTTCCCGGGATCAACACACCACAAGATCAATACATCAGTTCAACGTTTAGAGTTCCAGAAAATACGGTCTCTGCCCGATTTAGCCTGTCTGCGAGTATGGAATCAGGTGAATCATCATGCAATGGCGGCAATGCTCTCAACTACAGGGTAACGGACGTTCAAATTACTGATCTGGATGCCGAAAAAGAGATAATTCGTGAGCGTCTTACAAGAGATATTTCGGCATTGCACCTGAGACCCCCCATGCTTGATGGCAAGTTACTGGAAATGGAGGGTTTACGCCTTCAATATTCCTTCCCAACTGAGTCCAATTACCCGGAATTTATTCCTAATCCCTGATCTAATTACTGCGCGAAACGTTAGAACTGTTTTACAATCCGATTGTTGATTCGTAAATGGAGACAAATATGGCCAAACAAATATCTTTGTCAATGCTTCTGTTTGCATTGTGTGCTTGTGCCATTTTTACGCCTGCAGAAGATGCCAGCCGTTTACCAACCGATGCTGAAGTTGATCAATATAATGCCCTGGTCGAAGCAGAAGAGCGGATTGTCTGCCGCGTTGAAACACAGATCGGTTCCAATATCCCTACACGCGTGTGTCGCCTGGTGCGGGATATCGAGGAAACATCAGATTTTCACCGAGAGCAACTACGGAACGTCTTGCGGTAGTACCGATGGCCCACTCTCAAGCAGTTCGAAATCAAAGGCTTTGCCCTATCCAGTTCTATTCTACCGTTCATGGCGTTAGCAGCTGATCGTTCAGAAACCTGCCGATGCCCTAACCGGGCAAGTCGAGGACCTCATCAGTTGCATGAGGCCAATTTACTGTTACACTTTGGGCTGATGGATGCTCTGAATTTATCACTTACCCTAGGTATTGCTCTGCGATAACACATTGAGAAAAAGACAATTTCACCTTCAACGAGGAAGCAAAAATGATAAAAACAAGGTTAGCGAAATCCTTTATTGCTGTGCTGGCTCTGTTGCCAGTGCTGGCTTTCGGTGCCGATCGAGTCGGCGATTTTTCATTACTGGATCAGCAGGGTTACTTCCATTCCATGAGCTGGTATGACGACCATCATGCGGTTGCTCTGCTGGTGCAGGCGAATGGCAGCCAGGCCACTCAGGATGCATTGAGTGAATACCTTGCGCTGCGTGATCAATATGATAGTCAGGGTATTGAATTTTTCATGCTCAATCCGATGGGCTTGAATAATCGTGATGATGTGGCAGCTGAGCAGACGCGCCTCGGCGTTGATATGCCAGTATTGATGGATGATGCCCAGGTGATATCAGAAGCGCTGGGTGTCGGCAAAACCGGAGAAGTTTTTCTGTATAACCCCAAATCCTTTACCGTTGAGTTTCGCGGCCCGGTTGGCCCGGAGTTTGTGCAAGCCTTGACTGCAGTTGTGGCCGGCGAAGCGGTCAGCAACACCGTAGTTGCAACAACTGGCTCTCCTGTGACCTATGCGTACAAAATGGCTACGGTATCTTATGAGCAGGACATAGCCCCCATCATTGCAGACAATTGTGCCAAGTGTCATCGCGAGGCAGGCATTGCACCTTTTGCCCTGAATAGCCATGCCGTGGCACAGGGTTGGTCACCGATGATTCGTGAAGTGGTAATGACCAAGCGGATGCCACCGGCCCAGGTCGACCCCCATATTGGCGATTTTAGCAATGACATGAATCTGCAAGATAGCGAAGTGCAGAAGTTGTTCAGCTGGATTGATGCGGGCTCACCGAAAGATGGAGCTACCGATCCGCTGGCTCTACTGACATGGCCGGAAAGTGAATGGGCTTTCGGCGAACCGGATCTGATTATTGAAATTCCGCCACAGGCTGTTCCTGCTACCGGAGTGTACCCCGTCAGCCCCAGTTGGACATAATCACCTGATTGCATAAGAGACACTTTTGGCTCATCGTTAATCCCCAGAGGAAACGATGATGAGAAAGAAA
>PBTO01000016.1 GCA_002726595.1 Gammaproteobacteria bacterium | reverse complement strand
AATAGCAAGGTCGAGGTCGAGAACAGCGTCAGTGCCGTTATTACACAGCGTCTGATCACAATGGAAGATGGGAGAATTGTATTCATTATTTTTCCTCCTGGTATTGGCAGAATATCAAAGGCGTGAAATCAAAAGCGTAAGAATAGTTTGATTGTAGCTATGCCTGCCGGATTTTCAAATTACTCAGGGCCCTTTGCTCTTAATTCAATTCGAAACACATAAGGTCCTCACCTACAGTAAGTGCTCCCGAATAGTTACTGCGAAGAATTGTCAGACTTTCTTCCAGCGCTTGTGGTGACGAAGTGGATATATGACTAACAATGACATGACCAACATCCGCTGCAGTTGCCATTTGTCCCCACACACTGGGTTTGGCGTGCAATTCTGCAATAAAACCGGTTGCATCTTCGCTGCTTGCCAAATGAATTACCAGATAATCCACACCTTGAATAAAATCGATGAAGGATGGATTGGATCCATTCTGGTCACTCGTAAAGGCGATGCTCACATCTGGGAAATCGATTCGGTAACCAATAGTTGGCACGTCTCCGTGAGGTACCCCGGTACCACGAACAAGAATATTGCCTTCGCGCCAGACATCGACCGGGTTGGCTGCAGCCGTATCCACTGTAAAGACCTCGAGGTCAATTCGGTCTGCCAATATACGAAATGCACCACCGGGTCCGAACATACTATCCAGAAAATTCTCTATCGAGGGAAACACGCCTGCCGGCGTGGGACCAGATAGATAAAAACTGCCACCGGCCGTCCACAAGATCGCAGGTAACTCTGCTGAATGGTCGGGATGTAGATGGCTCAATGCGATTAAATCAATCGTGTCAAGATTGGCATTAGCCCGATGAAATTGATCCTTGGTGCCACTGCCTGCATCCACCATAATGCGGCTCTCACCATCAATCCATAACAGGTAACCGGACGATGCCCGGCCGTTTGATGGTCCGGGGCCCCCCGATCCCAATATCTGTAGCTGTACTCCAGAATCCTGACAAGCTGACCACACCGAAGCAGAAAAAATCGAGCAAAGAAAGACGAGAGAACAATGTAATGCCGGCTTAAAACTATTCATCATCGTAAGCATCTGGATCTATACCATTGCGGATCTTTTCCATTCGCTCCGCATGTCGAAAATAGGCTCTCGCACCCTTAAGAACAAAATACCCAATGATAGCTACGAGCGGAATTAGAACAGCTAATATCCCGGGGTCCAATAGTTGAGTCAGCCAGTCCATAAAATATATCCCTTAAGTATTTGGTTTCAATTAAGACAGTTTGGTCATTCAGGGAGCCAGACCGGCCCATTATAGCTTCACTCGGTATTTCTGGAAAACGTTTCCGCGGAAACGTTGTCTGAAATCCAGCAATATACCCAGCAATGACCGCGGGGCTGGAATCGATCTGATGCCGCGGTTACAAGATCTCAAGCTATCCAACAACGTCAACGATATCTCACTAAACTACTGACCGCTTACAACATACCCTTGCTGCTCCCGCGCACCATGAACACATCTTCCGCTATTTCTTCGACATGGCCGTGTGGATAGATCATAAGTTGAATCCTTTATTCACGTACAAGACATCTGGTTGTGATTATACATTGCTCAGGCAGTTTGCAGTTCTTCCAGGCCAAGTTCCTTAATGCTGATTTCCCGCATCTTGAATTTCTGTACCTTACCGGTAACGGTCATGGGGAAGTCTTCACTGAGGCGTACATAGCGTGGCACCTTGTAGTGCGCGATCTTGCCCTGGCAGAATTGTTTGACATCATCCTCCGTTAACTTGGCACCATCCTTCAGGCTTATCCAGGCGATGATCTCTTCACCAAATTTGGGATCGGGCACGCCGGTCACCTGCACCGCCTCAATGCCATCATGGGTCATCAGGAATTCTTCGATCTCCCGTGGGTACACGTTCTCACCACCACGCACGATCATGTCCTTGATGCGCCCGACGATATTAACATATCCCTCTGCGTCCATGACGGCGGTGTCACCGGTGTGCATCCAGCCACTGCTATCGATGGCAGCCGAAGTCGCATCGGCGTTCTCCCAGTAGCCCAGCATCACAGAATAACCCCGGGTACAGAGCTCGCCCATTTCGCCCACCTGGCAAATCTTGCCAGTACCTGCATCGATAATTTTTACTTCCACGTGAGGGTGCACCTGCCCTACGGTGCTCACCCGTTTATCCAGCGGTGAGTCGACGCGAGTCTGAAAACTGACCGGGCTGGTTTCGGTCATGCCGTAGGCAATTTCCACCTCTGTCATGTGCATTAAATCGTTTACCTGCTTCATCGTTTCCACCGGGCAGGGCGCGCCAGCCATGATGCCGGTACGCAACGAGGCGAGGTCGTAATCAGCAAAGGTCGGCAGTGCCAGTTCGGCGATAAACATCGTCGGTACGCCATACAGGGCGGTAGCCTTTTCCTGCTGCACTGCCTTCAGCACTGCCTCGGGTTCGAAGCCCTCGCTGGGATAGATAGCGCAGGCGCCATGAGTGAGGCAGCCGAGATTTCCCATCACCATGCCGAAGCAGTGATAGAGGGGAACCGGCACCACCAACCTGTCCTGCTCGGTAAAGTTCATGGTTGAGGTGACGAAGTAGCCATTGTTGAGAATATTGTGATGGCTTAGCGTCGCACCCTTGGGAAAACCGGTAGTACCGCTGGTGTACTGAATATTGATCGCCTCGTCCATGTCCAGCACGGACTGGCGCAGCGCCAACTCTTCGGTGCTGGTCGAATCAGCCAGGATGAGAAATTCATCCCAGTTATATATGCCCGATACTGCCGATGCAGTCATCGAGATGATCGTACGCAGCCTGGGAAACTTGTCCGAGTCCAGCTTGCCAGCATCGCCGCCGGCCAGTTGTGGGCAAAGCTCGCAGATCATGGCCTCGTAGTCGGATGTCTTGAACTGGTTCTGCAACACCAGCCCCCTGCAGCCCGACTGTTCCAGCACGTAGGCCAGTTCATGGACCCGGTAGGCCGGATTGATGGTCACCAGAATGATGCCCGCTTTCGCGGTGGCGTATTGAGTGACCAGCCACTCCAGGTTATTCGGCGACCATATACCTACCCGGTCGCCCTTGGTAAAACCTGCAGTCATGAAAGCCCGGGCCAGGGTGTCTACCCTTTCTGCCAATTGCCGATACGTCAGGCGCTCACCCTGATGCAGTGAGACAACCGCTTCCCGGTCACCGTATTCACCGACAATATTGTCGAAGAGTTCGGCAATGGGCATGCCCAACAGGGGTTTGTCGGAGGGGCCGCTGGCGTAGCTGACTGATGCTGTCATGGCTGGTTAATCTTTTTCATTCTGGTGCTCTGCTCAAATCCTCCCGGATAGTTTTTGAAGCCTTGTAATAGTGAAATGCACACCAGACATTCACCATCACGGTAACTGACATGGCATAACGCAGAGCGAAATCGCCGAACTGGAGAGTGAGTAAATCACTCATTATGCCAGTGAGCCAGGGGCCGAGGCCGAGGCCGATGAGGTTGAGTACAAAGAACAGCACGGCAGAACCCATGGCCCGCATCCGTAACCCGACCAGGCCGTGTGTCATGGCGATACAGGGGGCAAGATAGAGACCACCAAAAAATACTGGAATGAACCAGGAAAAGGTGGCGGCCATGCCGGATCCCATTATCAGGAATGTGTTGAGTGCAAATGGAATAGCGGCGACTGTTGATATGAAGGGCACCCAGATGTACCAGCGCTTATCCCCGGTCTTGTTAGACATGCGATCCGACAGCCAACCGCCAACCAGGGTGCCCGCGAGTCCACCTATGCCTGCCACCAGACCGTAATACCAGCCGATATCGAGGATTGGCATATTGTGTACCCGCCCCAGGAACAACGGCATGAAATTTCCCATGCCATAAGTAACGAAGGCATGTAGTGCACAGGCAAAGGAAAGATGTCTGAATGATTTGCGCGCCCAGAGTAATCCCAGGACACCACCAAAAGAGGGTGGAGTCACATCTTGTCTGGCTTCGGCCAGGCCTCTTGGTGGCTCCTTGATGATGAATCTAACAAGGAGGCTAAGAATGATGCCGGGCAGTCCAACCACAACAAAGGCTACGCGCCAGCTAAACCACTGCACCAGGTAGGCACCACCGACCGTGCCGACGAGGATGCCGCCATAAACTCCCAATGAATAGATCGAGAGCGCCGTAGCTCGCCTTTCAGGCGGGAAGATGTCAGAAACGATGGAGTGGGACGGTGGGCTGCCACCGGCCTCGCCTATGCCTACCCCAAACCTTGCCAGAAATAATTGGGTGAAGTTTTGCGCGGCGCCGCAAAGTGCCGTCATGATGCTCCACACCGCCACCGACAGGGCTACAATATTGCGCCGGTTGCCAACATCGGCCCAGCGTGCAATCGGAATGCCGACGCTGACATAGATGAGTGCAAAGGCAAATCCGGACAGCATGCCAAACTGGCCATCGCTGAGGTCAAGGTCGGAAATAATGTACTCAGCAAGAATATTGATAACCTGTCGGTCAACAAAATTCGAGACATAGACAATGGTGAGGATGCCCAATACAAGGTAACGGTAGGTTTTACTCTTGTAGGCCTCATGTGCAGCCGAAGTTGGAGAGCTGGCTTCACCAGGGCTACTATCCGAGACTTCGCTATCGAGAGAGTCTGTCATTATTTTTGTCCTCGGTTTTGGGCCGATTCATCAGTCCTTGGCGCTTCTGGTTCGAGGCTGGAGAAATTCTGGCAGCTTTCTTCAAACTTGTTTTTTATTCAAGTTTGTTAATTTTTACAATTGTTATTGCGCCGGTTTAGGAGTAATTACAACCTGATTTAGCTTGTCCATGTCGGCAACCAGCTCAGCGATTCCCGCGGGGAAACTATTTACCTGCATGATGTAACTCAGTACATCAAGATAACTCTGCTCCGAGAGACTACCGGGATTTTCGGTTGGCATCTCCGCCTGAATTTTTTCAAACAAGGTGCCAAGTGGCCTTGTTTCCCAAAGAAACATGAAGCTCATGCCGATCAGGCTCGGTGCATTACTATTGCCACGCAGATCTTCGGAATGACAGGAGGTGCAGGAAGCCCGGTAGACAGTCTGGCCGCGGCTGGCCTGTTCTTCAGTGTACAGACCATCCCAGAGGCCGGGGGCTGGCTGGGCGTAGCTGGGCCCATAAATGTTCAACAGGGTAAATGCCGCTGCCAGCACGGCGAATGAAATTCTCGAGACACTAAACAGCGCTAACAAATTGCCTTGATGATTCATCATTCTGGCAGCGCAAATACGTGAATGGAATTACCGTTTCTCGGGCGACGCAGTTCGGGGGCGAGTTCTCTCGGCAATTGTGAAGACCAGCTGGCACCGCCTGTGCCGACCGGCATGGCGATGTACTGCTTGCCATCGATCATGTAACTGATCGGAAATCCCTGTAGTGATGTGGTCAGGCGCGCCTGCCACAGCTTTTCCCCAGTCTCTGCATCGAAGGCATGGGCGGTCCGGTCCCAGTCGCCGATAAACACCAGACCACCAGCGGTGGTCAGTGCTGCTGTATTGAATGGAGCACGGAAGCGATAACGCCATTTAACGTCGCCGCCGGGCACATTCAGTACCAGTAGTTCACCCAGATTGCCGTCAGAAGCCGGATGGTGATAATTTATTCGCCGTACCGGCCCGGCGCCACCACCACCCAATACGCGCTCAGTCGGTCCAAAGGTTGCCAACTCGCAATTGAGCGTGATGGGTATATACAGGGCACTGGTTTGGGGGTGATAAGCCATCGAGCGCCAGCTCTTGAAGCCAGACGTGCTGGGACACATATCCACCTCCTCGCCAATGCGTGGGATAAGGCCATCGCGATAAGTCACTTCATGAGTTACCGGGTCCAGTCTGACAATAGTCTGATAACCCACATCCGTGGCGTTGATGATTTCACCGGTGGTTCTGTCCAATTGCCAGAGAATAGCGAGTTTGCCCATTTTAAAGAGCGATTTGCGCCCGTCGATATCGATCAGAATACTCTCGAAGGTTTCATCCATGTCATGGGTTTCACCAGGAAGATGCTGGTAGTACCAGACCATTTCTCCCGTATCAGGATTCAACGCCAGGGTGGAATTGGTATAGAGGGCGGCGCCATCCGTACCACGCACGGCTCTGGCCCAGGGCTTCGCCTGGGCCGTTCCCCAATAAACCAGATTGGTGTCCGGATCATAGCTGCCGGCCATCCACGCATCGGAACCCGCGCGGAATTGCAGGGGTAAATCGCCCCAGGTATCGCCACCGGGCGCATCGGGTCGGGCAACTGTGTCGGTGCGCCATAATTCCTCACCGGTAAGCGGGTCATGGCCTGTTATAAAGCACACATCCTCTTTATAACGCTGGCACCCGGTAATACCGGTTACGAGTACGCCGTTGGCAATAATCGGGCCGGCAGTATAATGGTAGCCCATGGCCGGGTCGGCCACTGGTGTTTCCCACACCAATAGTCCAGTGCTGGCATCGACAGCGACGATACTGGCATTTTCTGTTGCCGCATAAACCATGTTGCCAAAGATTGCGATGTTCTTCTGTACGCCACGGCCGACTCCAGCGAATGCTGTCTGTGACATGGCGGCGCTGCCGAGATCATCTACTCTTAATGCCCTGTCGGTCGAGCCGTCTATCGCCGCTGTGATACCGGGTCGATATTCCCAGATTAAGTCTCCGGTGGCTGCATCCATAGCCTGGATTACTCCCCGTGGAACTGGGATAAACATAATGCCATCGTGAATCAGGGGTGCAGCCTGTATGGCACCGGTTTCATCCAGGGCCCATGACCAGACCAGTTGTAATTGCCCCACGTTGTCAGTCGTAATCTGGTCAAGCGCACTGTAGCCCCAGCTACTGTCGCTCCCGCGCCAGTTCAGCCACTCGCCGGGATCAGGATCGTGTAGCATGTCTTTGGTGACAGGCGTGTAGTTATCCACCTGAGCGAGGCTGCCGAGGCTGCCCAATAGTGCGGCAATGGAAATAGCAATTTTTATCTTCATGTTATGCGCCTCAGTATTCCCCCAGCGTATTGACAATCCAGTACTGGAAAAGGGGAAAGCCAGCATAAACACTCTTCATGCGTGAGTCTAGCCCCGCATAGCTAACACCGATATTAGACATCTGCAAAGTGACCGTTTATTCTGTTTATCCTTTGATCCGGGCAGGGTGAGCAAAATGTTGAGACTGTTAAGAAGAAGAGTCAGGACTTTACGAAACTGGGCTTTAATCATAGCCGCCGGGGCCGGCGTGAACACGCTCGCCCAGACCAATCACAACGTAACTGCGGAGATGGTTGCGGCCTGGATGACTGAATTATCCAATTGGGGACGCTGGGGGCCAGATGACGAACTCGGTGCACTCAATCTCATCACGCCGCAAAAGAGAATGCAGGCGGCTGCTCTGGTACAGAGTGGCGTCTCAGTTTCACTTGCCCACAATTACAGCAAGGCAGCAAGTGAAAATCCCAATCCGCCATTCGATCATGCCATGTCCGGTGTAAACGGCCAGGGTGCGTTTGTAATGGATCGCATTTCGTTTTCATACCATGGTGGCATACACAGTCACATGGATTCACTGTGCCATATGTCCCACAATGAAAAAATGTACAATGATTTTTCCAGAGGCGATGTCGATGAAGAGGGCTGCCAGAAACTCGCAATTACCGATGTGAAAGAGGGCATCATGACCCGCGGTATACTTTTGGATATCGCACGGCTCAAGGGTGTGGACTATCTTGCGCCGGGTACGCCAATCTATGTGGAGGACCTGGAAGCCTGGGAGGAGAGGGCAGGCGTCACAGTGCAGTCCGGTGACATAATTTTCGTGCGCACAGGGCGTTGGGCTACACCCGAAGGTGCAGGCCAGGGTTCGGCTGGTTTGCATGCTTCCGTTGCACCCTGGTTGAAGGCTAGAGATGTCGCCATGGTCGGTGGTGACTATGCCAACGATGTGATTCCATCAGGGGTTGAGGGTGGTACTGGATTACCCATCCATCAACTGACTCTGGTGGCAATGGGTGTGCGCCTGTTTGATAATCTGGATCTGGAGGCGTTATCAGCCGAAGCCGCACGCCAGCAGCGTTGGGAGTTTTTGCTCACCGCCGCGCCGATTCCGGTGGAGGGAGGCACGGGCTCACCGCTCAATCCAATTGCTACTTTTTAATTTAATTAATGGGGGCTTGAGCTTTAATAGTACGCCCACTGGTCCCATTGTGCATTGGCGCAAGAAATAGTGCTTTGGTCCCTGTTTCCCCAGGGATTCATTAATAAAAATGACAGGAGAATCGTAATGCAAACCCGCCGAGTTAATTATTCAGGAGTCTTCTCGCAGCGCCCCCTCAGTATCTTGTGTGCAATGGCTCTGATTTTTGCCGGTACAGCGCAGGGACAGTCTCCCAATGCGTTCGGAATTCCCAGTGCCGAGACCCCCAATCCTTCGGCGACTATAGCCGCTGTGCCTGGGTCGCGGGCCCAGGGCTGGCTGCAACAGGGTCGTTCCGAGGTGATTGCCCGGCATGGCATCGTGGCAACCAGTGATCCCCTGGCAGCCGAGGCCGGTCTGGAGATAATGCGGCAGGGCGGTAACGCGATGGATGCGGCCGTCGCCGCAGCGGCAGTGCTCGATGTCACCTCACAGAATGATACGGGAATCGGTGGCGATCTGTTCGCGTTGGTATGGGTGGCTGCAGAGAAAAAGCTCTACGCACTTAATTCGGCTGGTTGGGCTCCTATGGGTTGGACGCCAGAATTCTTTACCCAGGAACTTGGAGTAGAGCGAGTTCCAAACAGAGGCGTTAATGCAGCCACTGTACCCGGTGCAATTTCCGGCTACGATGCTCTGCTTAATCGATTTGGCACTATGGGATTCGAGCAGACCTTTGACCGTGCTGCACAACTGGCCGAAGAGGGTTGGGGACAATCCGAGCGGCGCCACAACGACATTGTCAACGTGCGGGAGAAACTGCGTGCGGACGCCGATTCCAACCGTGCATTCCTCAATAATGGGGAGGTGCCCGATCTTTACAGTATCATCCGCAATCCCGATCTCGCCGTTGCCCTGCGCATGATCCAGAAGCAGGGCAAAAAGGCCTTCTATGAAGGGGCCATAGCGGATGCTATCGTCGCCAAGATTCAGGGTGAAGGCGGCGTGATGACGAAGGCCGATCTGGCTGAATTCGAATCCGAATGGGTCGAGCCTATCTCCACCAACTATCACGGTTACGATGTGTTCCAGTTGCCACCCCCGGGGCAGGGCTTTGCGGCACTGGAGATGCTCAACATACTCGAAGTCTGCGCACCTGTGCACGGCGTAAATCTGGCAGCACTGGGCCCATCCAATCCGGACTACTGGCACTTGATGGTGGAAGCAAAGAAGCTGGCTTACTCTGATTTGCAGGCCTATAACGCCGATCCCAAATTTGCCAGGGTGCCGCTCGAGCAGCTGTTATCCAAGTCCTACGCCCATTCGCTGTGTGACAGAATCAGCATGAATTCTGCTGCCGAGCCTTCGGTTAAAGGTGGCCTGGACGGTGGCACCATTTATCTGACCACGGCCGATCGCTGGGGCAATATGGTCTCGTTCGTCCACAGTATTTTTTCAGTCTATGGTAGTGGTGCAACGGTCGCTCCCTACGGATTCATGTTGCACAACCGTGGCACGGCTTTCTCTCTCGATACGGACCATCCGAATATCGTGGCGCCGCGTAAGCGTCCCTTTCATTCCATCATCGCCGGCTTTGTCATGCAGGACGGAGAACCCCTGATGACCTTCGGCAATATGGGTGGCAGTGTGCAACCGGAAACCCACGTGCAGCATATGGTGAATGTTATCGACCATGGCATGAACGTCCAGATGACTACCGATGCAGCAAGATTCACCCATTCGCAGAACTCGAACGTTCTGGCACTGGAGTCTAATCTTTACAATCTTGTTGGGCGGGCCCTGCAGGCCAGAGGCCACAGAGTGAACGGCGTAACCGGTGGCCGGGTAGGGGGCTACCAGGGAATCCTGTTTACCCGGGATCCCGGATTACCCGAACCGGTTTTCAGCCAGGAGAGTATCGATGAGGATCACCCGGTCAATGGTATTTACCGGGCCGGCTCTGACCACCGCAAGGATGGGCAGGCAGTTGGATGGTAAGCGACGGAAATCCTGTTAAACGTCCATTTATCGCAAATAAGTAACACCAAAACCTCTGATTCCTATAGTCTTAGATCGGAGTAAATCAGAAATATCGCCCGGGGAGGGCCAGCGAGGAGCGAAGCATGTGTGATGACAATACGATAAGAGAAAATGAAGAATACCTGCGTAAGGAAATGACACGGCGTAAATTTGGTAAGTTATCTGCCGCGGTGGGTGTGGCAATGATGTTACCACCAGTTGCCAATGCCCAGTCAGTAACCGAAACAGATGTGGAAGTAACAACTCCAGATGGTACGGCGGACTGTTATTTTGTCTACCCGTCCACTGGTTCGCACGCGGCGGTAATTGTCTGGCCAGACATTCTGGGACTGCGCCCGGCCTTCAGAGCCATGGGCAAACGCCTGGCCGAGTCAGGTTACTCTGTCCTGGTAGTCAATCCATTCTATCGCAGCGCAAGGTCACCGGTAGTCGAGGTGGGAGATGTGTTCAGTGATCCTGACGTGCGGTCCCGGGTATTACCCATGGCTGGTGCGCTAAATGCTGACACCCATTTCACCGATGCCAGGGCCTTTGTTAGCTTTCTGGACCAGCAATCGGCGGTTGATACAAATCGTAAAATAGGTACCACCGGTTACTGCATGGGTGGCCCTATGGTGGTTCGCACCACAGCGGCAGTACCCGATCGAATCGGCGCGGGAGCCACCTTCCACGGTGGCGGACTGGTAACCGATGCGGACAATAGCCCCCATCTGCTCATCGCGGACACGACGGCACACGCTCTGCACTGTGTCGCAGCCAATGATGATGAGCGTACGCCAGAGGCGAAGAATGTTCTGCGCGATACCTATGATGCAGCCGGACTGCCGGCCGAGATTGAGGTCTACGAAGGTGCCATGCACGGTTGGTGCCCGCCAGACTCGGCTGTATATAACGAGCCGCAGGCCGAGCGCGCCTGGGCGCGGTTGCTGGTATTGTTTGAAAATGCCCTGGCCTAATAATCAGTAGCAGATCCAGGGACCAGATCAGGGGTCGGTGACAAATGAGAATCATTACCAAAAGGGAATGCGTATCATTTGTCACTGGCCCCTTGTTATTTATCACCCACGCCTTGCTATTTTTGCTAGTGACACTGGTCTGGTCTGCCTCACTACTGGCAGCCGACTTGCCCGTGCTCGATCTCGATAAGCCCATCAGGCCCAATTTTTCCGGGTCCTGGGAGAAGGACTTTCGCCGTAGCGACGACTGGGAGACCGAGCTCAACCGGACCATACAGCAGATACAACGGGAAGCCGAGCTGCTGTCGCGTCAATCCTCTGGTGGGCGATCATCGGGCAACCTTAGGAGTGGCCGACGCGGCAGATCAAATGTTGTTGATCTTGCCCGCCTGGCTGAATTCATCTCTCGCCAGTCCACTATGACGATAACGCAAAATAATAATGAGGTACGTATCGAACGAGAGGGCGATGCGGCTCTAATCTGTGGGCTCGGGGAAGAGATTATGGAAAGCTTTTCCAGCAAGCATGGAACAGAGATATGTGGTTGGGAGCAGCGACAATTAGTATTTCAGATTTCCCTGACGGACAGTGTGACTATTCTTCATCGCTTCACTGTTTCCTCAAACAATCAATCACTCAACCTGGTTACCAGTATTTCAAGCGGAAACTCAACGCCATTTAATTTGATTCAGGTTTTCCAGCGCTACGATGCGCCGCCTGACGAGTTCAATTGTGAGCAAACTCTCAGCAGGGGGATTGTGTGCAGACAGACCCAATCCTGATAATGAAAATCTCTTCAACAAAAAATTCAGCCAATGCAGTTTGCCGGGTGTGCATCCCCGCGCTATGTCTGTTGCTGTTATCAAGTTGTTCGCAGACCTCGGTTCGCATCCAACTGCCACCGGCCGAACCGGTTGGCGAGGTTACCCTGGTTGAATCGCCCGATGTGCCGGTGGAGAACCTGTTGCTCGAGATTGGTGTGGTGATATTCGATGCAAACCCGGTAAACAGCGATGATTCTCAGATTGGCGACTGGATTTTTGAAGAGATTGTGCAAAACGAAGCCCAGTATATGCCCTATGTATTGCGCAACACGCTGGTGGAGTCGAATCAATGGGGAGCGGTAAGAGTGTTGCCCCGGGAAGATCCATCGGTAGATTTGCTGATACATGGCACGCTGATCAACTCGGACGGCATCACACTGAATCTGCAGATTCGCGCCACCGACAGTACCGGGCATGAGTGGCTAAACAAGGTCTATTCGGACACAGCAGGTGATCAGGATTATCCAGAGTTCATCCTCTCTACACACAATAATCTCATTGCCCCAAATTCCGCCGATCCGTTTCAGGATATCTATGAACAAATTGCCAATGATCTGCTGATGGTGCGGGCCGGGCTAACTGCAGAAGGGCTGGTTAATATTTCGCGCGTATCACAGATGTTGTATGCCAGTGATTTGTCGCCAGAGACCTTCACCGACTTTCTGCAGCAGGAACCAGATGGGACACTAAGTGTGTCGCGCCTGGCTGCCAGCAACGATCCCATGTTGAGCCGCGTGGCTGAAATGCGCTTTCGTCATCACCTGTTTATTGACACAGTGGACGGCTATTACTCTGCTCTGCACGAGGAGATGAAATCGATTTATGATCTCTGGCGGCTGTATTCCTATGAAGAGCTGCAGGAAATCCAGATCGGTGCGCTGGCAGATAATACCAGTGATGACTACGGTGGCTCGGGTAATTTCCTGTCCCTGACCCAAAGCTACAACCGTTACAAGTGGAGCAAGATCTATGAGCAGGAATTTAATGCTCTGGCGGTTGGCTTCAATCGGGAATTGGCACCGGCAATTCTCGAGCTAAATGGCCGGGTGCATGGCTTAACTGGCACTATGGATGAGCAATATGTCCAGTGGCGCGGAATTCTACGTGATCTGTTTAGCCTGGAAACTACGGGCCGTGAGGCTTCTTTTTAGTCTCTATTGATGAGTAGAGAAGATATAGGCTGTACGTCGTCAAACCATCCTGGACAAAGCTAGCCCTGATTTAAGAGACACATTAGCTCATCTGGGTTAGTGATTTAGCCTTATTATCGTA
>PBTO01000015.1 GCA_002726595.1 Gammaproteobacteria bacterium | reverse complement strand
AAAATTTATATTTTCTTCCTCATCGAACCGCGCTCTGAGTTCGATTACCACAGTGACTTCTTTGCCGTTTCTGGCGGCATCAGCCAGTGCTTCCACCAATTCTGAAGACTCATTGGTCCGGTAAAGCGTCTGTTTTATCGATAACACGGCGGGATCTTTCGCTGCCTCTCTTACCCAATCGATTATGGGGATAAACGATTGAAATGGATGATGTAAGAGCTGATCTTCCTTATCTACCGAAGCAAAAATGCAATTGCCTTCTTCCAGGGCAGACGGCGTGCTAGGGGAAAACTTGGGGAAGCAAAGGTCGGGTCGGTCAAGCATCTGGGTCAACGCTATCATACGTCGCAGGTTAACCGGTCCATCCAGAAGAAATAGTTCATCTGGCATTAAATTAAAGCGAGTAAGCAGGAAATTGGTTAACTCTTCCGGACATTCTTTGCCCACTTCGAGTCGGGTGGCGGCACCAAAACGCCGGCTGTGTAGCTCGCCCTGCAATGCACTGGCCACGTCCTCGATTTCCACCTGGGACATCTCCAGGTCAGAATTACGAGTCACCCGAAATTGATGGCATTCCAATACTGACATGCCCGGGAATAACTCTTCGACATGGGCATGAATGATTGAAGACAAGAAGACGAAATTGTCTCCATCAGACACCAGCTCCTCAGGGGCCTTGATAAGGCGTGGTAAGGAGCGCGGCGCTGGAACCATGGCAAGCCCGCTGTCACGGCCGAAGGCATCCTTACCCTCCAGGGATAGGATGAAATTAAGACTCTTGTTCACCAAGCGGGGGAATGGATGGGCCGGGTCCAGCCCTAGCGGGCTTATTACAGGTAGTACCTCGCTCAGGAAATACTCTCTGGCCCAGTTATTTAAATTTTCGTTCCACTCGTGACGGTGCAGAAAACGTATTTTCTCTCGGGCAAGTGAGGGGAGCAGGTCTTCATTCAGGATGCGGTATTGTTCATCCAGGGCAGCTCGGACCTGCTCGTGAGTGTCTTTCAGAACGTGTTCGGGGTACAAGCCATCCGGACCTGGCCGCTGCCGACCAAAATCCAGTTGCTTCTTAAGCCCCGCGACGCGAATTTCATAAAACTCATCCAGATTAGAGCTGAAGATTAATAAAAATATCAGGCGTTCAAGCAATGGATTGCTGGGGTTTCTGGCCTGGTCCAAAACCCGCAAGTTAAACTTAAGATAGCTCAGCTCTCTATTCTCATAGAGTTCACTGCTATTCAGGTCGATTGCTGGAGGCTCTTTCTGTAAAGGATCCTGCTTAACGACGTTTAGCGAGTGCTTGTTGACGACGCTGGGCACGACTTTTATTTCCTGTTTCATAGTTATTCTTTTTACCTGCTTGCTACCTGCCTGTAATTCTACCGATTCGGCCCAAGAGCGAAGCGGCTGGATGATAACTATTTATCCTGTCACAAAAAATAGTATAAAAACAAGCTCTTAGGTTATTTTATTCCACGCTTGATAGCATCGGAACCGACCGGGAATTGTACTACACAGGCGGATTCAGCCCTAGCCTCGCTGTGACTTAGTCAGGCCGGGGTTTTCCGCCGATCTGCTTAGAGGGGCATAGTTGTCGAATTGAGGGATAGCACTGGTATCTGAGCAGAAAAGCCCAGGTTTATTTTTTATTGTAATTTAATAGATTAATCACAGGCATTTGTTCGACTATTTGTCTATACTAAATCGACTAACAGGGAACAGGTTAGTTGAAAAAATACGGCGCCGATTATGAAGCTGCATCCGCAGGTTTGCAAAGGTGTAGCACTACAATTTGTTTGAGGCGTCAGGAACAGGACAGGGATTAGTCATGATTGAAGAAAACAAGCAAAATACCACGCATAGCAAATCTGAATTTAAACTGGCTGGCCAGCGCTCAATGGCCAGGCAAGCGAGCCCCTCCATTAGCTTCGGTGTGACAGCCACTGAGACGAACTCGGCTGGCCAATTCAGCCAGGTGCAATCCGATGCGGTCGATGCTACANAGCTCTATCTCTAGGAAATAGGCTACGCCGAACTGCTCAGCGCGGAGGAGGAAATCTATTTCGCCCGTCGATTGCAGGCTGGCGATGAAGCCTGCCGCAAGCGAATGATCGAGAGCAATCTGCGCCTGGTAGTTAAAATTGCCCGTCGCTATATCAACAGGGGATTGTCTCTGCTTGATTTAATAGAGGAGGGTAATCTCGGACTGATTCACGCCGTTGAAAAGTTTGATCCGGAACGAGGCTTCCGTTTCTCAACCTATGCAACGTGGTGGATACGGCAACATATCGAACGCGCTCTGATGAATCAGACCCGTACCATTCGATTGCCCGTTCACGTGGTAAAAGAGTTGAATGTCTATTTGCGGGCGGAGCGAGAATTGATCACCAGAAAAGAGCAAGATCCGACGGCTGAGGATATAGCAACACTGGTGGAAAAGCCGGTGCAGGATGTCAAACGAATAATGGCGCTAAATGAGAAAGTAACTTCTGCTGATGCCCCTCTTGGCAGGGATATCAGTAAACCGATCGTAGATACTATCCCGGATAACCGGGTGCAGGACCCGGGTGCCTTGTTTCAAACCTCGGAGCTCGCCTGCCGCTTGACCAGTTGGATGCGTGAATTACCCGAAAAACAACGAGAGGTTTTATCGCGGCGGTTTGGATTGAATGGGTATGACAGTGATACGCTGGAAAATGTGGGCTATGAAATAGGTTTGACCAGAGAAAGAGTCCGTCAGATACAGCTGGAAGCACTCAAGCAGCTCAAACTCATCATGGGTCAAAAAGGCATTAACGGAGAGGTGCTGGGTGATTATACCTGAGGCCTGGTAATTTCAATATTGCGGAAAGCTTGTGCGGGAACTATCCCTGCTTTATTCTTTGTGCCCGCATTAATATCAGAATACAGCGAACGCGCCTTAGTCTGGCGCACAATAATTCGATGGAATTTATATGGCAGATACAAATCAGGCCGGAGGCGCTCTTGCCGGGAAACTGGTTATCGACCTCACTCGTGTTCTGGGCGGTCCCTATTGCACGCAGATTCTTGCCGATCATGGTGCCGAGGTCGTTAAGATTGAACCCCCAAGAGGTGATGAAACCCGTGATTGGGGACCTCCGTTTCACGAGGGAGATGCTGCTTATTTTCTTGGAGTAAATCGTAACAAGCGCTCCATGGGTCTGGACCTGACCAACGATAGCGGGCGCGAAGTGCTTTTGCGTGTGCTGGAAAACGCCGATGTGTTAATCGAGAACTACAAACCAGGTACCATGGAAAAATGGAACCTGGGTTATGAAGAAGTATTAAAACATAAATTCCCCTCCTTAATTCACTGCCGGGTCAGTGGTTTCGGCGCGGATGGTCCCTTCGGTGGATTTCCAGGCTACGATGCCATCATTCAGGCNATGGCGGGTTGGTTTAGCGTCAACGGCGAAGCCGGGAGTAACCCGACTCGGTTGGGACTGGCGATGGTGGATATGGGCACGGGGCTTTATTCAGCCATAGCGATCCTGATGGCTATTGTGGAGCGGGAAAAATCCGGACAGGGCCAGTATCTCGATATGGCGCTTTACGACTGTGCCGTGTCGCTTATGCACCCCCACATTGTTAATTACAATTTTTCCGGGAAAGTTCCCGTGGCAACGGGTAATGCGCACCCCAACATAAGCCCCTATGACACTTACCGTACCAAAACCGTGGATATATTCATCGGAGCAGGGAACAACAGAGCCTATGCCAAGCTCTGCAATGAGTTGGACCGGCCTGACTTAATCGACGATGCGCGTTTCATCAACAATATTGATCGAGTAAATAATCGTGGTGAGCTAAAGGTCGAAATGGAATCTGCCATGATGAAAATAGATGGCAGTGAGATAGCCGACAGACTGGCACAGGCGGGGCTGGCGGCGGGTCCTATTCACGATACTGCCCAGGTAGTTGCTCACCCACACACGATCCACCGCGAGATGAGCATCGAAGAGGACTGGTACAAGATGACCGGAACACCGATCAAACTCTCGCGTACTCCGGGTTCCATACGCCGCAAGCCGCCAAAGTACGGAGAGCACACCAGCGAATTGTTGAGCAGCTTTGGCTTCAGTGACGAGGAAATAGGACGTTTACTCGAGGCAAAGGTGGTCCTGGACAAGCGCCAGGGGTAGACTCGCGGGCTGGTCAGGCGGTACCCCATTCTCATATAAGCTGTTGAATTATATTAATAAAATTCCCCATTCTGGACTTTTATCAATTCGATAATTGAGTGCTTGCAATTTACTGATATGGTGTTATAGTGCTGTATAACACTATATAGGCCTTGGGGCGTTTGAGTTGCAAATTAACTGGAATAATAAGGAGCCGATTTATCTTCAGCTAAGAGACCGACTGGTTGAGCTGATCATGGATGGCCTTTTGCTGGAGGGGGATGCCTTACCCTCTGTGCGACAGATTTCCAGTGAGCAGAGAATTAATCCCAATACGGTTTCCAAAGCCATGCAAATTTTAATGGACGAAGAACTTGTTGAGAAAAAACGGGGGCTTGGAATGTATGTGCTTACAGGTGCAAAAGAAAGACTCGCAAAACAGGAACGGGCCAAATTCCTTCAGCAGGAATGGCCGCAAATTGAAGAACGAATTGAAAGACTGGGGCTGGGACTGGATGAATTGCTTGGCAGCTCGGAAGCTGACAAGGGCAAATCTCGTAAGGACGAGCGATGAGCAATATCGTTGAAGCTAGAAATTTGGAAAAGCGTTATGGCAATTTTATAGCCCTGGACAGTGTGGATTTGAACATTGCCAAAGGTTCAATTGTCGGACTGATTGGTCCAAATGGGGCGGGTAAGACAACGACGTTGAAATGTTTGATAGGTCTTTGTGATGTCGAGGGAGAGCTACAGGTGGCTGGCAGGGATCCCAGGGAGCAACGTCATAAACTGATGGAAGATGTGTGCTTTATCGCCGATGTGGGAATCCTGCCAAAATGGTTGAATGTTACTCAGGTAATCGATTATGTCGAAGGGGTTCATCCTAAATTTAATCGGGCCAGGTCGGAAAAGTTTCTCAGCACGACGCAAATCCCTGCTAACAAAAAAATTAAAGAACTCTCCAAAGGCATGGTGACACAACTGCACCTTGCCCTTGTTATGGCCATTGAAGTTCAGTTGCTGGTTCTGGATGAGCCGACGCTTGGGCTGGATATTATTTATCGCAAGGAGTTTTATGATCGATTGCTGAATGACTTTTATGATGGTAATCGCACGATAATAATCAGTACGCACCAGGTGGAAGAAATAGAAACGTTACTCTCTCATTTGATCTTTATTAATAATGGACAGATTATTCTGGACGCTGCTATGTCCGATCTGGCTGACACCTATACCGAAGTCCTGGTCGATGCGGACAAAATCGCATTGGCCAACTCCCTCAATCCAATTTATGTCCGAGAATTGTTGGGCAAGAAATCCTATACTTTTGAGAGTATTCCCAGATCACAGCTTGAATCACTAGGAGACACGGTAACACCAAGTGTGGCAGATTTGTTCGTGGCGAAGATGAAGGAGGAATGATATGAATAAATTCTACCTGCTTCAATTTTATGCCCTGCTAAAGAGAGAGATATTGGAGCACCGGAACCTGTTCATTGGTGCGCCGGCCGTACTCGGTTTTCTGTTATTTGTTGCCGCTGTATGGGCCATGTCTAATCTTGACGCGGAAGCAATAGCGCAACTGCTGGAATACGCGGCAAATCTTTTTGAGGGTTTGTCCCCAACAGCGATGGCGCCACTTTTTATGGTTGCGTCTGTGCCGTTCATAATGATGCTCTACGTTTGCTGTCTGATTTATCTGGCCAATGCACTCTATCAGGATCGCAAAGAGCAGAGCGTGTTGTTCTGGCAATCTATGCCGGTTTCAAATTTCAAAACTGTTCTGTCCAAGGTGGTCACAGTTGCGTTGGTGGCTCCGGTGTTCTATGTCGGGATACTTTTTGTAATCTACGTAATTGGCATGTTGTGGTTAACTATTCTTGGGCTCACTTATGATGTTGATCTGGTTGGTCTGGGTTCAATGTTTGCGGCGGTGTTGACAAGTCTGATACTGGTCTATCTCTCAGCCTTTACTACGGCGATGTGGTTGCTGCCAAGTGTGGGCTGGCTGCTATTGTTCTCAGCGTTTGCTAGGAAGACACCTCTGCTGTGGGCACTGGGAGTTTATATTCTCGTTGGATTTCTTGAGGACTTTATTTTTTCTACCCAGTATTTGGGTAACTGGGTGGATAGCCGCTCCAATCCCAGTCAATATATAATTTTCAGTTTTGAAAATGTGATCGACAGGTTGTTCAACTACGATATGTTATTTGGCATATTTGTTGGCTCTATACTGATAGGTGGTGCAATACTAATGCGGCGGTTCACCGATTAGGCGAATCAGGCTCGTGCGGGGGTATATCAATGAAACAATTTTTCCAACAATACATACTTCGAAGTCGTTATACATTATTGCTATCGGTCGTGGTCATTTATGTGCTGGTCCTGGTGATCGAGGGTGCCATTACAGGACGGGAAGCCAGACTGGTTGATTTTGAAAACCCGTTCTTCGATCTGAACCTAAACAACCTTGAAGAGTTTAATAATAGTCGCGAGTCTTCGAGTCGATAGCTTGCTACGCGGCAGCAACAGGATTTGGAAATTTACTGTTATGCACAAACCCCACAGCACAGAAAACAGTTGACAGATTTCCTGGATTCAAATAAAGTGCCGCGCTCGTATTCTTTTTATTAGAGAAGATTGATGTTTCATTTAGTACCTCAGGCAGTACCTCAGGCAACATTAATAATCGTAGCGGCATTTGATGCGGCGCGCCGTCTTGCGCGTGCGTTATTTCCCAAGGAGATGCCAGGTTCTAAATAAAAACGACTAAATAAACTATTCATAAAACCTCTAAGTGTCTCCGGCCTTAGAGGTTTTTTTTGCCCCTGGGAAAGATGATATGAACATTCAAGAAATAGAACTGGCCTCCCGATTCGCCTGGCCTGCCCTGGAGGAGCAGGAGCTGCCGTACGGCGTTTTGAGATACTCCTCCGGTTACAGTAAAAGAGCCAATTCGCTTAATTTGCTGCCTGGTATACAAGCGGAGCCGGCAGAAGGTCAGAAACATGTAATGACAATCCGCCTTCCCGCTGTTACCGGCAATATCACAAACAGGGGTTCTGGCAACAGCAAAGAATATTCACTCCCCAACTGGTTGCAGACCTATCATCGACTCAGTGGTTTATCCGGGCGAGAGCGTAAAATTCACCGGCAGATGCTGGGGAAATTGCCAGCTGAGCACTGCCTATTAGCTGTGGAAGACGAGTCAGGTCAACCACTTTGCTGCGGTTTTACTGTGGTGGTAGGCAGGGCAGCAGGATTGTACAATATCGTCACCCACGCTGATGCCCGGGGCAGGGGCTATGGGACTCAGCTGGCCAGTAAATTGCTGACCTGGGCAGCAGATAATGAAGCGACGTATGCGTATTTGCAGGTTGAAGCGGGTAATTTCCCGGCCATAAAACTCTATCGAAAACTTGGCTTCAGAACTTTTTATTCCTACTGGTACAGGACAAGAGAGTTTTCCGGATCAGGCACACAGGAGAGTAGGAGATGAACACAATCGAGATAGAAAATAGTCTGACCTCGGTAGCTGAGTTGTGTCGCCGCAAGGGCGTACTATTGATAATGGATGAGATACAAACCGGGTTCTGCTAATTACACCGACTCGCAATGCGGTTATCTGCCTTATTCCAGCTCTTACAGTGAGTGAGCAGGAATTGGCAGTGAGTATGAAAATTTTGCACGAGGTTCTGGCTTTTCTGGACGGCCGCCTGGAAGAAGAAAAGTATACTTGTTATCAGGTTTCTTGAGTTAGTATGCAGCGCTACTAAATGAATATTGGGCGAGGCCCGGGAATATGAAGACTAAACAGGACTTTCAGTTAGCAGTTGCCAGCAGTGGGAACGAAGCAGCATGAATCCAGGCTCTGCTGGACAATTTGACATAGAGAGGCTGTTCTCGGTAGCAGGAAAGCTGGCACTGGTAACAGGTGGTAGCAGTGGCCTCGGTCTGATGATGGCTAAAGGCCTGTTACAAAATGGAGCAAGGGTAATTATTGCGTCTCGCAAACAGGAAAAGTGCGATATGGCACTTTCTGAACTGGAGCAATATGGTGAGTGCAGTGCCATGGTAGCTGATGTGACCAATACGGAGCAACGCCATGCCCTGGTTGCGCAAGTACAGGAGCAGGCAGGTGGATTATCAATATTGATCAATAATGCCGGTGCTAACTGGGGAGCGACATTGGAAGACTACCCCGATGCGGGATTTGCCAAAGTAATCGATACAAATCTAAACGCAGTTTTTTCCCTTACCCGTGACCTGATTCCAGCATTGACAACAGCGGCCACCGAGCAGGATCCTGCCCGGGTAATCAATATTGGCTCCATGGATGGGCTACAGGTACCAATCGTGCAGCGTGTGCCGACGTTTGCCTATTCTGCCAGTAAGGCAGCGCTGCACCATTTGACACGCACACTGGCAGTGGATCTGGCGGCAAAACATATCACTGTGAATGCCGTCGCGCCGGGCTTCTTTGAATCCAGAATGACGGATTATGTCTTTGCGCATTTTCTCAAAGATATTGAGGATGACTGTCCCTTACATCGGGTAGGACAGCCGGAAGAAATAGTCGGCATCATGATCTACCTGGTATCGCGCGCTGGTGCCTATACCAATGGCACTGTGATTCCGGTCGACGGCGGTACCAGTATCAGCAAAGGCAAGCGAGACTGGACCGAGTAACAGGTTTTTTCGCAAAAGGAGTAAAGATGAGCTTATTCAGCCTGGAAAACAAAGTTGCAATAATAACCGGTTCAACCAAAGGGATCGGTAAGGCCATCGCGGTTAGAATGGCTGAGCAGGGCGCGAAAGTGGTGATTTCCAGCCGTAATCAGGACGCGTGCGATGAGGTGGCCGGCGAGATAAGCGGACAGGGTGGTGAGGCCCTGGCAATCGCTTGCAATATTAACTACCAGGAACAGTTGCAGAATCTGGTCGAGCAAACTAAACAGCAATTGGGCGGGATTGATATTCTGGTTTGCAATGCAGCCCTGAATCCTTATTTCGGTCCTTCGCAGGATATTCCTGATGCGCTCTTTGACAAGGTAATGCATGCTAATATTGGCAGTGTACATCGACTATGCCAGTTGGTTTTACCCGATATGGCCGCAGCCGGAGGCGGCGCGGTTATTATTGTCTCTTCGATAGGCGGGCTTAAGGGGACGCCGAATTTGGGTGCCTATGCGATCTCCAAGGCAGCGGATATGCAGATAGCCAGAAACCTGGCTGTGGAGTGGGGCCCCAGCAATATTCGCGTGAATTGTATAGCGCCGGGTCTGGTGCGCACGGAATTTGCCCGGGCTTTATGGGAGAATCCGGAGATCTACGAGGCCACGGTAACCAGATATCCGCTGCGGCGAATAGGTGAGCCGGATGAAATAGCCGGCGCTGCCGTATTACTGGCCTCAGATGCAGGAAGTTTTACCACAGGTCAAACAATTGTTATCGATGGCGGTGGTACAATCGCCGGTTAACGAAGTTCAAGCATTAGCAGTTTAAGGGGGTTGCTCCAGATGATGGATTTGGGATTATCAGAAGAATTGGCTGAAGTACGGGAAAAAATACTCACATTTGTAAATGAAAAAGTGGACGCGGTTGAAGCGGAGTATCACCACGAGGTTGGGGTAGGTGATAGGTGGTCCCACACGGCAAGACAGGATGAAATACTCGATGCACTGAAAGCCGAAGCGAGAACGCTCGGTCTGTGGAATTTCTTTCTGCCGGAAAGCCAGGGCGGGGCGGGAATCTCAAATCTGGAATATGCCCACCTCGCTGAAATCATGGGGCGTAGCCGACTGGCGTCCGAGGCATTCAATTGCAGTGCGCCGGACACCGGCAATATGGAAGTGCTGGAGCGCTATGGGTCTGAAGAGCAAAAGGAGCAATGGCTCAAGCCTCTGCTGGCTGGTGAAATTCGCTCGGCTTTCGCTATGACCGAACCCGGTGTGGCTTCATCTGATGCTACTAATATTTGCTGCGCTGCTGTTTTGGATGGTGATGAGTGGGTAATAAGCGGTGAGAAGTTTTATATTTCCGGGGCCGGCGATGCCCGCTGCAAGATCCTGATCACCATGGTGGTCACAGATCCGAATGCGCCTAAACACAATCGCCAATCTCAGATTCTGGTCCCCATGGACGCAGAGGGGGTGGAGGTGGTCAGGCCCATGGAAGTATTCGGTGGAGATGGTGCCCCTCACGGCCATATGCATATCAAGTTTCATAATGTAAGAGTACCGGAAAGCAATATTATTCTCGGTCGAGGCCGGGGATTCGAAATTTCCCAGGGGCGCCTTGGGCCGGGCCGGATTCACCACTGCATGCGGTCTATTGGCGCGGCAGAGAAAGCCCTCGATTTGATGTGTAAACGGGCAGTGAGTCGTGAAGCCTTTGGTAGACCGCTGGCGGAACTGGGTGCAAATTATGACATTATTGCCGACTGTCGTATCGAAATCGAAATGTGTCGGTTGTTAACTTTCAAGGCAGCCTGGCTGATGGATACCATTGGCAACAAGGCGGCTCGCTCGGCGATCTCCCAGATTAAAGTAGCAGTGCCGAATATGGCATTACGGGTTATTGATCATGCGATTCAGTTGCATGGGGCTGCGGGAGTGTCGCAGGATTTTCCTTTGGCTGAACTTTGGACCAGTCAGCGGACTTTGCGGTTGGCGGATGGTCCGGATGCGGTGCATCGTCGTGTGATTGCCAGGAAAGAATTGGCTAAGTATAACTAGTTTTGAATTAGACATGAGGTCAACTTGCTTTGCATCAGACATGAGTTCGGTTTTCCTTGCCGTGTCTCAGACATGAGTTTAGCATTCCTTGCTGTGACACGCCGTGAATACGTCCATGTAGGCTCTGCGCCCGCATCCCTGCGGGCGAAGGTCACCGCAAGGAATACCAAACCCATGTCTTCCAATCAAGTGGGTCGGCGGCTTAAAAAACCTCTTCTTCCAGACTGTGCCTGAATCTGTCAGTGTAATTATTCCTACCTACAATCGAATTCATACACTCGGTAGGGCGTTGGATTCCGTATTTTCTCAATCACGGTTACCAGATGAAATCTGCGTGGTGGATGATGGCTCAACGGACGGCACGGCAGCGTGGATAAAACAGCGATTCCCAGCAGTTACAACGCTTGCGCAGGAAAACCGAGGGGTTAGTTCTGCGCGGAATCGGGGGGTTGAGGCGACAAGCGGGAGGTGGATTGCGTTTCTCGATTCGGATGATGAGTGGCTGCCGGATAAATTGGAAAAACAGTTGCAGGCGCTGAGGGATAATCCCCAGTATCAATTGGTACACACCGAAGAGATTTGGATACGCAACGGTGTTCGGGTTAATCAGATGGACAAGCACCGGAAGCAGGGCGGTGAGATATTCGAGAAATGCCTGCCCATGTGTGCTATTTCTCCTTCATCGGTTTTACTGGACCGGGAACTGTTGCTGGCTGC
Organism: Gammaproteobacteria bacterium; assembly: GCA_002726595.1. Taxonomy (GTDB): domain Bacteria; phylum Pseudomonadota; class Gammaproteobacteria; order Pseudomonadales; family Pseudohongiellaceae; genus UBA9145. The sequence continues at coordinate 14,143 of PBTO01000015.1, read as the reverse complement.
CGGTGGTTTTGATGAAGATTTGCCGGCGTGTGAGGATTACGATCTATGGTTGAAAATTTGCAGTCGTAATCCGGTGTTGTATCTGGAGCAAGCTCTGATAAAAAAATATGGTGGGCACGAAGATCAGCTCTCGAGGAAACATTGGGGTATGGATCGCTTTCGGGTTCAGGCACTGATAAATATTTTGCAATCGGGTTTATTGAGCGTCGGACATTATCAGGCTGCCCAGGCTATGTTGGTGGAAAAAAGTAATATTCTAAAAACCGGCGCTGAGAAACGTGGTAATGGTAAGCGGGCCGAATATTATCAGCAACTTATCGAGCAGCATTCATGAAACAAGAGTTGGAGTGTTGCAACGGATAATGAAAGAGAGTCCTGTTAATCTGGTGGTTGCACACTCAATAGAGGCAAAACCCCTCATCCAATTATTCGAGTTGGAAAAGCTGGAGTGTGATGCTTACCCCTTGTATGGAAATGATTCCGGCTTGGTCCTGATAGTGGTAGGCATGGGAAGCGAGCGAACAGCCTCGGCTGTATCTTATCTTGGGGATAAACAGAAAAATTCCCGTGATAAAGTGCGCGGATGGTTGAATATTGGTATTGCAGGACATCAGCAGGAGGCGTTGGGGCGTGGATTACTGGCACATAAGATCAGTAGCCGGACTAGCGGGAAATCATTTTATCCACCCATGTTACTCAAAGAAGATTTGCCAACTTCTGCTGTGATCACGGTTGAACAGCCGGAGCTGAACTATCCTGAAAACGCGGCCTATGAGATGGAGGCGTTTGGGTTTTACTCTGCCGCCTGTAACCATTCCACCAGCGAGCTGGTTCAGGTTTACAAAGTTGTCTCGGACAATCCATCCAACTCGGTTGAGGGAATTAATCAAACAATTGTTTCCCAGTGGTTCCTGCATAACAGCAATGACATGAAACATTTGTTGGAGCGTTTGGCTGAACTTGTAGTAGAAACCAACTTGTATTTTCGATTACCGCAAGAAGTTGACGAATTCTCATCCCGGCTTCACTTCAGTAGTACTCAGAAAAACCAGCTTTGCCGGTTAGTTCAGCGCCTCCATGCTCTGGGTAGTGAGGATTTTCTTCTGGCGCTTTCCCCGCACTCATTCCATGACGCCAGGCAGCTTATTCGTGCGCTTGAGGATCAAGCTGATAGAGTCAGTGAGAATCCGGAGAAGTAGCACCATGTTTTCCGCCATCTATATCGAAGAGGAAGTGGCCGGTTTTGCAAGAGTTGAAGCATTACTGGCCCGCTTTCCCGATATCCCGCAGATACAATGCGAACGTTATGGTGAGATTTTTAACCGCAAAGCACAAAACTTCAGATTACAAAAGCGCAATCCGGCGCTAATTCTGGCAAAAAAATACGGCAACCTGGTGCTGCCCGCACCGATTGGATACGGATTTAATAGTAACCAGAGCTATTATTTTTCTCATATGCTCAATTGTGTCTATGACTGTCGCTATTGTTTTCTGCAAGGCATGTATCGCTCGGCAAACACTGTGTTATTTGTTAACTATGAGGATTTTGTGGAATCAATCCGTGAAAATATTGCAGTTGAAAGTGCCGCTACCGTGTTCTACAGCGGTTATGATTGTGACAGCCTGGCATTGGAGCCGGTTAGTGCCTTCACTGAATACTTTGTGCCGTTTTTCTCCAGCGAACAGAATGCAGTACTGGAATTAAGAACCAAGAGCACGCAGATTCGAAATCTGCTAAACAGCGAACCCTCGCCCAATGTTGTAATCGCCATGAGTTTTACTTTGGCTGCGGTTGCGGATAAATGGGAGCATAAAGTTCCCTCTGTCGAGAAGCGTTTGCTTGCACTCAAGCGCCTGCAGGATCATGGCTGGCCTGTGGCGCTACGATTTGAACCATTGATTAGCCCGCCCGGTGCGACGATGGTGGCCTTCGAAGACTTCTTCCGCGATGTGTTTAGTAGGCTTGAACCCGAAAAGCTTCACTCGGTAAGCACGGGTNTGTTTCGCATGCCACAGGAATTTTACAAAAATATTTTAACGCTTTATCCGGACGAAGAGCTCTTCGCCAGAAAAATAAGCGTTGAGGATGGAATGGTGTATCTAAGTGCCGGCGATGAAGCTGAGGTATTGGATAGTGTAAAGCAGACACTTTTCCAGTTTATAAGTCCCCGACAGTATTACCACTGTACTTTATGAGGTAGTCAGTAAAACCTGGGCCACACCAATGGGTCTGCTCGGCGCGCCGAATAAAGCTTTACGGGGCTGGGAGGCAATTACCCGCTTTGTCTCCGCCAATCTGCGTGAACTCGCAAGACGCTTGCCTGTCTCCGGAGTACTGGTTTAGCGCTATGGCTGTGATCCTGACGGTATATCTTTCTTCCACCTTGGCATCGGGCACATTGACAGCAATCGAACCGATTCTCGCCTGGCCGTAGGGGCCGGTATATTGATTGTCTTCTTCGGTCGCAATCGTGATCTGGTATTCCTGTCCGACTTCGGCATCCTGTGCTGTTGCCGGCAAGGCCAGCGTCAAGAGCGCGATAGTTGTGAACATAAATCTGAGCATAGATATCTCCTGGGACATTGACTTGACATCACTTTCTATACAAGGAGGTCAGGTTTATAGGTTTGCTTCATGAGCCATTCAGTTCATTCAAACCATAGGCCCGCGTCTAGTCTAACTCTGTTTTCCTGAAAACGAAAACATGCTGGCTCGGAATGATGTCGATGACTCTGTCGCGCCTGAAACCCAGTGCTGGAATTTCCTCCATGATCTCCGCCTCACTCATCTTGTGGAGAGGTGAGACCCGCGAATTGAGATCCTCGGCCCTGTACTCGACGATCAGCATCTGCCCGTCGCGCTTCATCGCTTTATGGATGTGACGCATCATCTCGATCGGATGGGAAAACTCATGGTAAGAAATGACGAGCAGGACATGATCGACGCTATCTACAGGCAGCTTCGGATCGTCGACGTTGCCGAGAATCGGCTCGATGTTTTCGTGCCCGAATCTCTTCATCATCATTTCCAGACCTTCGATCATCTCGGGCTGGACGTCCACCGCGAATACCTTGCCTCCTGGTCCGACTCGCTCGGCGGCGCGCAGTGAGAAAAAGCCGACGCCGGCACCGATATCTGCAACGACATCGCCCTCCTTGATCCCGAGGAGATCAAGGAGCTCCTCAGGCTTCTCGCTTTCACTCCTTTCCGACCGGTAAAACCAGGCGGCATCCCGTGGATCGACCAACTCGGTTTGGCGCTCGATGTCGGGCAGGCTCGATTGTGCCGCAGATACAGCCGGTAGAATGATAAGCAGCGGTAGCAGTAACAGACTATTAGTGCGATTCGGTCTCATCGTAATGGGATTCTATGCTGCGCAGAGCGCATTGACCAGAATTTCAATTTTGCGTACAGGATTGGGATATTTACCGGAAGCTGCTTTTTGCAGACAGATATTCGAATTATTTTAAAAACGACTACTCAGAGGATGAATGAGCTGTTAGATTGGCCAACATCGCGGAGTTTTAGGGAGATTCCGGAGCGATTCTGTAGCAGGCAAGATAATATTTCTTGCCAAAAAAAGGCGCAGTTTTTAATAGTGATAACTTTTTTTCTTCCTTTACCTTAAGGAGTGAGCTCATGAGAAAATCCACATTGTTGTTCATTTACTTGGCCCTGATGATGCTTATTCCTTCGATGGTATGGGCGCAGGACGCGGAATATCCCATCATCGTAGTTCCGACGGACGAGGGCGAGTACACGTTCCCGGAGGGCTACCAGACGCCGTGGAACGAGATTGAGATCATGGTGACAGAAAAATTGTCGCCGAATCTCTTTACTCTGCACGGTTCGAGCGGCCTTGATCGGTCACACCCCGATGCGTCCGGCGGCAGGGCCATGGTGCTGTTTGGACCGGATGGCGTTCTAATGGTGGACACCCAGAACCGACAGGTGGCCGAAAAGACACTGGCGGCAATCCGGACATTTACCGACGAACCCATCAGGGTTTTGGTCAACTCCCATATTCATAGCGATCATACCGGTGCCAACGCCTTTTTTGCGAAGCAGGGGGCATTGATCTTCGCTCAGGAAAATTTGCGGCTTGATATGATCAATCCACTTCGCCCCAACGGCCAGCCGGCCCGGCCACTCGATCCGGCCGCCATTCCGGTAGTGACTTATGACTATGACCCGTCCGCTCCCGGAGAGCCTGCAGTTATCCTGAACATGAACGGCGAAACCATAGATTTCATCCCAATGATGCCGTCCCACACCGCTGGTGACACGGTCATGCGCTTCCGCAATGCCAATGTGATCTACATCGAGGACTTCTACCGTAACTACGGCTTTCCCTTCGCCGCCCAGACTAGTGGCGGCTCGATCAAGGGCATGATCGAGGCGATTGATCTATTTCAGAAGATTGCTGGTCCCGACACGTGGCTGATCCCTGGCCATGGCACGCTCATCCATAGAGAGGATCTCCTGCCGTATCGTGCCATGCTGGTGGACATCGTGGCGAAAGTCACGGCACTACGCGACGAAGGCAAGTCGCTGGAGGAGGTTCTAGCTGCGAATCTGACTGCACCGTATGAGCAGACCACCCAGGGTGATACGCAGCAAAGCAAGAATCGTTTTATCACGGCGGTGTATGCCGAGGTAATGGACTTTCCAGCTGTCGTAAACGGCAGGCGAGCTATGCCGACACGCCGTTAGGTAAGCAGCAATCCCGGCGCGCCGTGACACATTACTGTAATTCTGCAGAAAGGAACTCGACCATGCCTGAGAGAACCGGTCACCTGGTACGTATGGCGGTGCTAAGTTTATGTATCAGCGGCATATTACAAGACGAGCGCCATACGGTTGTGTTGGCGCAAGTGGCAGACACTCCGCAGAACGCGGTTACCACTGGTGAGTTACTGACTGAACCGCCGACCCTGATAAACCTTGGCTTCGAATGGTTCATCCAGGGCGATGACAACCGGAACGCCTCTGTCGAGGTTTCATTTCGTAAACAGGGGGACAGTCCAGACGAGTCGGCCTGGTCGTCAGCACTCCCACTCCTGCGCCTCCAGGGTGAGCGGATTTTCGTGGGCGCGCAGTTCGATGTTATCGTTCCGAATATGTTCGCCGGGAGCATCCTCGATTTGGAACCTGACACGGACTATGAGACGCGGCTGGTGATGACTGATCCGGATGGCGTGATCGGGGAGGCCAGCAAGACCGTGACCGTGCGGACCCGTGCGGAGCCAGTTCCCGCCGAAGACGGCCGTGTTTTTCACGTCTATCCACGGGATTATGCCGGCCCGAAACTCGAACCATCATTCGCGGGCCTGATGTGCGCGTATAACTCCTCATGTGGGGGAGGGGACTTCGCCACGGCCGGGCGGCCACGGGTGCGCCCGGGCGACACACTTCTCATGCATGCCGGTCTCTACAGGAACAACCGTTACGAGTACGGCGGAAACAACCGCGCTTTTCCCTACGAGGGCACGTACCACCTAACGGCAGACGGCACATCCGAACGGCCGATCGCCATCAAAGCCGCCAGTGACGGCGAAGTCATCTTCGACGGCGATGGCAACTTCGCCCTCTTTAACGTGATGGCGGCCGACTACACCTATTTTGAGGGCATAACGTTTCGCAACACGGAGTTCGCTATCTGGGCCGGCGAACAGTTTATCGCGGGGGCGAAGGGGATCTCGGTCAAGCACTCCCGTTTCGAGGACGTGGGCGCCGGTGTCTTCACCAACTATTCGGGTTCGAGCAACTTCTACATCGCCGACAACTGGTTCTACGGCCGGAACGACTCGGAGCTCCTGATCGGCTGGTCCGACGCGCACCTCTGGCGGCAGTTTGACGGCGTCGACGGTCAGGTCCATCCCCCTGTCATGGCCTCCTATGTGGCGGTGAAGCTTTATGGACCCGGGCACGTCGTGGCCTACAACTACATTGCAGACTTCCATGATGGGATCAATGTAGAGACTTACGGCAATCCCGATGGCAGCGTCGCCTCCGCACCAGGGATGCCTGATGGTCCAAAGTATCCGCCGCGGGAGTACTGGGACCGGCGTCCCATCGCGATCGACTTCTACAACAACTACATCACCAACTCCCACGACAATCCGATCGAGGCCGATGGGAGCATGCACAACGTGCGTGTGCAGCGGAACATGTTCATCAACCACGCATCCCATGCGTTCAACAGTCAACCGGTCCTCGGCGGACCTGTTTACTGGATTCGGAACATAGCCTACAACCTCCCAGGCGGCTCGAGCCGTTTCTTTGGTGCCGCCGGAGTCGTGTTCTACAACAACACTATCTTATCTGAGACGACTGGCACGATGCTGAATACGCATTGGCGGAACAATCTGATTTTGGGGCAGAACGCGCCCACCGACTTTCGCGGGGAGCGTTCGAATCTGTTCGGAATCAAGACGTTTACGAACTACACCTCATCAGACTACAACGGCTTCGGCTCCGCGCCCGACACCCCGATGCCGTTTCGATGGGAGAGTCCGCCATTTGCTGTGGCCGCCGATTTCCGCGCCCCAAATCATACTCCGGTACTCGAGTTGCGGGAGTTCGCGACGCTTGAGGAATACAGTGAGGCGACCGGACAGGACCGGAACAGTGTACAGCTTGGATATGACGTGTTCATAAACGTGCCCGCACTCGATGCCCGGAACGTGAGCACGCTGCAAAACATCTACGACGGGTCGGATCTCGATTTTCGGTTGCGGCCCGGTTTGGCAGCGGTGGATCAGGGAATGGTGTTGCCGACCGTGACCGATGACTTTACAGCGGCCGCACCCGACCTGGGGGCGTTAGAGGTAGGAGCCGTTGCACCTCACTATGGGCCTCGACGTCAGCAGTAAAGGATTAAGGACGATAGAGGTTAGTGCCGCGCAGGTGGCGGATAGCGGCTCGGCATACCCGCGACAAGTTGTCGCAGTGCCCTTGTTGTTATGTCTTTTTATCCGGCAAACTGCCATAATCTGCCCTTGGAAGAGTGCGATACTGTTGAATTCAACCGCTTTTACGAACGAGGAATTGATATGAAAATGTCAGCTTTACTGCGACTAATTGCCATTATCGGCGCTTCAACTGCCATTCAGGCCACTGCGTTTGCCCACACGGCACTGTCAGAGTCCACTCCCGGTGACGGCGCGATGGTTAAAGAACCGCCTGCCAATATTAACCTGGTGTTTACAGAACCTGTGCAGTTAGTGAAATTTGAGGTAATGGGGACCGGCCATGAGATGCCAACAGAATTCAAGCTGAGTACGGAAGCACATGCCAGCTTCACCATCGTGACCCCGGGCATGCATGCTGGAAATTTCACTGTCAATTGGGCGGNTATTGGTGCAGACGGCCACACTGTGACAAACAGCTATGCCTTCGTGGTTGATCCTACTATCACTGAAGACCATGCGGAACATGAGGCTGAAGGTGGTCACGATGACCACGCGGCTCATCACGGCGATGGAGGGGCGAATCCTCACTAAAGCCGTAGTGGTTCTCGATGTTCACACTCCCAAATATTTGGGAATTTGCCAGTGTACTAAGCAAATTTTTTCTCTTCGCCTCTGTCGCTAGCATTGCTGGCGGCAGCTTCTGTCTTTTGTTCTTTTACGACGATCGTCGTTTTACCATTCAGCAGCATCTGACTTATATCCTGGTGGGTTCACTAGTGGGATTTCATGCTGTAGTGATTTACTTCTTCTTGCAGGTTGGCCTGATAAAAGATGCCGGTTTGATGGGGATTCTGGATTGGGAAATGGTCCAGTTTCTCTACAGTTTGCCGCTTGGCGAAGCGACATTGATCAGACTGGCCGGATTTTTACTGGCTTTGCTTTCCAGTGCCCTGTTACTGCGTCATACCAACAGGCTGGACCGGGTGCNAGGGCGTTTTTTTTATCGAATCGTCATCTATGTTCACGGCATTTCGTTAATAATAATTGCACTTAGCTTTCAGGTAACGGGTCACGTCTCCTTGCTCAGCTTGACAGCGCAAGCGGCAATTGCTGTGCATGTGATAGCGATAGCCTTGTGGTTGGGTGCCTTGTTTCCGCTCTACTCATTAAGCTGTGACAGTCAGCTCGAAGCGTTGCAATCGACCATGAAGCGCTTTGGAGATTTCGCCGTTTACATCATTTCCCTGTTGATCTTGTCGGGTGGGTTGATGCTAGTGCAGTTGCTGGAATCGCCCGTGGATCTGCTGTCAACCGTTTACGGCAGATCTGTGATGATCAAATTGCTACTCGTACTGGTCCTATTGCTCCTGGCTGCAGCCAATAGAGTGTACCTGGTCCCGCGCTTACTCTCCGGTAATAGTATTGGCCAGCTTAGGAACAGTATCAAAACAGAGATGGCATTCGGTACAGCGATATTGTTAGTAACAGCCTACCTCACCACAGTAGTAGGCCCTGATGAACATTAATCAAGACGTGTAGGCTACGGTATTCAGTTCCGAGCTTGAAGTCAGACTTGTACCGCTGGAACTCTCTTCTTCCTCGAGATCTTCTTTATGCAGGCGGCTGGTTTCCATCGTGTCCAGATCCAGCAGCATTAGCTCGGGCACATCACTTTCACCGGAAAACAGTGCCGTAGTAGTCATCTGTTTTTTCCTGGCAAACAACAAGGCATTGCCCACCGGTGACCAACTCAGATTGTGCAGGTAATCCGGGCTGGCATAAATTGCCACCGCGTTTGGCAAATTTTCGATGCTGGTGACAAAAATTGTTGATCCACTGCCATCGTACTGAATATAGGCCAGCTTGCTTTCATCGCCAGATAAAACCGGGGCTGCCCTGGTGCCAGGGCTCGAAACGGTAGATTCTGTGGCGTTGCTTAGCGTGAGTTCTCCACCAANCCAGCCAGTATCGGATTCGACGATTTCATCTGCAAGCTGCCTGTTTTCTGCCACGCTGGCATTCAGGCCGGGGTCAAATTCAACCAGCATTTGTGACATCCAGACACCCGTAGTAAGAACGAGCACCGCGGCAGTGGCGAATTTTGGCCAGTGCGAGTCAAAGATTTCAAGTCCATCAAAGGACACGATGTTACCGGATTGTGTAAGATTAACGCCGCAAGTTAAGCGGTAGCCTTTCTTTGGAATGGTCTCGATCGGGCTCTTAGACGCTTTCTCACCGCTGGATAATTGCTTACGTAATTCAGAAACGGCCCGAGTCAGTGAATTTTCGTTGACAATAACCCTGGGCCAAAGCTCCTGAATGAGTTCGTCTCGATCCAGAACCCGGCCTTGATTAGCTGCCAGATAGCACAGTAAATGCATCAATCGGGGTTCGAGAGAACGTACGCTGGTCTTGACAAGCAAACATTGCAGCCGGTTTCCCCTGGGTTCAACCAGCCAGTTTCCCAACTCAAATGCCTGTGTGAGCGCTGGTTTGGCTCGATCTTGCTCTGCTCCGGTCGTTGCTGCCTGGTGGCACTCAGATTGGATGGTTACATTCATCTGTCGAGATTCCCTGGGTAAAGTTCGACATCGCTGGTTTTATCCAGTGTTAGCTATTTTGACGCGGCCAAAGCCGAAAAGGTTGGCAGCGGCAGAGTCAATTCCGATCATAATAAATTTAGACCGGAATTTATAAGATTTTCTCCTTCCGCAGGTATTCTGGATATAAATTTCACCGTAATTTCAGGTTATTCAACGAATTAGTGGCTAATTTTCCCAGTCAGTTGGTACCCGAATCAAGAGTACTGACTGTAAGTGAACCTGAAAGATTGAATCGGATTGAATAGATAGTGGAGGAAACACTATGCGTAGACAAATTACATTGTGGTCAATCATGACCGCGCTTTTGCTACTGGGAACCGGCCAGGTACTGGCCGTCAGTGCAGTGGCGTCCAGCCAGGGCATACCCTCACTCGCGCCAATGTTGGAAGAGGTCACTCCTGCAGTGGTCAGTATTCGCGTCAGAAAGTCGCTTGTGCCGGCCAACAAGCGCTTCTTCTACAATGGTGATCAGGCGCCCGAAGGCATCCAGCGATTTTTTAAGCAGTTCCCAGACCTGCCACAGGGACAAGGTAGAGGGCCCTCTACCACGGGTGCCGGATCGGGTGTGATCGTGAATGCGGACAGGGGATTAATACTTACTAATCATCATGTTGTAGTTGGGGCAGAGCGCATCACAGTTAGCCTGAGTGATAACCGGAGTGTACGGGCAAATCTGCTGGGCAGTGACGCCAGCACGGACGTGGCATTGCTGGAAATTGAAGCTGACGGGCTGACAGCAATTGACTTTGCCGATATCGGAACCGTACAGGTTGGCGACTATGTCGTCGCAATCGGCAATCCCTTTGGTATAGGTCAGACAGTGACCTCTGGAATAGTCAGCGCACTGGGTCGAGCCGGTCTGAACAGAAATAATTATGAAGACTTTATCCAGACCGATGCCGCCATAAATCTTGGCAACTCCGGTGGAGCCCTGGTCGACATGGAGGGTAATTTAATCGGTATTAATACGGCAATCATCAGTGGTAACGGTGGCAGCAATGGCATTGGCTTTGCTGTCCCTGCCGATATGTTGCAGGCAGTTATGGAACATCTGGAGCTGGACGGTGAAGTGCGCAGGGGCTTGCTCGGTGTGCAGATTAGCAATGTGACCCCTGAGGTTGTTGCAGCTTTGGATGTTGGAGTGAGCAGCGGCGCATTGGTGACCAGCGTGGTACCAGATAGCGCGGCCGAAAGAGCAGGCATTCTGGTGTCGGATGTAATAGTCGAGATCGACAATCAAGTGGTAAACAGTGGCCGTGAATTGCGCAACATAGTTGGCCTGAAGCGGCAGGATCAGGAAGTTGACCTGGTCCTGTATCGGGATGGTGTGCAGCGTAAAATCAGCGCTGTAATAGGTGGAAATCAGGGTCAGGCTTCGCCCAGTGACCCCCGATCAGCTACAACATCCCAATTCAGAGGATCACGTTTAAGGTCAGCCGAAGCGGATGCAGAGATGCCCGGGGTAGTCGTGGANACGGTCGAATCTGGCAGTAATGCATGGAATGCGGGACTGCGTCCGGGTGATGTAATAATCGAAGTTAACCGGGAAGAAATAGCGGATTNGGCGGAATTCCGTCAACAGGCTGGATCGACAGAGCGGTTTACTGCCCTGACCGTGATGAGAGAAGGCAGGCGCATGTTGTTAATCTTGCCTGGATGAATACATAAGCAAAAAAGCCGTAAACAGGTACACCTGTCATCCTCCGACCTAAATAGTGGCCCCTTCTGGCCGACTTATTACCTCAGATAAGTCGGCTTTTTTTTGCTGGAGGTGCTTTCTTTTGCAAAGAATCCCGCAAAAGAAGTTGATCGTTAAATTTTCTGCGATTATTATTCGTCGGTGCTGACCACATCGTTGGTAAATCGGATTTAGTTTACATATAAGAAAAATAGCTGCTGTTACTATATGAGATACTGCTGTTTGCAAAATTCCAAGACTATCCATTCTATCCTGAAGTTCCTGGCCATAACCTTGGCAACCACTTTTTCTTCACCTTTGCTGTCCCAGGGCGGCGAGATTGGGAATCCGGGTTCTGCTGATTCGCGTGAGGCTTATGCCGAATTCGTAGATTGGCTAAAGCTCGCTGCAGATGAAAAAGGGATACCCGGCGCTGCCCTGGCCGTCGTGTCTAGGGAAGGCATATTGCACCTGCAAACCTGGGGTGTTAAGAGTGTTGTCGAAAATGCATCGGTCAATATCGATTCAATCTTTCGTATTGCCTCGATGTCGAAGACATTTGCGGGTGCGGCTGCCACGTTGCTGGTAAATCAAAACCTGCAAACCTGGGACGTGCAGGTGAGCGACCTGTTTCCCCAGTTGCAGCTTGGTACCGGCAGATCATCCCAGGCAATTACCCTGAAACACCTGGTTAGCCACTCCACCGGATTAATGCCACATTCTTATTCAAACATGCTCGATGCTGGCGTTGCGTATGAAAAAATAAAGGAGAAATTCAGTCAGATACCCACTGTGTGCGCCCCGGGTAGGTGCTATGGCTATCAAAACGTGGTGTTTTCTTTGATCGCGGATGTGGTGGAGGAAAGTACGGGTAGTTCCTATGAAGACTATTTAACCGAAGAGCTTTTCGTGCCACTGGGAATGCTCACGGCATCGGTGGGCATAGGCGCGTATGAGAGTAACCCGGATGCTACATCGCCCCATCAATTGGNGCGTAGCCGTTGGAAAACCACGTCAACCAATCCCGCCTATTACACCACGGCTCCGGCAGCCGGTATAAACGCCAGTATTCTCGATATGACACTCTGGTTGCGCGCCAACCTCGGTGCCTTTCCTGAANTAATGTCAGAAAATTTTCTGGCTGAGTTACATGAACCGGTCATCCCTACTCCTCGGGGCAACTATTTCAACCGTTGGCGTGGTTTAGAACATGCCTATTATGCAAGAGGTTGGCGAGTGTTTGATTACAAGGGCATGCGTGCTATCCATCATGGCGGTGGCGTCAGAGGCTATCGCTCGGAAATGGCTTTTGTGCCCGAGGCCAATATTGGCATGGTGTTGTTATTTAATGCCGACTCAAATCTGGCCAATGACGTCGTTCCTGCGTTTCTCGATAGTTTGCAGCAATCTTCAAAGCTGACTACAAGATAGGAAATACCCATGGGCTCTGTCATCGAGTTATTGAAGTCCCACCGCAGTATACGAAAGTTCACCACGCAAGAAATTGCAGCCGATTTGTTTCAGGATTTAATCGATGCTGCCCAGGCCGCAGCGACGTCCAGTTTCTTGCAGGGCTCAACCATCATCCGAGTGAAGAATCCGGAAACCCGACAACAAATTGCGGCGCTCGCTGGAAATCAGTCCTACGTTGAAACTGCAGCCGAGTTTGTCGTGTTTTGTGCGGATTTAAAAAGGGCAGGGAACTACTGTGATGAGTACGGTAAAGCATTCGAAGGAGACTACACAGAGCACTTTCTAATTGCCACAGTCGACGTGGCACTGATGGCACAAAACCTGGTGATTGCCGCCGAATCGGCTGGTCTGGGTATTTGTTATATCGGTGGTATCCGCAACGATCCCGCCCAGATGGTGAATTTATTGCAGTTGCCCAAGGGTGTCTATCCTGTGTTTGGCCTGTGCCTGGGTTACCCGGATCAGGACCCGGAAGTGAAGCCACGATTGCCAACTTCGGTCGTTGTTAAACAGGAGATTTACAACGAAGAAGGCGATAAGGCAGCAATTGCGGTATACGACGAGCAGGTAAGAGAGTACTACCGAACTCGAACCGGAGGCGGTCATGGAATTAGCTGGTCTGAACAGGTTGCAAATTTTCTATCCGGAAAAGTTCGCCCCCATATGAAGGAATTTCTAGCCGCTCAGGGCTTTAAATTTAAATGAAAGTGGAATGAAAGAATATCGCACAATCAACATGTGAAGCTGCAAATCAGCGAAGCGCCGTATTCACCCAAAGTAGACCATACACTGACGCGACAAGGCGCAGAGCTGTCCCTTTTCATCGAACACTTTGCCCGATTGCTGACTGTAACCATCGGCCGCTGCCTCCAGATAATAATCAAGATAAAACCAGTCGCTCGTGATGGATTCAGGCGGTTGCAAGAATTCCAGTGACCAGGACAGCGAGGCGGCAGGTACTGGTGGTTTGTCGAAGTGGGATAAAATCACTGGTGGTGGAATATCAGCAATGGTCACTATCTTTTCCACTGGAAAATCGGATATATCGGAGCGGTGACGAATCCACATATTCAAATGTCGGTCCGGTTTCCCTGAAAATGGCATACCCTCTCCAACCCAATAGCCTTTGAAGTATTGCAGAAAAGTAGGGACTCGCTTCGTGTACTCCGAAAAAGGCTGACCAGTTTCTCTTGGTCGTGGCTGAAATACCTCATCCGCTGGGACTCGCAGGGCGTCTCTGGGATTGCCAAACACAGCCATTGCCTGCAGACAAACATTTCCCTCCGCTATTACATCGGCGCTAGCCTGAGTAACGTTCGTGCCTTGTCGTACGATAACAGGTGTAACTGAAATTTGCCCCGGTGGTAGCGGCGCAACGAAGGAAACCATCAGGGACCGCAGCGACTGGGGAGTTTCCAGTAACCTGGCCATTGCGCAAGTGGCAAAAGCTGCTGACAAACCGCCGAAGGCCGAT
>PBTO01000014.1 GCA_002726595.1 Gammaproteobacteria bacterium | reverse complement strand
TCTGCCACTCGATAGCCTCTTCCTCGGTCAGCGTTGGCTTGTCAGCCAGTTCGGGCGGGCGATTCAATGGAGTCAGAGTTCTGAATGTATAGGTGCCCTGAAGATCAGGCACACCGTGTTCTGTGCGTGGGAACTCACTCGATTGTGCGCTGAGAACTGGGACCAGTAGCAGGCTACCAAGGATCAGACTCAGTGTGCTCAGGATTCGATTTCTCATTTGCTCCTCCATTTCTGCTGATTTTAATGTGGCGCTGACCCGTAATATAACCAAGCTACGCATTTATGGCTAATTTTCCAGGCATTAAAAAGAATTTGTATCGGCTCCCTATTCAGAGAGTCACGACCGCTTAATCTTCTTTATCTCACTCTGCACTCGCTTAATATACCGGCCTAACTCCCGATATTTGGCCCTGCGCTCAGCCAGAGTGGCAGCATTCATCGCCTGCTCGCGCAATAACTTGCTGTAATTCTCAAAGCATCGCTCATCGAGTTCACCCGAATCCAATGCCTTTCGCACTTCACAATCCGGTTCGCTGTCATGTTGGCAGTCACTGAACCGGCAACTCTCAGCAAGTACTTCAATATCAACAAACGTCGCCGCCACCCCCTCTTCGCAGCTGCTTAGCTGTAACTCCCGCATACCTGGCGTGTCCAGAATCATCGCACCGCCCGGCATTGCCAATAGTGAGCGTCGGGTAGTGGTGTGACGTCCCTTGCCATCATCCTCTCGAATTGCATTCGTGGTTTGTAATTCCCGACCCAGCAGGGTATTGCTCAGGGTTGATTTACCGGAACCGGAAGAACCTAACATCACCACCGTTTTACCTGACAGACACCAGGGTAACAGGACTGAGGTGCTGGCACTGTCCAGGCAATTCACCATTTCTACGCAAAGCAGGTTGCCCAACTTCTGCACCTGTGATTGCTGTGTCTCAGGATCGGCACAAAGATCCAGTTTACTCAGCACCACAACCGGTTCCACGCCCCTCGTTGGCAATACTCAGGAATCGCTCGATACGATTCAGATTAAAGTCTTCATTGAGGGAACATACGATAAACGCCGTATCCACGTTGGCCGCAATCAATTGCTCCGCGATATGCGTGCCCGGCGCCTTACGTTTGAAACAGCTTTTGCGCTCCAAAGCCCGGAAGAATTGACCATCACCATCGAGCAACACCCAGTCACCCACGGTAAGCGGTGGCATTGAATTCCTGACAGCTAAAGACAACTTGCCAACTGCTGTGCCCACTTCAACTACAGACTTATGCTGCTCGATAATCCGAGCAGGTGTAACCGTATCCAATTCTTCCAGAGACAGTTGTTGTTGAAAAAACGGCAGCCAACCCAGGTTGGCCAAAGATAAATAGTCAGTCACAGTAAACCCCAGACGCTAACGCGTCATGAATTAAAATCGGGGGCTATATGCCCCGGTGGAATACCGGGCTATGATGACGCTTGAGGAATGGAACTGACTACTAACTCAGAACGTTCGCCCGGTTAGGCTTTGTTACAATCATATTCTGCTCTCCTAACCGAATGTGAAGTCCGCAATATAGCACAGGCAAACTGGGAAACCACTTTGATTCATGCCATGACGTGCACGATAGGGCGAGGCAAATGGGTCTGCCCTGTTTCCTTTCGAGTCCCATTTGATTTTCATTATCTGGGGCGTTTCAGCTAGTTGGTCAGGTCACTACGGACATACTTCCCATCAACAAATTTGGCAAAGAAGTGTGCCACCATCGGGTGGTTGATCGGCTCTTCACTGTCATCTGATGCTAAATTTTGTTCAGCCACATAGGTAGAATGATTACTGCCATGAACCAGCACATGGTACCAGGGTTTGTCTTTCGGCGGACGGGACTTTGCCACGGTCTCATACCACTCTTCCGTCGCCTGGAAATTTCGATCAACGTCCACAATCACGCCGCGATAGTCGAAAAGGCGATGGTGAATCAACTCACCAATGGAGAATTTGACTTTTGTAATTGGCGTTACAGTTGCCATGATTATTCTCAGTTTTCATTTTTCCTGATTTGACTTTAGGAAAAATAAATCTGTCCCTATTTTCTATTTACCCCTAAAGACCGGCTTGCGCTTTTCCATAAACGCCTCTCTGCCTTCCTTGTAATCCTCACTGAGAAAACAATCATTGACAAGTTTATCTACGTACTCCGGACTGTCTTGCCCGGAATCTTTAACTACTTCACTGATAGCTGCCTTACATGCCTTGATTGTGAGCGGCGCGTTAGCCACCAGGGTGTTGGCATAGTCCAGTACTGTTTTCGCGAGGTGCTCACGGCTGACAACAAAGTTCACCAGGCCAATTCTCAGTGCTTCCTCGGTGTTCAGAAATCTTGCACTAAACAGAATATCCTTGGCATGGGATGGCCCGACTAATGAGACCAGTGTCTTGATACTCGCATAACCATAACCCAGCCCCAACCTGGCAGCGGGTATACCAAATACGGAATCATCGGTGGCGATGCGAATATCGGTGTTAACCGCCACGGCCAATCCGCCACCGATACAAAAACCCTGGATCATGGCGATGAGCGGTTTATCAAATTCCGCCAGCGCGGTCTGGGCCTGGTCGAAGACTCCCTCATATTCATCCCGCTGTTGCTGATTGGAGCGTTTCTTGTCGAATTCGGAAATATCGGCGCCTGCGACAAAGGCTTTCTCCCCAGCACCTTTGATGATGATGACTCGCACCGTCGAGTCTTGCTGATAGTGATTGAGGATTTTCGCCAGTGCCTGCCACATCTCCATCGATACAGCGTTACGTCTGGCAGGATTGTTAAAGGTTATCCAACCAATGCCCTCTTCAACTTCGGCCAGCATTTTTGCCGAGGGAGAGATTCCGTTCACTTCGATATCATTCGTTTCTGTCATTGTCGTTCCGTTACACTACCTGCCAGCAGGGCCAATATGCACAGCACCGCTTGATCTGAGTTGCTCGATCTTCTCGTCACTGTAATTCAGTTGCTTAAGAATCTCCACGCTGTGTTCGCCGAGTTCCGGGCCTGGTCTCTCAAATCGGCTGCCATGGGTATACCCGGACAAATTAATAGGTGAGCGCAGTAAGTCGATATCACCAAGCTCGCCATGGGAGGCTTGTTTGGTCATGGCAAGGAATTTAACCTGTTCGTCCTCGAAGGCCTGTTTGATGTTATTGATTGGCCCACAGGGAATGCCGACAGAGTTGAGCCGCTCCACCAGTTCCCGGGTTGAATGTTGACTGGTTAATTGATTGACCTTTTTCCACAGCACCTCTCGATGCGCCAGCCTGCCCTCAACATTTTTGTAATTCTCGTTGCTGGCCAGCTCATCTGCCTGCATTACTTCGCAGAAAGCCCGGAACATTTTATCGGTGCTGGCCGCCATGTTTACCAGGCCATCGGCGGTGTCGAATACGCCCATGGGTGAGAGTGTAGGATGATTATTGCCTTCCTGGCACGGCACTTCGCCATTCATGGTGTAACGTGCCGCCTGAAAATCCAGCTTGCACAGCATGGATTCCAGCAAAGATGTGTGCACCCACTGCCCCTCGCCGGTCGCTTCACGGTGCAACAGGGCTAACAATATTCCCTGCCCGAGAAACATCCCGGCGGAGGTGTCACTCACCGCGATGCCGACCCGCATCGGTCCCCTGTCTGGTTCTCCGGTAATCGACATCAATCCACTGCTGCCCTGAATTACCTGGTCGACCGCGGGCCGTTTGGCGTACGGGCCTTCCTGACCAAATCCCGAGATACTGGCATAGATAATCGCCGGGTTTACTTTTTTAACGGCCTCGTAATCGATGCCCAGCCTGTGTTTTACATCGACGCGGAAGTTTTCCACCACCACGTCTGCTGTTTTCACCAGATCAAAGAAAACCTGCCGGCCGGCATCAGATTTCAGGTTAAGGCAAAGACTGCGTTTATTGCGGTGCAGATTCTGGAAATCAGGCCCATGGCGTTTGCCGGCGATATCACCGCTCATGGGCGACTCTATCCGAATCACGTAGGCACCCCAATCGCTTAACAGGCGTACCGCTGTCGGCCCTGCTCTGGCGATGGTTAAATCGAGGATTGTGTATTTCGTAAGCGGTAGTGACGGCAACAATTAGTTATCCACGCGAATTACACCGACATTGTCTTCGATCGCGATTGTGGTTCCCAGTTCCCGTGACAGTCGCTGCACGCGTTCGAGAATTGCCCGCCCGATCTCCGGTGGCGCGAGACGTGGAATACCGAGCCGGGAATCAGGACTCTCAGCACCGAGCTCAGTGGGGTACAGGCGCACTTCGGCCAATTGACCATCTTCGTAGTGGCTAACTGCCACCATGCTCTCCAGGGATTGAGTCGAGCCACCGAAATTTCGCGCGAAATTCTCGCGCCCCCCGAACTGGTTTGCATCAGTCTGTCCCAGTTGTTCGGGAAGCGTCCACAGCGCTTCACGGAAGAACTCACCGAGGCCATAGAAGATCGGTTTGCCCTGGTAGATTTCGACACCGCGCAGTAGCTGCACACCGTGACCGACAAAAACATCGGCGCCAACGTCGATGGCCTGGTGGGNCAGATCTATATAGAACTCTGGCGGCTTGGTACTGAGATGCATCTGCTCGAGTACTGACTGGCCCTGGTGGATATGCGCGGTGGCGACTACGAAATCGGCATACCGTTTGGCATTGCGAATACTCCTCAAGGTTCGATTCAGATCATTCGAACTAAGGGTGTAGTCAATCGTGCCCGGCGTCTCGCCAGGTCGGGCCGCACGGTAGGCTGGGTCTTCCCTGCCGGAACTGGAACCAGGTAGTCGCAGCCTGTCCGACGGTTCATTGCCAGGCAAGGGGCGTGGATTGTCATAGTTGGAACTGAATTCCAGAAACTGGTCGCGCACCTGTTTCAATGAGGCCAATTGTTCATCCGAGACGACAATGGTCTCGGTATAGTTGAGCATATTGAGCCCGGGACGCCCGCCCAGATTACCAACCTGAGGTGTCGCTGCCAGGCGCCGGAACTCCTGCCAGAGCGGTGCATGCATACCCACCATGGCAACCCGGCCCTGGGGCAATTCCAGGTAGGCTGGCGCCGCCGCTTCATCCAGGTTTCTGCCGGTTCCGGCATGGACGATGCCAGCCTCGTCAAGGAGGGCATTGGTGGAAAACATGCCCTCCTTCTCGGAATCAAACAGGTGGTTCTGGGCACGATTGACCATGTCGAAACCAATCTCTCTCAAATCAGCAGCCACTTCATGGGAACCAACAAAACCATTCAATGGGCCTTCAAATTCCTGCAAATTGGCAAGCTCCCCTTCCATATTCCCAACGGCGAGATCGGCATCGCGAATCAGTGCCAGGGCCGCCTGCACATCAGCGTCGGCTAACTGAGAGGCCGGGCGTCGCATCATCAGGTCGCCAACACTGGCGAGTGTAAAATCCCCGGGAATTGTTATCGCCATGTCCACTGCCCTGAGCGGTGGAGGCGGTGTCTGAGCAACGGCGGAAACCTGCCATAGTAGTGAACAAGCTGCCAGTCCGATAACTAGTTGGATATGTTGGGGTCGCTGCCGCGGGGAGCGGAAGTCGGAAAATTTACACATGATTCCTCCTGGCACTATTGTTGATTTTTTTGAGTATTTTTATTCTTGATTCAGACCGCAATTCAATTCCCGGTCCACTGTAGTTAGATCAAAGATATCATAACGACTAATTATAAATTCTCACGAGTTATCCGGGAAAACGTTTCCGCGGAAACGTCTTTTTTGTTCCTCTAACGNCTTACCCACAGAAAGAGTCCGGCTTTTTGTTAATTATTGGGCCGGAAAGTCTAGCATATAAGGGCTTATGGCCTGTATGTCTGATTTTGCGGGCGAAATCTGATTTTCGACTAGATTGCTGTATATTCATAATGACAGATCAAGCTGAATGGCTGTAAAGCTCCGCTGTGATTCAGGCGCAATTTATTTATAGTAAACTAGGAGTGTTTGTTGTGAGAGACTTGGGAGGCTAATCTGTCAATTAAGTTCTAGTATAAGATTAGATAGTTTACGTATATTATTGATTTTATTGGCGCGCCCGGGAGAACTCGAATCTCCAACCCCCGGCTTAGAAGGCCGGTGCTCTATCCGGTTGAGCTACGGGCGCACAAGATTTTGGGACTTATTCAGAGACCCCAAAAAAGGCGTGTATTTTACACGATTTTGAGTGAGGAACCAGCTGTGTTCAGGGAGTTATGAGAGTTCTAGACAGGATGGTCGTCTTTATTCTCGTACTCGTGATAAGCAGGGGGAGTGCCACTACACCCTACACCGGTATACATGCCAGCGAGAATAAGTGAAAAGTTCTTATAGGCCTGGCGTATTCTGGGGAAAAAACCAGATGGGTGCTCATTTGTAGCACCAGGAGCCTCAATATTGAGCTCTTCGACCTTCAGAGGTGCACCATTCAGGGTTTTGACTTTTGATAGACCCATTCAACTGTTCTCCAACCTGTAACCCTTATACAGTCCATCGATGCTGTTAATCACTTGTATGGCAATCCTGCCTGAATTGCAACTACTCAGAATACTTTTGCCAAATCAAATACGGTCCCAACAACCGGATCACAAGGAGCAATCGGGCTCGCAGCACAGCCAGTAATNGTTATGGTGGCGTTCAAGTTATCGTTGAACTGAAGTGTCACGGTCACGCCGCCATCATCGATAAGAAACAGTAATTCGGCCGAATCACCTGTTCTTAATCCCTGGGCCGCATCCCAGTCCGAGTCTCCATCGGATTCGAGGTTGAGGACAATAAACACCACCACATCACCGTTTTGATGAATCGAAGCAAAGCCGCTTTCAACTGGCGAGAGGTTTCCAGCCGTCATACCGTAAACACCGTCATTGGGGCCAGCGGCAAAAGCAGGAATACAAAAGGTGAGTAAAAGCACAGCAATCAGGATCCTCATTGCGACTCCATCGGGCTTGCGTTAAGTGCGACTATAATGCACTCGCACAGATGGGAGGGTAAAGGAAAAATCTGCATAAGGGCACAAAACATCGCACTGCTCTGTTACCCGACCGCAAAATCCTTTAAAAATTGCAGACATATAGCCCAGTGAATTGCACAGGGTCATGAGATTCCTGTCACAGCAGGTCTGTTTTTGAAGGAAATTGGGGTGACCGACGGGATTTGAACCCGCGACAACCGGAGTCACAGTCCAGGGCTCTACCAACTGAGCTACGGTCACCATAAAGCTTTTGCTAGCGGGTTCAGGATCGGGCTGAACCCTATCTATTACTCTGTTATATCGGCAGACTTTTCAGCTTGCCAAATACGAATCTGGTCGGGGTAGAGAGATTTGAACTCCCGACATCTTGCTCCCAAAGCAAGCGCGCTACCAGACTGCGCTATACCCCGATTTCGAAGGACGGCATAATACTCACGACACCTGGACCAGTCAATGCCTGATTTTCATACCTGCACCGGGACTTTTCGCTGTTCCAGATCGGTTCCTATGCCAGAATCCATGCTACCGCTCAATACGCCAGCTACTCCCATCTGCCCCGTCCTCCAGGATTACTTTCATNGCGGCCAACTGATCTCTTATCTGGTCTGCTTTTTGCCAGTCTTTATCCGCTCTTGCCTGATCTCTCTCGGCAATTAGCTGGTCAATTACCGCCGGGTCTACATCGGCATTCTCATTCCCCTGCAGAAAGTCTTCCGGGGATGTTTCCAGCATTCCTAACCAATTTCCCAGTTTTAACAACAGCGCACCGAGCTGACTGGCATACTCTGAATTATCCGCCTTTTGTCGATTGATCTCCTTGGCTATCTCAAACAATACGCCGAAGGCCTCGGGGGTGTTGAAATCGTCGTCCATGGCGGCGTAAAAAGCTTTTTCGAACCGACTATTGGCCAGCAGTTTAGCATTCTCCACATCCAGCCCTTTTAGCGCGGTATACAGACGCTCCAGAGCCGCGATCGATTGCTTTAAACTCTGTTCAGCATAGTTGATTGGACTGCGATAATGGCTGGCGATCAGNAGGTGCCGCACTACTTCAGCATCATATTTCTTCAGGACTTCCCTGATGGTGAAGAAATTTCCTAGTGACTTGGACATCTTCTCGTCATCAACGCGCAGCGGTCCATTATGCATCCACAGTTTGGCAAAGGTTTTTCCTGTCACTGCTTCTGTCTGGGCTATTTCGTTTTCATGGTGTGGAAACATCAGATCGGAGCCGCCGCCATGAATATCAAATTCATCCCCCAGGCAGCAGGTTGACATGGCTGAACATTCAATATGCCAACCGGGTCTGCCATAGCCCCAGGGCGAATCCCAGCCAACATTCCCATCACCTGCGGTCTTCCACAGGGCAAAGTCTCTGGGATCTCTTTTCAGTTCACCGACTTCGATGCGGGCTCCGGCGAGTAAATCTTCGGGATTCTTCTTCGATAACTTGCCGTAATTCGGGAAATTATTGACTGCATAATAGACATCGCCATTGTCCGCTTTGTAAGCAAAATCTCTGGCTACCAGGGATTCGATCATACTGACTATTTGATCTATGTAGTGCGTTGCCCTTGGTTCCTGATCCGGCGGCAGAACCCGCAGCGCTGCCTCATCTTCATGGGCTGCTTTAATGAACCGTTCAGTCAAATCAGAGAAAAGCTCATTATTCTCATCTGCCCTGGCAAGTATTTTGTCATCAATGTCGGTGATATTACGTATATAAGTGACATCAAAACCTCGCACTCGCAAATACCGCACCACCATATCGAAAACCACCAGCATTCTGGCATGGCCTAAATGGCAATAATCGTATGTGGTTATGCCGCAGACATACATTCTGACCTTGCCATCCTGCAATGGTTTAAACTCTTCCTTCTTCTGAGTCATTGTGTTGTAGATTGTAATCACGGGTATCTCGATTTCGCTAGCTTGTCCAGGAGTCACGCAGGCTTATAGTGCAGTTAAAAACCAGTTCATCAGGCCTCGAGTCTTTTTCATCTATGCAGAAATAGCCTTCGCGTTCAAACTGATATCGGGCGTTCGGTTCGGCATTGGCAACAGAGCTCTCTACAATGCAGTTTTTCAATTCAACAAGGGAATCAGGATTTAAGCCCTCCCGATAATCAAGCACCTCTTTCCCTTCCGGATTCTCAATATTAAACAATCTGTCATAGAGTCTCACGGTGGCATTTAATCCATGCTCGGCAGAGACCCAGTGTATGACGCCTTTCACTTTCCTGCCTTCAGGCTTCCTGCCCAGAGTCTCCATGTCAGCAGTGCAGCGCAACTCGGCAATACCGCCCTGCTCATTCCTGATAATTTCTTCGCACTTGATTACATAGGCCCCGCGCAGGCGCACCTCACCACCACTGGTCAGCCTTTTAAAACCCGGTGGCGGAATTTCCTCGAAGTCTGTCGCATCAATATAGATTTCTCGTCCGAAGGGGACTACCCGCCTGCCCATCGTTTCATCTTTTGGATGATTGGCCATATCTAAGTGTTCTACATGACCCGTTTCAATATTTGTTACAACTACTTTCAATGGGCGCAGCACGCACAACGCCCGTGGCGCAGTCTTATCCAGGTCATCGCGAATGGCGAATTCGAGCATGCTCATATCGACCATACTGTCACTGCGACTAACACCTACGCTCTCGCAAAAATTGCGGATCGAGGCCGGTGTGAAGCCCCTGCGGCGCATCCCCGCCAGAGTAGGCATGCGCGGGTCATCCCAGCCCGATACAGTACCGGTCTCCACCATTTCGAGGAGGTTACGTTTACCCATCATGGTGTAATTTATCTTTAACTTGGCGAACTCTGTTTGCTCTGGCAGCACATAGCCCGACTCCATGGAGTCGCCTAAATCACTGGCCTTACACAGATCCTCCAGCTCCAGGTTATGTAAGATCCAGTCATACAGAGGCCTGTGATCCTCGAATTCGAGCGTGCAGATCGAATGGGTGATATTTTCGATGGCATCCGAGATGCAATGTGTGTAATCGTAGGTCGGGTAGATACACCACTCACTGCCGGTCTGGTGGTGCTCCAGATGCCTGATTCGATACAAAACCGGATCACGCATATTTATATTTGGCGAGACCATGTCAATTTTCGCCCGCAGACTATACTCACCGTCGTTAAATTCACCGGCTTTCATTCTTGCGATTAAAGCCAGGCTATCTTCCACCGATCTGTCTCTATCCGGGCTATTGCGACCGGGTTCGGTCAGCGTCCCGCGATACTCTCGCCCCTGGTCCGGACTGAGACTGCAGACATAGGCTTTGCCTTTTTCGATCAACTGCAGCGCGAAATTATAAAGATGTTGAAAATAGGTGGAGGAATAGCGCACCTCACCGTTCCACTGGAATCCAAGCCAGCGGATATTATCCTTGATCGCGTCAACATACTCCTGGCTTTCCTTGGCCGGATTCGTGTCGTCGAAGCGCAGGTTACACAAGCCGCTGTTTTCTGCTGCCAGGGTAAAGTTCAGACAAATGGATTTAGCATGGCCAATATGCAGATAACCATTGGGCTCGGGCGGGAAGCGTGTATGGACACGCCCCCCGTGTTTGTTCGAAGCCAGATCTTGCGCGATCAAGTGTCTGATAAAATTCGCGTGTGGCGTGCTTACGGATGCGTCTCTGCTATCCGAATCTGAAGAGGACATGGGGAATTTTCTACTTTCTCACAACTTGCAAAACGCTTATTATAACGACTTGAGGGCGATCTACTAAGGAAAAAATCATCTTTCCCTTCACAGAACTTCAAGGACAAGAGCATGATTGTACTAAAGACCANCTATGGGCCCATCACATTTGAGCTGGATTTTGAAAAGGCGCCAAAATCCGCTGCCAATTTTTTGCAGTATGCAAAAGACGGTTTTTATGATGGCACGGTTTTTCATCGAGTGATAAACGACTTCATGGTTCAAGGCGGTGGATTCGCAAGCGGGATGGAAAAAAAACCTACCGGAGCTGCCATCGAGAACGAGGCGGATAATGGCCTGCCCAATGTCACCGGTAGCATAGCGATGGCCCGAACTTCGGATCCCCAATCAGCCAGCTCACAATTCTTCATCAACGTCAGTGACAATCACTTCCTCGATCACCGAGACAAGACCGATCAG
This sequence comes from Gammaproteobacteria bacterium, assembly GCA_002726595.1. Classification (GTDB taxonomy): domain Bacteria; phylum Pseudomonadota; class Gammaproteobacteria; order Pseudomonadales; family Pseudohongiellaceae; genus UBA9145. The sequence goes on along the minus strand of PBTO01000014.1, from coordinate 8,478 downwards.
GGCTGGGGTTATGCAGTATTCGGCAGAGTCAGCGCGGGCATNGATGTGGTGAACAAAATCAAGCAATGTGAAACTGGATCGGCCAGCGGACATCAGGATGTTCCAGTCACTGAGGTTATGATCGAATCTGTGCAAGTAGACGATGCAGGTTGATGGGATCCTCTAAATAATTTTTCAAAGGATCTCTAGCTTGCACAAAGCATTACTTGTTTCCGATCTGCACCTTGAGCCATCACGTCCGGATATTACCTCCAGCTTCTTTTCCTTTCTCCGCTCAGTTCACACACGCTGTAATGCCCTGTTCATCCTGGGAGATCTTTTCGATGTATGGATTGGTGACGATGAAGAGAGTGAGCTTGCCGCTTCAGTCGCTCGGGAACTGCATCTGCTCCATGATAGCGGTGTTGATATTCATCTGATGCACGGCAACAGGGATTTTCTTATTGGAGCAGAATTTGCCGCCCGCTGCGGTGCCCAACTGGTTGAGGAGCCCCATATACTGGAGCTGGAAATGCAGCGAATCGTACTGCTGCACGGCGATGTCCTCTGTACACGGGATAGTGATTACATGGAATTTCGCGCTATGGTGCGCGAGAAATCCTGGCAGGCAGAATTTTGTTCCAGGTCACTACAAGACCGGCAGGCTTATGCGGAAAAGGCTCGAGCGCAGAGCAAAAGTGCTACCTCCGCCAAGTCCAGTGACATTATGGATGTCACGCCGGAAGAAGTTTTGCGCCTGTTGGAAGAACTGGGACTTAGCAACATGATCCACGGCCACACTCACCGACCAGCGGTACATGAACTGGATCTACCTTTTGCTGTCGGGGGCGCAACACAGGGCAGGCGGGTGGTACTTGGCGCCTGGGATACGCAAGGCTGGTATTGCGAAGTAACCGAGGCCGGGATTACACTGGAGCAGCTTCCCCCACATACTCAAAGCGCTAGCTGACATGCCTCGTCTGCATATAGCGGTCATGATGCGCCTCGCAAAGCTGCAATATCTCTTCCTCTATCAGCACACTCAGCTCGGTCAGTGAATGGCTTGCAAACTTCGGTAAAATTACCAGCCCGTAGTCCTCCGACCTGTCCATTTTCTGGTGACACTTCTTTAACAGATTGTGCACCCAGCAATAAGGCGACAGGGATGGATCCCAGGGCACACTCCATCGCTCCAGCCCAGCTTGCAATTTTGGCAGGGAAAATATCTGCAACTTGGTTTCAATTATCTGCGAACTGAGTTTCTCAACCCGGTTAAGTACGGCTTTTTTTGCTTGCACATCATAGTTGTTCCAGTTTATTACTTCGTCAGCATAGCGCTTGCAACCACGGCAGACGGCATCTCCCAGGGAGGTAGTTGAGCAAATTCCAATGCAAGGCGTTTTTATTTCATTCATGACTGCACGACGTCATCGGGAAAGCGAAACTATTCAGGACAGAATGGCCTGCCGGATGAGTAGTTTTACCAGTTTGTCAGCAATTATAAACTGCTAGAAGGTATTTAAATACACCGTAGTCCGGCCCACCAACCCGACCTGTTATGCTGCTGACAGACCGGCTCCAAACTAATGCCAACTGGATTTTTACCAGCATTTACAATACAATACGCGCTCGCTTTGAAGATCTGTCCGGAATAATAAGCACATCAAAAACAGCCTGGTTAAACAATAGTTAAACAAAAAGCTCGACAGATAGTTCAACAGAAAGTCAGCAGATAGATTACAAAAAACTCCACCTGTTATTGTGAGCGCATCCGTCTGCAGATGTGCATACGGAGTGCTATCTATTCCGTTTCACTGACAGCAATCGCAAGAGGGACTGCAAGTGTTAGAAGCCTATCGCAAACATGTAGCCGAGCGCGCCGAACAAGGTATTGTGCCAAAACCCTTATCGGTAGAACAGGTCGCTGCTCTGGTCGATCTACTAAAGAGCCCACCCGCCGGAGAAGAAGCCTTTATCCTCGATCTTATTTCCAACCGGGTACCCCCCGGTGTCGACGAAGCCGCCTATGTAAAGGCTGGATTTCTCTCGGCAATCGCCAAAGGCGAAGCCACGTCTCCCCTGATCGACAAGACCACTGCTATACAACTTCTTGGCACGATGCTCGGTGGTTATAATATTTCAACTCTGGTGGAGTTACTGGATGATGCCGAACTTGCTGCAGCCGCTGCCAGCGAGTTATGCCATACGCTGTTAATGTTCGATGCCTTTCATGACGTGGCCGAAAGGGCCCAGCAGGGCAACGCCAGTGCACAGCAAGTAATGCAATCCTGGGCTGATGCAGAGTGGTTTACCGCCAGGCCTGAACTACCCGAGAAGCTGACAGTTTCCGTATTTAAAGTACCCGGTGAAACCAACACCGACGACCTATCCCCGGCACAGGATGCCTGGTCACGCCCGGATATCCCCTTACATGCCAAGGCTATGTATAAAAATCCCCGAGACGGTATTACCGACGCTGAAAAGCAGATTGAGGAACTCGAACAGCAGGGATTCCCGGTAGCGCTGGTGGGCGATGTCATGGGTACGGGCTCGTCCCGAAAATCGGCAACCAATTCCGTACTCTGGTACATAGGTGATGACATTCCCCACATACCAAACAAACGCGGTGGTGGCATCTGTATCGCCAACAAGATCGCCCCCATTTTTTTCAACACCATGGAAGATGCCGGTGCGCTGCCATTTGAGTGTAACGTCGAAACCTTAAATACTGGGGATATCATCGATATCTGCGCCTACGAGGGAAAATTAAAACGGCAGGACAGTGACGATGTGATTTGTGAATTTGCATTAAAGACCGAAGTATTGCTGGATGAAGTTCGCGCCAGGGGCAGAATCCCCCTGATTATCGGTCGCGGTCTGACCCAAAGGGCACGGGACGCACTGAACCTTGGGCCAAGCGATGTGTTCCGTCTGCCGCCAATAGCCGAAGAATCTGACAAAGGGTATACGCTCGCGCAGAAACTGGTGGGGAAAGCCTGTGGTGTGGAGGGTGTCAGGCCTGGTAGTTATTGTGAGCCCAAAATGACTACTGTAGGCAGCCAGGATACAACCGGACCGATGACCCGGGATGAGCTGAAAGACCTTGCCTGCCTGGGCTTCTCTGCCGATTTGGTCTTGCAGTCCTTTTGTCATACCGCAGCTTATCCCAAGCCTGTCGATATCGAAACGCAGCATACTCTACCTGATTTTATCCAGACCCGTGGCGGAGTTTCCCTGCGGCCGGGTGATGGCATTATTCACTCCTGGTTAAATCGCATGTTGTTGCCGGACACTGTTGGTACCGGGGGCGATTCCCATACCCGTTTTCCCATCGGCATCTCGTTCCCCGCCGGTTCTGGCCTAGTAGCCTTTGCTGCCGCCACCGGTGTCATGCCGCTGGACATGCCGGAATCCGTGCTGGTGCGTTTTAGCGGTGAGATACAGCCGGGCATAACGCTACGTGATCTGGTAAATGCCATTCCCTACGCAGCCATCCAGGCTGGTGACCTGACCATTGAGAAGAAAGGCAAGAAGAATATTTTTTCCGGCCGGATAATTGAGATAGAGGGTCTGCCGGATTTAAAAGTAGAACAGGCTTTCGAGATCAGCGACGCCTCTGCCGAACGCTCGGCCGGCGGCTGTGTTATCAGACTGGATAAGAAGCCAATTATCGAGTACTTCAATTCCAATATAACCCTGTTGCGCTGGATGATCTCCGAAGGTTATCAGGATGCCAGAACACTGGAACGTCGCGCCCAGGCCATGGAAGAATGGCTGGAAGATCCGCAATTACTCGAGCCCGATGCCGATGCCGAGTATTTCCAGACTATCGAAATCAACCTGAATGACATTACCGTGCCCCTGCTTGCCTGCCCTAACGACCCGGACGATGTTAAGCCCTTATCTGCAGTTCAGGGCACAGCCATCGATGAAGTGTTCATCGGTTCCTGCATGACCAACATAGGTCACTTCCGCGCTGCCAGTGAAGTATTAAAACAAATCGATGGCGCCTTACCGACCCGGCTTTGGGTGGCACCGCCGACCAAGATGGATGAGCACCAGTTAACCGAGGAAGGCATCTACAATATCTTTGGCACTGCCGGTGCCAGAACTGAAATGCCAGGCTGTTCGCTTTGTATGGGCAATCAGGCCCGCGTGGCGGCCGAGTCTACCGTCGTTTCTACATCCACGAGAAACTTTCCCAATCGACTCGGACAGGGTGCCGATGTCTACCTGGCTTCTTCCGAACTGGCCGCGGTGTGTGCAGCATTGGGAAAAATTCCAACGATGGACGAGTACATGAAATTCATGACTAACATCGATACCCTGAGCGGCAACATTTACCGTTATCTGAACTTCAATGAAATCGCGGAATTTATGGAAGGCGCAGAAGGTACCAAAAACATACCTCTGACTGCCATTCAGGATGTGTGATGACCTCTGATGGAAGAGTCAGGGTCGGAGCAAATACTCCACCCTGAGATGTTCCCAAAATATATCGAGTTAAATCAAAAGATTAGACTAAGGTAGTGTGTGTGATGTACCCATTTTTGTTGTTGGTGTCATACGTGTAGGACGCAAGCTTGGAATAAGGGATTGTTTTTTTGCTCCAGTGGGCCATCCCTAGCCCGTCCCGCGCTTCATCCCTGGCGCTAGTCGAAAAAAAACAATCCCTTATTCCAAGCTCGCTCGAGTTCTTATCTGTATCTGAGGCATGACCGAGAGATAAGCAACAGCCTCCGACTTCTGCGCTTTATAACTAATAGTTTCAGAGACTATGACTATGTACTTCTCTGGCTTTTCCCGCAAAAGCAACGTGAATTGGAGTTCAAAAAGAACAGTGAATTCGATAGGGGATTGGGGAGGGGGTAATGTTTTCTCGTGACTAGCGCCAGGGATGAAGCGCGGGACGGGCCAGGGATGGCCCAAAGGAACGAAAAAACAGTACCCCCTCCCCAATCCCCGATACACGCATCAACTACCTATATTTGCTAAGCCCAAGCCCGTTAAGCACACAAAACCTTTGGAGATGAGCTTTAAATTTTGTGGGGGATACCTCCGACTCCACCCCTTAATCATTCGAATTCATTTTGAGCTTTTTTCCACCACCTCAAAGACATCCTTCGATAATTTCTCATCCGCCTTGATTCGCTCTAGCTGGGCGAGCATTAACTGGCCCCTCTGCGGATCGTACTTGCGCCAACGGGTTAGCGGCGTAAGTAGCCGGGCGGCAATCTGGGGATTAATTTTATCCAGCACCAGAACCTGATCTGCCAGAAAGCCATAACCTTCACCGGATTTGTTGTGGAATCCCACATAATTCTGGTTGCAGAATACACCAATCAATGCTCTGACCTTGTTCGGATTCATTATCTCAAAATCGTCATGCGCCATCAGGCTTTTGACGCGTTCAAGAGTCCCCGGCAACTGGCATGCCGCCTGCACCTGAAACCACTGATCCACAACTAGTAGCTCATCACTCCATTGTTCATAGAATGCCGCCAGGGAAGCCACTTTCAGCTCGTCGGCTGCTGCCTCAGCGCTATTTACCAAACATCTCAGGGCGGTCATCTGGTCGGTCATATTGGTGGCTGTATTAAACTGATTCTGACATTCGCTTATCCAATGTGGATTGCCACTTCGAACCAGATAGGAAAGACTGAGATTTTTCAGCGCCCGCCGCGCTATGGAATCTGAGTCAATACTGAAATCACGTTGATCGGTGTTTGCCTGGTATACTCTCTCAAATTGCGGAGCTAATCGCCCAGCCAGGGAGTCGAGCAAAAATTCCCTGACTGCATATATCCCGTCTACATCTGCCACCTCAGACGCTTCGATCAAGGATCCCATGGTTGGCGGCGTCAATAGCTGTGCGACCATTGCCTTATCCATATCTGCGTCAAGCAGCACTGCATCGAGAACCGCCTGATAGGCACCTAGAAGAATATCCGACAGCACCAGTTCCTCACCCACTTCTCTTCTCGTCTGTAATTGGCCAATAAAATCATTTGCCAGTATTTGAGACGCATTCCAGCGATTGAAACCATCGCTGTCATTGACCATCAGGAAGCAGAGCTCTTCGTGGCTATAATTGAAATTGAGTTTCACCGGTGCACTGAATCCACGCAACAGGGAAGGCACCGGGGGACAGGTGATATTTTCAAATATATAGGTTTGCTTTGCTTCGGTTACATTGAGCACACGCTCGAATACTAGCTCCTGCCCGTCTTCTTCGCCCACCAGCTTCAGTGCAAATTGCCCACCCTCACTATCGAGCAATCCTATTTTCACGGGTATATGAAAAGGTTTTTTATTACTCTGGCCTGGGGTATCCGGGCAAGATTGCGCGATGGTCAGCTCGAATGTGCTATTTGATGAATCGTAGTTGCCCACAGCATCAAGCAGCGGAGTTCCGGCTTGCCGATACCAATTGCGAAATTGTGCCAGGTCTATCCCACTGGCATCCTCCATCGCCTGTACAAAATCTTCAGTTGTAACCGCCTGCCCGTCATGACGCTGGAAGTACAGATCGCTACCAGCCCTGAACTTCTCAGGGCCCAATAACTCACTTATCATACGCACGACTTCCGCACCTTTTTCATAAATAGTGACAGTATAAAAATTCGAAATCTCCATATAAGAGTCAGGTCTGACAGAATGAGACATCGGCCCACCATCTTCTGCAAACTGCACAGTTCTGAAGAACCCAACATCTTCCACTCGTTTTACCGTTCTCGAACCCATGTCGGCAGAAAATTCAGCATCTCTGAATACTGTAAAGCCCTCTTTCAAGCTCAACTGGAACCAGTCGCGGCAGGTCACCCTATTTCCGCTCCAATTATGAAAATACTCGTGTGCAACTACCGCCTCGACACGTTGAAAACCACTGTCACTGGTGGTTTTTGGGTTAGCTAGAACACAGGAGGTGTTGAAGATATTGAGGCCCTTGTTTTCCATCGCCCCCATATTAAAATCATCGACAGCTACAATCATAAAAATATCAAGATCATACTCACGACCATAGACTTTCTCATCCCAGCGCATGGCGTTTTTCAGGGATAACATGGCATGATCACATTTATCCAAATCTTTTTCTTCGACAAATACCTGGAGCGCGACTTTTCTGCCACTGCCTGTTACAAACTGGTCATCCACACTTTGCAGATCACCAGCTACCAGGGCAAAAAGATAACTGGGTTTTTTGAACGGGTCGTGCCATTTTACCCAGTGACGTTGGGAATCGCTCTCCACGACGCCGCTATCCACCTTATTTCCATTTGAAAGTAATACCGGGTATTTTTTCCTGTCCGCAACTACTGTTGTGGTGAAAACTGACATGACATCGGGACGGTCGAGATAGTAAGTAATTCGCCTAAAGCCCTCAGCCTCGCATTGTGTACAAAAAAGCCTGCGGGATTTACACAATCCCTCAAGCAAGGTATTTTTTTGCGGCTCTATACGGATTCGACATGCCAGAGTAAATTGATCTGATGAATTATCCAGAAAATTAGTCAGGTAGGGAATGGTTAGCGTTTCTTCGCCGACCAGATAGTCACTTTTACCAAGCGGACTGCCGTTGATACTTAGCTGTTCCAGAGTCAGATTCTGGCCGTGCAATATTAAGGCATCACTCTCCAGATCCCCCGCTACCTCATTGCGCTTGAACACCAGACTGGAAACCACGGTGGCATAGTCTTCAAACAGATCAAAATGCAAGTCGGTTGTTATTATCGTAAACGGTGGTGGCGTGTAATCTTTTAAATAGGTCGTTCTTGCCTGTGCGTTCCTCATAATACTGCTTACTCACTCTGTGCTTAATTCAATTTCGTAACCGGAAAACCTACGCAGATTAATCACACCGGTGTCAAACAGCAGATACTGCCCCTTGATACCTCGCAGCACTCCCTCTACTAACGGATTCTTATCAAAATTAAAGGAAGTTATTTTTTCGGGATAATCATTAACCGGATAACGGATAGTAACCGGGTCAACTCCGTTTAGAATACTGATGGCAAAGAAGCCAAATCTATCTGCTAATTCGGTGATTTCGTCTCGGCATGCTGCCAGTAGAGAGTCCTTCTCCGCAAGCAAGTCGAGATGGGCCGGTTCACCTTTTAACATTTCTCGCCAATTGGTTTTATCCGCTACATGTTGCTTGAACATGACTTCTAGTATTCCCGACTGCAACCTGCTTCTCACCCGGATTATTGCCAGTGCCTGCGCCGCACCCTGATCTACCCAACGGGTGGGTATTTGAGTTGCACGGGTTATACCGACCTTAAGCCCTGAAGAGTTTGCCAGATAGATAATATGATCCTGCTGGCAATACTTCTCACCCCAGCCAGGTTCCCGGCAGGTGCCCTGATCAAAATGGCATTTCTCAGGGTGAATAATACAAGCATCACACTGGGCTAATTTTTGAAAACAAGGATAGCAAAACCCTTGACTAAAACTCGATTTAGTTTTTCTGCCACAGTGCACACAGTTAATATTCCCACT
>PBTO01000013.1 GCA_002726595.1 Gammaproteobacteria bacterium | reverse complement strand
CCAAGGCAAAGAAACCCTTGATTACTCCACTTTCTCTCAATCTATCGATCCGATACTTTACGGCGGTTTTGGACAATTTGGTTACTTTAGCTATTGTTGTTGCAGTAGTCCTGGAATCTGTGCGAAGAATCTGAAGGATGGTGCGGTCTATCTCGTCTAGGTTTCCGCTGTAGTTTTCTGGCACTGCTTCTTTACTGCCGGTCAAACCAATATTTGGCCTCAAAGACAGTTATTTAACTGTGTTATAAAATCCAGTAGATCTAGTATAAATATCGACAAAGTAAGAAACTAGTGATGTATTTTAGGATAAATGCGCACAACCAATCAAATTTCGCCAAATGTTTATATCAGCTTAATGGAACGGAAAGCACTCATGTCTTCAAAGCTTTCTCTCTCTGAAAGCACTGATCCTGCCGGGTTCATCAAGAGGATTGAGATAAACTATCGTGGGATCTTCCAGAAAAATCTTGCTAAGAAAATCGGTGGCGATATAGTATATGTCGCAAACAGTGCTAAGAATACCGCTTTTTCAAATGGTCGATATAGTGACGCTCCCGAACGGAATGGTGTACCTTGCAAGTATTTCGCCTACGTTTCAAATCTCTCTGAGCAAGATTTGGAGGCAGAATGTGGTGCCAAGTTGGATATCGATGAAGCCGATATTTCAGTGGTGCTGGACGATGCTATGGTGAAAGGGGTTGAGCCCTGGGGATGGCACGGAATAAGACCAATCAACGAAAAAGTGAAGCCAGGAGGGACACTTTTGGTGACCTCGAAAAAGAAAGCAGAAGACCTCGTCAAGTTCATCGGCAAGAAACCATTCACTTACAACATTGCTATTCTTGAAGGCGACAACAGCTTCGCAGGCCTCTGGGTCTATAATGATGATCTCACTGATGTCCGCGTCCTAGCAGCCATAGCAGCGATCGACCCAAATGTTATAGATCCAGAATATCTTGAAGAATATGTAGCCAGGAAGTATGGTGACAGAAGTGTTGAGGCTGTAAAGGAAGCTAAGAAGTTCTTGACCATCAAAGAGGTGACTCCTGAAGAGGGAATAGAATGGCCATACAAAGTCCCTGAGCTACCGAAATGGCAGGACTTTGAAGAAGGCGTTGCAGTTCCAGCCATCAAGAGAGGCTTTGAAATCGGACCTCGTGGACAATCAAGGAGCCTCAATTTCCGTCGAGGAACCACGAAGAGCATGAGACCCGTAGTTCGCTTTGATCTTTGTACCAAATGTACGCTCTGCTGGGCATTCTGCCCTGACGGATGCTTTGATCCCACTAAAGATGGACTCTATGATGTTCACTATGAATACTGTACAGGATGTGGAAAATGCGCGGAAGTCTGCCCTCCAAAAGAATGCATCGTAATGGTTGATGAGCTCCGCTTTGAGGATAACACTAGCCCATGGGAATCGCATAAGGGAGATCCACAGAAATACATCAAATGGGTGGAGGAGAAGAAAGGTCCCGAGCGCGTCATACATAATNGCATTACGGGAACAGGTTTTAACGTTAAGCTAGTCGACAATCCTATTCCTCCAAAGGTGGATTAGATATGACTGAACAAGTGGTCAAAACCCCTATTTATGAAAGGGAGGAGTTGCTGACAGGTTGTCAAGCCGTAGCCCACGCGGTAAGACTAGCTGATGTAGACGTAATTGCAGCTTATCCCATCAGGCCATACACAGAAGTAATGGACACGCTCTCCAAACTACTAGCGGACGGCAAATTTGACGCGGAATATATCATAGCTGACAGTGAACACTCACAGTTCGAGATCGTTAAACACGCAACTGCACTTGGTGCTCGTTCTTTTGCTGGCAGTAGTGGAACTGGATGGATGTATGGCTTTGAGGCCATCGTTGTCACGGCAACAGACCGTCTTCCTGTTGTAGCCATGGTTGGCAACAGAGCTCTCGATGACCCAGGCGCCTTCGGAGTAGAACATAACGACGCCCTCGCAGTTCGGGACCTAGGTTGGCTTCTAGTATGGGCAGCTACAGCTCAAGAGGCCATTGATACCACTCTAATTGCATACCGTGTTGCTGAAGATCCAAGTGTTATGATGCCTTGTGCAGTAGCACTTGATGGTGCTTTCTTAACACACTCGCAACACATAGTTAAGATTCCTTCACCAGAGACAGTTCGTAGTTTCCTTCCTCCTCTAAACCTAGGAACGCGAAAACTTCATCCTGACAATCCCATCACTATTGCTCCTCAGGTGAATGAAGACTGGCTTATGGAGATACGAAGACAGAATTTCGAGGCTGCTAAGCGTTCAAAGGGGGTGATTTACAAAGCTTACAAGGAGTTCAACGAGATATTCAAGACGAACTATGAGCAGCCCTTTTACGACGAATTCATGACTGATGATGCCGAAACGATCCTTCTTGGAATGGGTACAGTGGCGATGCCGGCCAAAGCTGCAGTAAAGCGGCTGAGGAAGAAAGGCAAAAGAGTGGGCTTCATTGGNCTTCGTTGGTTCCGACCTTTCCCTACCGAGGAGTTACGAACTTCACTCTCGCGATTCGATGCAATAGGAGTAGTTGATCGTGATGTTTCATATGGTGCTCCAGATCTCTGCGGTATAGTCTTCAACGAAATACGATCTACTCTCTATCCGCTGAAGAAACAACCACGGGTCGTGAATTTTATCGCAGGTTTGGGTGGTAGAGAGATTTCTATTGAAGATGGCATCACGATGTACGAAACAACTCTTAAGTGCGCAAAAGAAGACGTAGATGTACCTGTTACGTGGATAGGAGTTAGAGAATAAATGGCTGTAATTGATAAGCAGGAACTAGAGAAGAAGGAGAAGCTATACACAACCGTTCATGACGTCCCTGGAGAAGAATTCTATAGCTCCGGCCACAGGACTTGCGAGGGCTGTGAATCTGCTTTAGTCATGCGACAATTCGTGAAGGCCGCTGGTCCGCGAACCATCGCTACGGGTTCCACTGGTTGCATGTACGTTGCCAATACGAGCTACATGACTACTCCCTGGGTGATTCCATGGATGCATACCCAATTGGGTGCGGGAGGATCCTCTGCGATAGGGACCGGCATGGCTTTGCGAGCCCTGATGCGCAAGGGAAAGCTCAAGGATGAGAAGATAAACAACATTTCTTTCTGTGGCGACCTTGGAGGTGCCGATATGGGTATCGGAGGAATCTCAGCTGCCCTGCAAAGTACGTATGATCTTCTTATCATACTATATGACAACGAATCCGCTGCGAATACAGATATCCAGGCCACTGGTTCTACTACCTGGGGTGCTCAGACTACCTTTACACCCACTGGTACAAAGAATCGAGTGATGCAAAACCGTTGGAAGAAGAATACTGCGGCCATGCTGGCAGTCGGACATCCAAATGCGAAATATATTGCTACTGCTTGTGCCACATTCCCTGCTCTTGACTTCATGAACAAAGTTGGCAAAGCTCTTGCTATTGGAGGCCCTACTTTCATTCACTCGATTGATCCATGTCCGAAGGGCTGGGACTATCATCCGCGTTACTCTCATGAAGTAGGTGAAGCAGCAGTAAAATCCGGAATCTTTCCGCTCTACGAGGTCACTAACGGCTCTATAAAATATACTTATGATGCTAGAAAGAACCGCATCCCAGTTAGCGAATATCTAGGAAAGCAGGGACGCTTCTCTCACTTTACCAGTAAGGAAACGAACTTCGTCCAAGAGATGGTTGACGAAATGTGGGAAGAGTGGGAACTTCCTGGTATCTTACCAATTAAGAATGGCTTGCGACTACCTTAGAAGTGTTAACTCTTTCAGAATGGTCCTATTCCTAGTCGTCTGATAGACCTTCCACGTCGGACACATCGGAGGTTCTATTGACGCGCTGCTCCGCTAGGGCACTAGCTTCAGCTAAAATATTCTCTGCATCTTCATTTGCGGGTTCAAAGCTCATTTTCATATCTCCAAAGCTGCTCATGTTTGACATGAGATCGTTTAAGATCTCCCCGACTTCCGTTACCTCCGAAGCTCCTTTTGGCATCACGGCGGAAAGTCCACGTCTTGCGTCTTTTACGACAGCAACTACTGGCGATATCGTTGCAGCTACATCTCCGAGATTTTTCACAGTAGATAGTCTCAGAGAAGTTTGCTCTAGTGCTATCCGTGCATTTTGAACTGTATTAGAGACCTTTCTCACTTCTTCTAACTCTCTAGAATAAGTGGATGCTCGATCATCTTCATGTTGCTCCATAGACGTAGCTGCCTTTTGAAAGAGATCTTCATCCTTTTGTTTTAACTTCTGGATGGACATGTCCAATCGACTGACCTCGAGGTCTAAGGCCTTGTTGGCAGCCTCGATCCTGGGCTTGAGCGGTGGAGAAGGAGCTAAGCTTTCCTTCAACTCTTCTTTAAAACTCGGCTTCGTTAACTTTGTCCATCTATCATTAAACTCTGACATTGTTCGAACTACGGGAGATTTCAAGTCTTGGAATGAAATTTATCTAGAGCTGGAATTATTGACCTAATGCTCAACTCTGGTTCTGGCAACATTATCCACTGACCTGCAAGTAGGGTATCTTGTGGAGAGAGCGTGCCAAACTGATCAGATATTGGATCTGATCTTAAGCCACTTTTCTAGAGAACTAGCTGAGTTATTGTAATTGGTCCGGGGTTTCGTCTTCATCATTAAAGATTGGATTGCCCGCTATAGCATTTTTCTCAGTTGCCCAATCGCCAAAATCTATTAACTTGCAGCGCTCGCTACAGAAGGGGCGGTGCCGATTTTTCTCAATCCAGGCAACTTTCTTGTGGCAGGAAGGACAGCTAACTTGTTTGGTTTTTGTGGTCATGTTCCTTCATTCTCAGTTTGAGCCAGCTCCAGATATGTCTTATGCAGGGTTGCTACGCGTAATTTAACAGCATCAGCAGTCTGTTCATTGTCAATAATATCGTCGGCTTTTGATAGCCTGTCCTCGCGGCCCATTTGTGATTCGATGATAGATTTAATGGTTGACTTACTACTTTGATCGCGCTGCAGTGTCCTCTCAATCTGGGTGTGCTCACACACATCGACAATCAGTATTCGCTGTGCGAGTTTGTGCTGCTCGGTTTCCAGCAGCAAGGGAGAAACCAGCAAGCAGTAGGGTGACGTGCACTGCTCAATGCGAGTCGTAGCTAAAGTGGCAATAAGCGGATGCAATAATGCTTCCAGCCAATCTTTTTCTTGTGGATTTGAGAATATCTTTTCGCGCAGCATCTCGCGACACAATTCACCATCTTCATCGATAAATTGTTGACCGAAGTGTTGTGCTATCGAGTCCAGCGCAGGTTGACCAGGCTCTACCGCCTCACGAGCCAGCGAATCCGTATCCACTATCACAATACCCAATTCAGCAAACAGTTTTGCAACCGTGGTTTTGCCACTCCCGATACCACCTGTGAGGCCAATTACCAGCATAATGCAGTCTCAGTCTATCCAACAATACTCAGATAAAAAGCACTTATTTGAGGCCCCCAAATAAGCATGATGAAACCCGCGCCCGCCAGAAAAGGACCAAATGACATCGGGATCGAGCGGTCCCGGCCCATCGCAACAATCATAACTAGGCCAAATGCTGCCCCGACGAATGAAGAGAGAATTATGATTGGTAGCAGGCTTTGCCACCCCATCCAGGCACCCAGTGCTGCCAACAGCTTGAAATCACCATAGCCCATACCTTCCTTTCCTGTGGCCAGTTTGAACAGCCAGTAAACCGACCAGAGGGATAGATAACCAGCCATGGCACCGATCACAGCATCCCTCATGCTTACTCCAAATCCCAGATCAAGGGTATTGACCAGCAGGCCCAACCAGAGCAGGGGAAGCGTTATATTGTCTGGCAGCAGCTGGTGGTCAAAATCAATCAGTGTCAATACCAGCAGAGACCAGGCGAGGAATAGCAATGCCAGGGTTAGCCAAGTGGCACCAAATTGTGCCGCCACCAGGGCTGACATGAGACCACACGTGATTTCAACAGATGGATAACGCAGGGAAATGCTGACTTTACAGTTTGAACATTTGCGGTTGAGAAACAGATAGCTGATCACGGGAATATTCTCCCAGGATCTTATCTCGTGATTACAATTGGGACAATGGGAGTTCGGCCTCAGTAAATTAAACGTTGCGAATTTGGCTGAGGATTCATTGCTATCCGGTGTGGTGTTTTCCAGGTCAAGGTATTCACAGCACTGCGCCTTCCACTCTCGTTGCAACATGACCGGTAATCGATACGCCACGACATTAAGAAAACTGCCCACGAGCAAACCGAGTACAGCGCAGAGCGTGATCAGCAAGGCCTGGTTTGCTTCAAGTAGATCAATTATGGCCATGCAGTAATTACATTACTGCGCCGAGTTGGAAGATAGGCAGGTACATGGCGATCATCAAGCCGCCTACCAGGATGCCCAGTACAGCCATGATCATTGGCTCCATCAGTGCAGTCAGGCCATCAACGGCATTATCCACTTCCGCCTCGTAGAAAACTGCACACTTATCCAGCATGGAATCCAACGCACCCGACTCTTCGCCGATGCTCACCATTTGTGTGATCATCACCGGGAACAAGGTGGTATTCTTAATCGCAGAATTCAGTTGCTGCCCTGTTGTAACATCGTCTCGAATTTTCTTGGTTGCAGTGGAATACACAATGTTACCCGTTGCTCCAGCCACGGAATCCAGTGCATCAACTAATGGAACGCCGGCCGAGAAGGTGGTGGAAAGAGTTCGGGTGAACCTTGCATAACAGGATGAATTCAGGATCGGTCCCACTATGGGCAGCTTCAGGCTTATTCTGTCTATCAAATCTGCAAATGCCGGGGATCTCAGTTTGGCCTCCCGAAAAATAATACTGGCAATAAATCCTCCGATGATTGCTTTCCACCAGTGGGCGATGGCAACATCGGATAGATTCAGCACTATCAGGGTGAAGGCCGGCAGTTCGGCACCAAAACTCGAAAAAGTTACTGCAAACTGGGGCACGACTTTAACTAACAGAATTCCGGTTACAACGATGGCAACCGCTACCACACCAATTGGATAATTCATCGCTTTTTTGATTTTTGCTTTCAAAGCCTCAGATTTTTCCTTATAGGTCGCCAGGCGGTCCAGCATGGTTTCCAGTGCGCCGGATTGCTCACCCGCATCCACCAGGTTGCAAAACAGGTCATCAAAATAGCGCGGATGTTTACGAATACAGTCGGCAAAATTGTTGCCGGCAGCGACATCATCCCGAATCGACAAGACCAGTTGTCCCATCGAGGGGTTCTCGAGACTTTCACCAACAATTTCGAATGACTGTACCAGCGGTATACCCGATTTCATCATCGTGGCTAACTGGCGAGTAAAAACGGCAATATCGCCGGGTTTAATCTTTTGCTTTTTGGGGCCGAACAGATTTTTGGGCTTGCGTCTAACGCGGGTAGGGTTGATACCCTGTTTTCTTAGCTGGGCCTTAACCAGGGCCTGGCTGGCACCGGGAACCTCACCTTTGGTTTTATTTCCGGACTTGTCGGTTCCTTGCCAGAGATAGATCGTTTGGGCGGCTTCAGTGGCCATTGTTCACCTCGCTTTAGTGTTGTGGATTAACCTTACTCGTTAATCCTGGTTTAGCTCGGTTGTGAATAACATTATATTGGCTGTGACTGGGGGCAATGATAACATTTTGATAATCATAAGTATTCAGGTAATTCTATTGACTTCATCCAGGCTTGTCAGTCCCTGGGCGACCTTCAACAGGGCCGATTGCCGGAGATTGTTAATCCCTTCCCCTTGCAAAGTTTTGGCTAATTGTATCGAGTTAGCACCATCCATGATAATACAGGACAGAGTTTCGGTAATAGGAACTACTTCATATATTCCGATTCTACCTTTGTAACCCTCCTTACAGACATTGCAACCAACAGCCCGGTAAATTTCCAGGTGGGCTAGAGAGTCTTTATTAAATCCCTCAGCCATTAATACTTTTTCGGGTATTTCTACGCTTTCTTTACATGCAGAACAAAGTTTTCGCACCAGTCTTTGAGCGATTATCAGGCTCACCGATGTAGCAAGGTTGAATGCAGAGACACCCAAATTCTGCAGCCTGGTGAGGGTCTCAGTTGCACTGTTGGTGTGCAGGGTCGATAAGATCATGTGGCCGGTTTGAGCAGCCCGTATGGCGATTTCTCCATCCCTGATCTCACCAACCAGGATAACGCCTGGGTCCTGACGCAAAAAAACCCGCAGGGCGGTAGCAAAATCCAGCCCGATATTGTCGTTGATAGCAACCTGATTGATGCCCTCCAGATCGATCTCGATGGGGTCTTCTGCCGTCAAAATGTTACGTTCCGGCGTATTGAGAATATCCATGCCGGTGTAGAGTGAAACAGTCTTGCCACTGCCAGTTGGTCCGGTTACCAATATGAGACCCTGGGATTGGTGCAAAGCTGTGAGGTATTGCCGTTTTTGTACCGTTTCATACCCCAGAGCATCGATGCCAAGTCGGGTAGCAGATGGATCCAGGAATCTCGGAACGATTTTTTCTCCCCACGGTGTGGGCAGGGTATTTACGCGGAAGTCAATTGCCCGGGCCCCGATATTTTCATCTTGATGCGGCCATCTTGCGGTACGTGCCGTTCGGAAATATCCATTTGGGCCATGACTTTGATCCTGGAGCTGATTCGACCAGCAAGTTTGATTGGTGGGCGAGTTACTTCCTGCACGATGCCATCGATCCGATAGCGAACCCGGCAGGCTTTCTCATAGGGCTCAACACGGATGTCTGATGCGGCTTTGTGGATAGCCTCCAATAACAGCTTGTTAACGAAGCGGACGATCGGCGTCTCATCTGCTGTACTTGACACATCTTCTGGCTCGTCATCAATGACTATTTCGATATCCAGCGGATCCATGTCACTAATACCGAGATGCTCAATGCTGGCTGCGGCAGTCTTATGTTTTTGGAGAAACTGGTTAATCGCACTTGCCAGTAGATTTTCCTTAACTACGATCACATCGTTGTTAATACCGGTATGAAACCTTATCTCATCGAATGCGGTTATATTTGCTGGATCGGAGGCTGCGAGGTAAAGACAGTTTGCCCTTCGAAACAGCGGCAGCAGGTTGTGTTTCCTGATTAGTTTGGGATCGATCAGGTTGGCGGGGCAATAATTCTGATCGAAGGCCTCCAGATCCAGCAAGGGCAGTCCAAACTCTTCGGAGGCAGCAACGGTGATGGACCGGCTATCCAGCAGATTATTTGCCACGAGGTGGGTCACAAGAGGTATGCTCTCTTTTGCCGCTAAACTGATTGCCTTACTGGCTTGAGACTCATTAATTAAATTGTCGGAGACCAAGCGTCTGGCCAAACCACCTATAGCTGAAGATATGGTGAATGCCTGCTAGTTATAGTTGTAAAATAGTGACTCTGTGAACTCTCTAATTATAGATAATCGCGAGGAATGTGGAGTAGAGAAATGAGTCGGTGGAAAGCCTTTGCCATTCACTTTTGTATTAGTTTGGCAGTTTTTTTAGTCCTGTTGGCTATAATTGTATTCATCTGGTATCCCGGCATCCTGTTTGGGGTCGATGGTGGCTGGAATGGATTACGCATCATAATCGGAGTGGATCTGGTTTTAGGTCCGTTGTTAACACTCATCGTATTTAAGACCGGGAAACCGAGCCTAAAATTTGACTTGAGTTGTATAGCTACGTTTCAGATTCTCTGCCTGCTAGCCGGAACCTGGATTGTCTATGGTGAGCGGCCATTAGCCCTGATACTGGCTTACGACACCATATATGCCCTAGCAGCGCAGGAATTTGAGCTATATGAGAGAGACATCACGTTTATCGACGACTATCCCGGATCTTCGCCCAAGATGATCTACGTTGAATTGCCTGAAGATGAAGTCAGTGCTGAGATCCTGTATATACGAAGCCAGTTTATTGACGATCCACTGTTTGTTCAGACAGAGTTATTCAAGCCGATGCCCACCGATGATTATGATATCTTAAGTATTTTTCGTAGAGAGGATGCAGTGAGGTCAACTGTCACCGAAGAATTGTTAGCGCGGCTTGATGAAGATTGCGTGCTCACCAAGTTTATCTCTACCCGCATCAGTGGTTACGTCTGTTTTGATCCGCGAGAAAATCAGCTCACCAGATTTTATGATAATCAGTATATACGGGAAGAAGAAACTGACTGAAATGTCCGGCTAGCAATAACCGCCGTTTTTACAGGATCCGCCACTAACCCATTGAATTGGCGGGGTAACGCCCTGAGCCACCAGGGTATAGGTAGTACCTGCCAAATCTGTGCCATCTGCCATCCAGGTGATGGTGATTACACCATCGGTAACAACAATAACGTAAATAGTGGCTGTCTGAGTTTGTACCGGCGGTATGCCATTGGAACCTGAGTCTACATCAGTAAGACCGCCGATAAATCTGTCGGAGTGAGCCTGCACAATAATTGTTGCACGATGCTGGCCGATGGCAAGAATTGCTTCGGCAAATCTGGATCGATTGCGATAGAGGTCGTAGGCAGGGAGCGCAACAGATACTAAGATACCTATAATAGCGGTGACTATCATCAGTTTGATCAGCGTAAAACCTTGTCGCTTCATTTTACTCATGGCATGGTATGAATCGCCCCGGGTTTATCGGAGACTCCATTTCTTGAGAGGATGGAGTAATGAGCAAACACAGAAGATATACCCTGGCAGAACGTGAACGCGCAGTGCGATTGTTATTTGATCAGCAGGGTCAGTACCCATCGTAATGGACAGCAATTCAATCGATAGCAGGCACGCTTGGCGGCACCAGTAGTTCGGACCGAGAGCGGCTAATAGAGCTTGAACGCGAGAATCGCGAGCTTAAACGAGCAAACGAGATTCTGCGCAAAGCCTCAGCTTTTTTCGCCCGGGCGGAGCTCGACCGCTAACCGAAGTGATGGTGTCGTTCATTGACGAACACCGGGTAGATTATGGGGTCGAGTCGATCTGCAGACAATTGCCGATCGCCCCATCAACTTATTATGAACAGAAGGCACAAGCGGCTGATCCTGAACGCTGCTGCGACCGCGTAAAGCGAGATTCCCGTCTGGAGATCGAGATTCAGCGAGTTTGGGACGAGAGCATGCAGGTTTACGGAGCTAAAAAGGTCTGGCGTCAGCTAAAACGTGAAGAGATTGAAGTAGCCAGATGTACAGTAGAACGCCTGATGAAGCACCCTGGTATTGAGGGAGTCAGGCGGGGAGCAAAATGCCGCACAACGACCGCTAATAACTCACAGGAACGCCCGGCCGATCTGGTAAACCGGTAATTTGTCGCCACACTCCCCAATCAGCGTTGGGTAGCTGATATCTGTCGATTTGCTATACCGAGAAGCTGGCTGAGGCAGGCATCGATTCATCTGTTGGCAGTGTGGGTGACTCTTATGACAACGCACTAGCCGAAACGATTAATGGCCTATACAAAACTGAAGTAATCCGGCAGCGCGGGTCCTGGAAAAACACTGATGAAGTCGAGTACGCCACATTGGATTGGGTGGGCTGGTTTAACAACCGTCGCATTCTGGAGTCGATTGGAAATATTCCACCGGCTGAATACGAGCTGATGTATTATCAGTAACTGGAAGAGTCAACCGAGGCGGCATGACTCGCACAAAAGAGTCTCCGGGAAACCCGGGGCGATTCAGTAGTCATTTATTGATGCTAGTGGCCAAAGAACTAATTTAATCCAGTCCTATACCCACACTATCCAGTTTGTCAATCAAGAGTTAGTAACAGATCAGCTTATTTTGTAGTTAAAAGGGTAGTTCTTTTGCAAGTAGGGGCTGGGAAATCTGTTGAAAAGGAAAATTGGCAGCAACAATCGTTGCTGCCAATCCATTTTGCCAACTAACCGTTTTTAGCAAAAACCGGCGGCCACACAAGTTCCAGCTGCAGTCCACTGTACAGGAGGAACAATGCCGCCAGCTAACAGCGTGTAAGTGGTGGCAGCAAGCGTAGTGCCATCCGCTTGCCAGGCCATGGTGATTAACCCATCGGTTACGTTGGCACCATGGACAGCAGCCCCAACCACAATATTGGCCGGAATACCCAGAACGCCACCGTCAAGAGCCATAAGGTTAGCAGGGTTTCTGGTTTGAATAGCCAGTTCGACGGCAGTCTTAAGTGGAGTTGCAGCAAGGACTAATTCGGAGAATGATGCACGGTTAGAGTAGTTTTGATAGGCTGGCAGTGCTATAGCAGCCAGAATACCGATGATCGCCACAACGATCATTAACTCGATCAGTGTAAAACCTTTTTGAATTTGCTTTCTCATTTGTCTATCTCCAGTAGTAGTAAAGCAGTTAGCTTGGTGAATTCGTTCCGCAAAATTTTCCAGCGGTTGCTGTCACTATACTCACGGAACGTGCCAACTTTTCCGTATATGACATAACTAATTAATAATACTAGATAAATAAAAATTTGTAGGAATAATATTGCAGCAAACTATGGAGATTAAACTAACCGGATTTGGAATTAAGTGACAATTTCTGTCAGTTTTAATTGCTCATCCAGAGGATTGGCGCACGCAGTATCGCATTGGTGCTGCACAGGTTACAGCTCGGGGGCAGGCATTCAGCAAGTATTCAGATTTCCTGCACTATTCTAGATATAGCTGAAACAGAGAACAAAACAATTTGTTTCGACGAGCCGAGAAAAACATCGAGGTGACTTGATAAAGCGGCTGATGTAGTTTATGTTTACGCCGGTTTGAAAATAGGGTAAATAATATCTAATTGAAGCAATTGTCAGCTGCCTGAATAGCATTGATATAGGGAATGCAATCCAGCCCAACGGAGGAATGATAGATGAAATATTTGTTAAGATCACTGACAGGAATAACAGCGGCGTCATTGGGTTTAGTGATATCTATGAGCGCTGCAGCACAGCAGAAGACTGTAGCGGATGGTGTATTTACCGAAGCACAGGTTGAAGCTGGCCAATTGGTTTATGACGGCACCTGCAAGGCCTGTCATAACATGAAGTTTTATGAAGATTCGCTCAAGTCATTCAATCGTCAGCCCCTGATTTATCTTTGGGAAACCGTTTTGGGCACGATGCCAGCAGATAACCCCGGTTCACTGGGTCTCAATGAGTATACAGACGTGATTGCTTATATTCTGTCCGAAATCGGATTCCCGACAGGTGATACGAAGCTGGACCCAGATAACGGGATGGACCAGATTAATATTGTCCCTCTTTAAACCCTGGATTAGTCGCCGGGATAGAAAATAGGCAACACTGCAAGCCTAATCCACCAGTTGCAGTTGCTGATCTCTACAGAAACTGCAATCCTACTGCTCCGGGCAGTCGCGTAATGTTCTCGCTATCTCGATTCTGTCGCGGCTTTCAATATCGATATCGTATTTCTCGGCAATGGCGTTCCATAGCCGGACATAGGAACACTTGTACTCCTCACGGGGCAGATACTGATCAGGACCCCGATCCCCTTTGCGGCGAATTTCGCGTTTCTCGATCAGCACTAAATTGATAGGGTCGTTGGCAAACTGTAATTTCTTACCTTGGGTCCATAGGTCTCCGCCGTGGGTATGGGCGTACATCAGGGGAATAACGTGGTCCAGATCGATCTGCGTGGCAACCTTAAAGAGCTTGCCTGTGTACTCGTCCAGCCATTCCCCAATGCGGACCACACAATTACGTGGATTGGTGTAGCTCACCTCAATTCGGCTTGTCAGTATGAGCATTTCCTGCCGTGTGGACTGGCAATCCCCATCAGCGTCTTCTTCATAGGACCAATCGTCTTCATTAAAGAATTTTTCCCGTTCCCGCCGATTAGTGAACAGACCATCTCTTCTTCCAAAGCGATCGAGGTCAGGCATTTCACAAGTGGCCATATGGCAGTGGTAGGAATTAAGAAAATAGTGACCACCATTCAAGTCCACACTGCCAGCATGTCCCAATGCCAGCAGGGAGACAAGGAACAGGCCACATCCAGTAGTGAGTGCAAACCAGGTCGATTTATTCATGTTCCCTCCCGCTATACGCATCTCGCTTGGATTCTCGCGGTTTAACAGGCTGATCCGCGAGTAATTAATAGGGATAAATCTATTGCCACACAGTTCTTCGTTAATGCACCAATAGAGATGTAGTCTACGCCAGTTTCGGCGACTTTGACCAGTGTGTTTTCATCTATTCCGCCAGAAGCCTCCAGTTTTGCCTGCCTCTTGTTGACTCTCACAGCTTCGACAAGCTCATCAAGTGTGAAGTTATCTAACATGATGGCATCAGCGCCGTATTGTAACGCTTGATCTAGCTGACTAAGATCTTCAACTTCCACTTCGACGACCTTGTCAGGATAGAGTTCCCGCGCCTTTCCAATAGCAGCTGATACCGAGCCAAAGGCGTTAATATGGTTTTCCTTGATCAGGAAGGCATCATAAAGACCGCTGCGGTGGTTAGAACATCCACCTATGGCCACTGCATATTTCTGGGCAGAGCGGAGTCCTGGCAGAGTCTTGCGTGTATCGAGTAACTGCACCTCAGTGTGGGCAACAAGGCCTGCCAGAAAGTGACTTCGGGTTGCAAGCCCTGACAGTAATTGCAGGAAATTCAGTGCGCATCTTTCACCGCTTAGTATCGGGCGGGCTTTGCCCCGAACTGAGAGCAGCACACGATCTGCGTTGATAAACTCACCTTCTTTGGCGTGCCAGTCAATACTTGTTTCGGGATCGAGTTGCTGAAATACTTGCTCTACCCATGGAGTCCCACACAAAATGGCATCTTCACGGCTAATAATTCCAGCTTCAATAGTCGTCTGCACTGGTATTAACTCGGCAGTGATATCACCCGATCCTATGTCCTCGGTGAGGGCACGATTAACTACTTCTGGAATGTCAATCGGAGGCAATATTTTATTCATAGAACAGGAAAACAGAGGCTTAGTTTAAGGTTAATGTTGAGCCGTGCCCGGGAATTTCAGTTGTCTGCAATGTCCCACACACGGCAGGTCTTTTCGATTATGTCCTATTCAACCTGGATTTAATAGCTCGTCTGGTTCAGGGAAACACCCGTCTCAGCAAAGAACACACGCTTGAGACAAATTATGACAGTGATGTGAACGGCTGCAATTGACCCCTCGGTTTTTACATCTATGTTACTATTACTAGTTTAGCCCTGTTTGTTTCCGAAGTAATGCCTGCGATCCAAAATCATAAATTGCTTATGGCCCAACAGCTCCATTCTCCTAATCAGAGCGCCAGACCTGATACAACGGAAATTGATCTTTTGGTGATTCATAGTATCAGCTTACCATCGGGTGAATATGGTACCGGCTGCATTGATGACTTGTTCGGTAACAAACTGGATATAAAGTCGCATCCGTTTTTTGAAGAAATTGCAGAACTGCGGGTTTCCGCTCACCTACTAATTGATAGACTGGGACAAATCACACAGTATGTTCCTTTAGACAGGAAAGCCTGGCATGCTGGAGAATCCAGTTACTGTGGCAAGCAGAATTGTAATGATTATTCCATCGGTATTGAACTGGAAGGCACCGACTCAACTCCATTTAGTGAGGAGCAATACGCCTCACTGATTGCTGTCACTAAATTACTTCTTAAGGAGTATCCGTGTTTGAATCCGGATAGAATTACCGGGCATAGTGATATTGCACCATCGAGAAAAACAGACCCGGGGCCCTGTTTCGATTGGGAGCGATATAAGGCAGGTCTCGGTGATTGGTAAACGGCTTGAATTATATTTTGTTATAGACTTAAAGAGCTACAGGTGAACAGGTGGGTGAAATTTCTTTTAATTATCTAGTCATTTTGATTTGTCTGATAGTCAACTATACGTGGTTGAAAGATTTCGCTAGATTCGATGACAGCTGGTTCTTCAGATTTCGTTGTCGGATGGAAGAGCAGGTGGCAGGATTCTCATCGAATTCAGGCAACGCCCGGTGGATTAGTCTGATTCTGATTTATGCCATACCACTTTTGGTATTAGTCGGTTTGCTTGTGCTGATCGATAATCGCTTATTTGGTTTGCCGACCATGCTGCTCCACATAGTGGTTCTGTTGATTGCGCTTGATCGAACCCAGCCTGGGAAATTAGTATCCGATTTTTTGGAGACCTGGCATACAGGGGACCTGGATTCTTGTTCTGCTTACATGCAACAGGCGCTGGGCATGCCAGATTCTGTTGATGTAAAGGATGAGTGCTCACTAAAAAATTATTTCAGCAACAAATTTATTAGCCGTTATCTGGAGAAATCGTTTGTGATGTTCTTCTGGTACTTGCTGACTGGTCCTCTGGGTGTTTTATTCAATTATGTCAGTTACCAACTCAGAGACAGTCACGGTGAGATTCAGGCGGAGCTGTCAGTTAATCTGATTAGCTGGGTTATTAATGTACTTGAATGGGTGCCGATCAGATTGCTGGGTTTGACATTTTCACTCGCTGTCAATTTTGTTAGCTGTTTCGATCGGCTACAGGCTTCTTTCTGGCGTTTCGGTCTCGACTCGGATTCTGGTGAAATACTGTTGGGTTTTGCCACGGGCGCACTGACTGGTAGTGATCAACACTTCGAGGAAGAGGACAATACAGCAACGTTGCGTGAGCAAGTTACCGTTGAAATTGAAGCACTGCAGGGCCTGCTCGAGCGAAGCCAGATGATCTGGCTCATTATTCTTGCCCTGATTACGATATTCAGCTTGCAAAATTAGGAAGGTGTCGCCGTTCTTTCTTATGCAGGTCGCCTCAAGCGAAGGCGGTTGTGTAAAAGATAGTGTATTGACATGGCTTCAAATGGGCAGCAGTGACGTTTAACCGGAGCTTGTTGTGCGCATAGCTGATTGAAAAAGCGGGGAAATTAAAGTAGCCAATGGCTTTTCCCGGGGAAAGTTAATGTAGTATTACTACATAATAGATAAGGTAAAATAGAAAAAATAGCCTATTTACGCTAATATTGGCATTTCATGTAAAATATTTACATGCTGGTAAGTCCGTCATCGCGGTCTGAATTTGCGAGAGAAGCGAGCACATGGGTAAGCAGAAACAGGATAATAATCCCGAGGAAACCAGGGAATGGCTGGATGCTCTCCGCTCCGTTATTGATGCAGAAGGCATAGAGCGTGCTAACTACCTGCTTGAACGCATGGCGGCAAAAGCATCCCGCACCGGGCTACATACAGCCTACACATCTGTTAATACACCCTATAAAAATACCATAGCTCCCCAGAACGAAGAACGCATGCCTGGGGATGTGTTTATGGAGCGTCAGATTAGAGGAATTATCCGCTGGAATGCTTTGGCCATGGTGATGCGCGCCAATGTGAAGAACTCAAGCATCGGCGGACACATCTCAACATTTTCATCTGCAGCAACACTTTATGACGTGGGCTTCAATTATTTTTTTAGAGGTCCCAGTGAGGAGAGTGAAGGGGACTTGATTTACTTCCAGGGGCACTCGGCGCCGGGAATCTATGCACGTTCCTATCTGGAGGGCCGAATAGAGGAAGAACAGCTGGACAAATTTCGTCAGGAAGTTGATGGCGGCGGCTTGTCCTCGTACCCCCATCCTTGGCTAATGCCGGATTATTGGCAGTTTCCGACCGTCTCCATGGGATTAGGCCCCATCCAGGCGATCTACCAGGCTCACGTCATGAAGTATCTGAGCAGTCGGGATTTAATTGACAGCGGCGAGCGGAAGATCTGGGCATTTTTAGGAGATGGGGAAACCGATGAACCCGAATCACTCGGTGCAATAGCGAAGGCAGGAAGAGAGCAACTGGATAATCTCATCTTCGTTATCAATTGCAATCTGCAAAGACTGGACGGACCGGTGCGCGGTAACGGCAAAATTATTCAGGAGCTGGAAGGCGTGTTCCGCGGTGCTGGATGGAATGTGATTAAGGTCGTTTGGGGTAGACTTTGGGATCCGTTATTTCAGGCAGACAAGGATGGAATTTTGCAGGAGCGCATGGACGAAGCTGTAGATGGTGACTACCAGAATTACTGGACTCGGGGTGGGGCCTATACCAGAGAGCACTTCTTCGGCAAGAGTCCCGAATTGTTAAAGATGGTAGAGCATTTGTCTGATGGCGATATTATGGCGTTGAATCGGGGTGGGCACGATCCTCACAAGGTTTATGCCGCCTATGCTAAGGCGACAAAACCGAATGGCAAACCTACGGTGATACTAGCCAAGACCGTAAAGGGCTACGCCTTCGGTTCCGGGGCAGAAGCACAGAATGCCACTCATTCGGTTAAAAAGCTGGACGGGAAAAGTCTCAGGCGCTTTCGAGACCGGTTCGGCATTCCCATCAAGGATGAAAAATTGGCTGAGGTCCCCTATTACCGGCCGCCGGAAAACAGCCTCGAGCGCAAGTATATGCGGCAACAGCGAGAGTCTCTTGGCGGTCCGGTACCACAAAGACGACGTCAATCTTATGCCTTGCCGGTTGCTTCTATAGATGCCTTCAAAGCAACGCTGCAGGGCAGTGGTGAGCGGGAGCTATCCACCACCATGGCATTTGTACGCATGCTTTCTACCTTGTGCAAGGACAAGGAAATAGGCCATAGGCTGGTACCCATCGTGCCGGATGAAGCCAGGACCTTTGGGATGGAGGGCATGTTTCGGCAGTTGGGTATCTATTCCTCCGTAGGTCAGTTATATGATCCGGCCGACTCCAATCAGCTTATGTATTACAAGGAAGACAAGAAAGGTCAGATGCTGGAAGAAGGGATCTCCGAACCCGGTGCCTTCTCTGCCTGGCTCGCTGCAGCCACATCCTACAGTGTCAATAACTACCCATTAATCCCCTTTTATATTGGGTATTCAATGTTTGGCTTCCAGCGCGTTGGTGATCTGAGTTGGGCCGCTGGAGATTCCCGGGCAAGAGGGTTTCTTATTGGTGCAACTGCAGGCAGAACTACGCTCAACGGTGAGGGTCTGCAGCACCAGGACGGGCACAGCCACGTTCTGGCCTCCACTATTCCCAATTGTGTGAGTTACGATCCCGCCTTTGCCTACGAATTGGCCATCATCGTTCAAGACGGTTTACGCCGTATGTATGAGAAAATGGAGTCCGTATTCTACTACATTACCACCATGAATGAGAATTACATCCAGCCAGAAATGCCAGCTAAATGTGAAGCAGACATCATTAAAGGTATGTATCTATTGGAAGATGGAGCTAGCGAGGAATACAAAACCAAAACCAAAAAAGAGGTGAGAGTCAGACTTCTGGGAAGCGGCACTATCTTAAGAGAAGTGAGAAAGGCAGCGGCAGTATTGCGTGTGGACTATAATGTATTGGTAGATGTTTGGAGCGTTACCAGCTTTAATGAGTTACGCAAGGAGGCGCTTGCCGTCACTCGAGAAAATATGCTCAATCCTGCCAGGAAACAAAGATTACCTTTTGTAACCCAGGCCCTGTCCACTCAGCAGGGTCCAGTCATCGCGGCAACTGATTACATGAAGTCTTATGCAAATCAGGTCAGGGCGTATGTGCCAGCAGCCTATCGGGTACTGGGTACTGATGGATTTGGTCGTAGTGATAGTCGGGAAAAGCTGCGACATTTTTTCGAGGTTGACAGCAAGTTTGTGGTTCTGGCAGCTTTAACCGAATTGAAGTCTGGTAAACTCATTTCCAGCAAGCAGATCACCGACTTTATGACGCAGAACGGTATCAAAAAAGACAAGGTTAACCCCATTACGCAATAGGTGTTGCCCTGAGGTGAGGGCAGAGGATTATTCGGGAGTCGAAGATTGTCAGTAGAAAATATAAAGGTTCCGGACTTTGGTGATGCCAGTGAAGTTGAAGTCATTGAGCTTCTGGTTTCCGTTGGACAGTCTGTCGCAGAGAATGATTCCCTGTTGGTACTGGAAAGTGATAAGGCGGCAATGGAAATACCCGCCCCCATGGCCGGTATTGTAAAAAGTATAGCCGTAAATCTTGGCGATCAGGTGAGCTCTGGCAGTGCGATGCTGAGCCTGGAAGTGGAGTCCGAAACCGTAAGTCCTCAAACCAATGGCAAAGATGCTGCCAACACCGCAAGCGGATCAGCACAAGGCAAAGAAGCACAAGGCGAGGAAGCAACAGGGCAGCCGGCTGTGCAGACAGATGTTAGCTTGGCAGTGGTACCAGTGCAGTTACCACCGGAGACCCCGGTGGAATCAGCGCCGACTGAGGTGGTCCCAAGCCGCTATCCAGCAACCCAGCTAAACGATGAAAGCAGCCGTGTCTACGCAGGTCCGGCAGTACGCAAGTTGGCGCGCGAACTTGGTGTGGACCTGACGCTTGTGATGGGTACAGGAACAAAATCGAGGGTATTGAAGGAGGATATTCATGACTTCGTAAAAAGCCGCATTAGTGCATCGGCTGGTCAGCAGGTAGGTAGTGTTTCCACTATTCCAGATGTTGATTTTAGCCAGTTTGGTGAGATCGAGAAGGTACCATTGAGCAAGCTGCATAAGCTCATCGGAGCCAATATGCATCGCAATTGGTCAAATGTGCCCCACGTTGCTCAGTTTAACAAGGCCGATGTAAGCGATTTGGAAAAATTCAGATCCGAGCTCAAGCCAGAGGCTGAGCGCAGAGGGGTCAAGTTAACTTTCTTACCATTTTTGTTGAAAGCCTGCGCTAAAGCATTACAGGAATACCCCCAGTTCAACGTCTCCCTTCACTCATCTGGCGAATACATCATTCAGAAAAAGTTTATCCACATCGGTGTG
>PBTO01000012.1 GCA_002726595.1 Gammaproteobacteria bacterium | reverse complement strand
AACAGACAGAGATGGGGCTATAGCTCAGCTGGGAGAGCGCCTGGTTTGCATCCAGGAGGTCTGCGGTTCGATCCCGCATAGCTCCACCAATTTCTAGTCTTCAGTTGTCCAAAAGTAAAAAGTACCCACAAAACCCCGCACTAGCGGGGTTTTTCGTATATACCGTTTCAAACGTAGTTCACAGAAGTGCCCCAGAATCTGGCAATTTTTGCAGCAAATTATTGACCTGCTATATGATAGTTATTACGAGGGTTGGCTCCCTACCTGGCGGATCAAAGTGCAATGCAATTACTGGGTCAATTTTCGATACCAGCATCAATGGCTAATGAAGTCAAAGACAAAAAAGACGTTTCCGCGGAAACGTTTGCCGGCACTCCCGTGGGGATCTATGCTAAACTCTTTGGCCAAATAAGGAAGCTAATGCTCGGGAAGTCAATGGGGTCAACCGGGAGTATTCCAAAATTAAACAATCATGTTGTCTGTACAAAAATTAATCCCTCAGTCCCCTTTAATTCATATTTCAGGCCAAGGAAGGCCTAGACTTAGATGGAGATAACTTTTATTCTACTTATACTCACATGGTGGAACTGTGCCGAATGATGGGTGGAGGTCTTTTGCTCTCCAGCGCAAATATTTTGGCAAGAACCTCAACAAATAGTGTGCAATGGTCAATATTTATTACAGGAGAGTAGATTATGGAAGGCCAAGATAAGATAAGCTTAATGATGATTGTCGGAGCAAGCGTGTTTGTAGCAGCTTGGGTTTTGGCCTGGTATTTCGCTTCTTTTTAGTAGGGGTTAAACCCAGTCCGCACGGAACCTTCAGAGATAGGCGATTTTGAAACCTGATGCGCTGCCTAAGCAGTGCCAGCAGGTTGCTCCTTTCGATCGCTAGATGGCGCTGACACGGCACTCCTGTGGCTGCAAAAGGGAACCCGAATCGTTTGATTAGTCGTGCCTACGCCAGCTTGACGCGTTAGCTTGGTTTGCGTGGGATTTCTGTCTATCCGGAATACGCTGATTCTGAGAGTTACTCCAAATTCTTCAGAGTAAGCAAATACAGGAATTAGCGGTGTCTTTGTTACCAATAGCAAATTCGGCATGGAATGAGCCACTGTTCAAGCCATACGATGTTGCGTGTAGGTAACTTTTCAGGAGTTCAACATGACGCGAATTATTAACAAGGTTTTCCTCATCACTCTCTCCTGCCTGGTCAGCTTGTCCAGTCAGGGACAGACAG
This sequence comes from Gammaproteobacteria bacterium, assembly GCA_002726595.1. GTDB lineage: Bacteria > Pseudomonadota > Gammaproteobacteria > Pseudomonadales > Pseudohongiellaceae > UBA9145. The sequence continues at coordinate 12,165 of PBTO01000012.1, read as the reverse complement.
CAGACTCAACTGAAGTTGCCACCGCTTATCTTGCACTGAACGGCCCCGCAAAACGCTATTGCTCGGCAATCTGGGTATCGGAGCGAGAACCGGCGGAAGCGCTCGAGAATAGCGTCCTGCTCGGCGCTGGACTGGTGGAGCTGCATAACAGTGGAGAGCTGACGTTTACTGTTGATAGCGAGCGTCGCATTGTCACAGCGACCCAAGCCGGGGTAACCGCACGTGCCCGCCACTTCGGCGATCAGGGTTGCGTTATTCTGCGCCCGGAAACCGTCCAACCCTTGTTTACTCCCCGGTCAGTGGTAAGTTCGCTGCCCGAGGCATCGTCGGTGCCCTGGCCGATGGGTGATCGTCTACCGAATACAGCAATTCCAGATAATATCGATGTCAATCTGCTCGACTAGGCTGCCGAGACCTTTTTCGCCAATGAAAAAGATCGGCGTGCCGCATTTCTCGTGCTACACCGTGGACGCATCGTGAAGGAAGCATACGGCACCGACGCCCATATGCACATGCAACTTGAGAGCTGGTCCATGGGCAAGAGTATGACGGCGACGCTCATCGGCAGGCTAATCCAGATGGGCCATCTCGGAATCTGGGATCCTACCCCGGTGCCTGAGTGGCAACTTACCGAGAACGATCCCCGTGCCGCGATACGCATCGCCGATCTGCTACGCATGTCCAGCGGTCTGCGGTTCAGTGGCGGGGGAGCCACGGAGGAGCAGATGGCTGCTTCCTATATTCCCGGGCAGCAGGACCACCAACTTGGCTACACGGCGCCGATTGATATCTTCCATTTATCTGCCAGCCGTGACGCTGAGTATCCGCCAAACACCGTCGGTCGCTACCGTAATTCCGATCCCTGGATGCTTGGATACGTGGTGCGTCGCATTGTCGAGAATGAGCTTAAAGCGCCCTATCTCACATGGCCACAGCGCGAGCTATTCGACAAGATCGGTATTCGTCGTTTTATTGCCGAGACCGATATCTATGGCAACTTCATCCTCACCGGTTACAACTATGGTACAGCGCGAGACTGGGCACGCCTGGGCTTGCTGTACCAGAATCGTGGTATGTGGGGTGACGAGCGTCTGCTCACAGAAGAGTTTGTGGATTTCGTACAATCTCCCGCACCCGCATGGGATCCACCTGTATACGGTGGCCTGTTCTGGCTAAATCCCGCCGATGAAAATGGGCAGGGAATGCGCATTCCCACTCTGCCGACTGATGCTTACAACGCGGCTGGTGCCGGAAATCAGAGTACTTATGTCATTCCATCCCGCGAGCTGGTAATCGTGGTGATGAGTCATCGTGCCGGCGCAATATTTGCGCCGGATCGGAACGAGAGAGAGTATGAAGCTTTAGGTCTGGCAGTTAAGGCCACCGATCCCTCCTGGACCTGGGATTAGTAAACATCATACCGGGTCAAAGACGTTTCCACGGAAACGTTTTCGGGATTATCGTAGGAATCCATAAAGAGTTTCAGTGATACTCTCTGGAATGGCTGTTGCTGGTCAAAAGCAGAGAATGGGAATAATACACCGACCAGATGATATAGTGCTTTGACAGGAATGGTGAATAATGCGGTGGTTAATCGTCGTTTAACTGCTGTATTCTGGTTGTTTCATAGTGTTCCGTTACCTCAGCATACCTTGCGAGTTCGGTAGCATATTCTTCATTATTTTCCATCAAGGCGAATATTTCAGCTTGCAAAGCTTCCATATCGGCCGCCGCCGCCCTGCGCAAGTCATACTTATCGAAGAGAACATTAGATCCCGCGCGGTAGTCACGTGTATTTTGACCGCGCATTTCAGTCAGAAATTTCGGTTCGCATACCCGTCTGCGGATGTGGCTCCCGATTGGCGCTATTTTTTTGCAGACAATGTCATATTTGTCTGCACTATTGTTTGCATTGAAGAGTTTAAAGATATTCTCTTCGGTTAGCCTGATTCGTTGCCGCAGAACAAACAGATCTTCATCACCAGTCACAATGATTTGTTCAATTGGTCTGTTGTTTTCCGTTGTGGCCGATGTTGAATCCTCGGTCGCAGTAGATTCTGTTGAATCCTGGGCGAGCACCAACCCCGGCAGGACTCCGAAGAGGAGGAAAAGATTAGTAAGCACGGCTTCACGCAATCGGCTCATGGCAGGGACTCGATAACAAAAAGAACCCCGGGAAACACTGCGGATAATCCTACTATATAAATGCATAGGCGAAAAGAACGATAGTTTGGATATAAGTAACGGGGCCTATTTCTGAATTTCAGCCAGAATAAAAAAAGGGTCGGGTCTTTCCTGTTAGTAATTGTCATAAGGCAAGATATGTTCCTACAACCTGTCAAGATTCAAGACCTGACCCCATTTGTTTACAGATCATTCCAGTTAAGAATCGCATTGTAGACGAAGGCATGGTCATGGTGATTAATATGACGGTGCATGGGATTCCAACTGAATAACACGATATGTCCCTGGTCCAGTGATTTACTCACTATTGCCGGCTCACCGTCGATGACATCCGCGCCCTGAACGATTCCACCTGAAAGTACCAGCGGAGGATTGGCCTCGCCATTCTCCTCTTCCTCATCAGCAGGATTGCCCTCCCCGTTGGCTTGCTCGTCCTTATCCCCGGCATCATCGTCATAGGGTTTGACACCGAACTGCAGCGGTGAATATTCCCGGTCGTAATCGGGCACCGAAAAAATCGGTGAATTACCGCGAAAGACATGGGTAATTTCATCGTAGCCATAAACCAGCGGAGAGCTATGGTCGGTTATCTTGGCGGTCAGAATGGAGCCTGGTGTATTCATGCCGCCACCGCCGCGTTTATTAATCCCTCTAAGTATCCCGGAATCAGTGGCCAATACGCCTGCTGACCCCAGGGTAACCAGCGTACCGCCACCCCGAATAAACTCCTCGAAAGCCGCCATACCCGCGAAACCTAGACCACCGGTAATATCTTCTGAACTCAGAATATGACCATGACTACTGGTTTCTGGCGTGTTGGTATAAGGCAGTGGTGACCACTTGGGATCGATGCCACCGATGATGCTGTCAATACTGGTGCCGGCACTCATATGGGGAATCAGGATGACATCATATTCATCCCTCAGATCGCCCTGTCTTGCCCGGTCTTTGGAAAACAGGGTATAGGGTACTTTGGCCTCATCGAGGCTGTAACGCACCCATCCCGCATTCTGCGTTGAAGTCCATGACTGGTAGACACCCAATCTTGGCAGATCCTGCTCATGGGTAGCGACATCCGGCAAGCTTTGCAAACCTTCCACAACAAGGTTGCTGTTCCTCAGCACTGCTCCAACTGTATTGCTGTTCAGTTCGTTCATATCCAACAGCAGGCTGCCAGCAGGATATTGCTCACCGTTTGCCTCGAATTCCTGCTCTGCAATAAGTACTGGAATATTCCCCAGTGCAAAACGTACCGGGCCTAATTCGCGCTGCCCATTATTTGGGATCACCCAAACCTCGCTGCTCTGGGGCAGATCGCTCGTCGCCAGAAATTCTTCGGCCTGGCTAAAATTATTGCTCGCGTGGTCAAGAATTGCCTCATCATCGATAGCCGTTACTTCCACGCCATAGATCAGACCGAAAGTCCAGGACACATCATCGTAAGGCGGCACGTCTATATCGCTGGGGAAGTCCTGGCTTTCAAAAAGCGTTTTGGCCAACGGTCCGTAAGGCTGATTCAGTTTTACCAGTAAGTCACCCCGTTTAACTACCACATCACCATACTCAGCAGTTGCTGTCGCCTGCTGAATCTCAATAGCATGACGACCCAAAGCCGCTACCATGTAGTTGGCCGAACCGGGATCGGACTGCTGCTGGGGAATCAGGTAGGCATAGGGCGCGTCCTCGGTACCCTTCTCCAGGGCATCCACGCCCTTCTGATAGTAATTGGATAGAAACATCTTGCCGCTCTGCGCCACCATTTCCAGCGAAGCGATCACGCCGGTTTGCATGTAATTGGTATTGTTGCGCATGGACCAGGTAAGTTTCTTCGGTGGTGGCGCAGCGCGATACCATTGTCTGCTGGTGACGTCTTTTCCGGCGAATCGCACATTGCCAATATCCCGTTCCATGGTTTCTGCACTGCCGTTGCCAAAGGTCTCATAAAATCGGCCCATGCCGTTGTGATTATTGGTAGCCCAGAGCATGTAGCCTGGGTACCAACCGGTGTAGTAGCCCCAGGTCCAAACTCCTTCCAGCCCCAGTCCCGCCAGTCGGGAAATTTCATAGTTAGCCAGCAGTTGCCACTCACCGATGGTGATAGGGCTCACTCCCTCGTTATAGGGCCCGGTGCCACCGGCGACATACAGTAAGGGGACCGACTCATGCAGATCCAGGCTGACAGTGGGCTTCCACTCGTAAACACCGTTGACGTAGTTCTGGGTAATCGGCTGACTGATTGAGATGCCATCCCGATTGTTATCGTGATAGGTGTAGTGACCCCAGAATGGCACACTGCGTGGTGGCATATCGAAATAGTCGGTATGGCCTGCAATATTGCGCTTGTACCAGTCCACCTGGCGGGTTCGACCGTCCACGTCGAATACGGGGGTAATCAAAGTAATTACATTGTCTCGAATACTGGCGAATGGCTCTCTAGTCTCCACCGCCAGACGATAGGCCAGTTCCATGACCATTTCGGGCGGGCCTAGTTCAGGGGAATGCAGTCCTGCCGTCATCCAGAAAATGGGCAGCGCCTGTTCGATGATACTCTCGGCTGCATCGCGATCAGTTACGCGCGGATCTGACAGCTCATTAAGATAGGATTTATAGGTATCGATGTTCTGCAGATGCTCAGGTTCGGCAATTGCAATAATCAGCATATCCCGCTGTTCAAAACTCTGCCCCAGCTGAAATATCTCTACCCGATCAGAGGCTGCTGCCAGCTCCTCGAAGTAACGATAAATATCCCCTACTTGAGTAAGTTCCCCCGGGGTGCCGATGGTATATCCCAGGACGTCACGGGGGCTTGGAATAGTCGGATGATCCGGTAGCACATCTACCCACCGCGTAAGATATTCCTCTGTGGTGGTTGCCTCCCGAATTGCTGCACTTGCTATTGTATCGAGAGATAACTCACCCGCGCTGTTTTGCGCATTGGCGGCACCATTTGTTAGAAATAGACTAAAAATAATTGTTTTTATATATGCCTTATTCATATTCCTACCTGCTTTCCAGTTTGCAAAATTGAAGCAAACGATTTTGTAAAACAACGCGCTTACGAGAAAAAGGGGTCAGGTCTTTCCTGTTAGCAATTACTAGAGAATAAGTAATTGCTAACAGGAAAGACCTGACCCCGTTATGTTATGGAATCGAATTGACTACTATCGATCAGTCGGGTCGCGGCCGTCTTGTGGCGCGCCGGTACCGGAGGAACCCAAAAAGAACTTGCGACCGTCTGCGAAGGTAATGTCACGCCCGTTAGCCCGAGCACTGCGGTCCTTGCTCTGATAGCCGTCGACGACGATTAACGTGCCGACCGGAATCGTTTCCCGCGAAAGTCCCCGCCGTAACAGTGTATTCGGCGTGCCGCCCTCGACCATCCAGACCAGCTTGCTGCCGTCTTCATTAGTTACTTCGAGATGGATCCAGGTGTGCGGGTTCACCCACTCCACCCTGACCACGGGGCCACGCAGCAGTACCGGGCGGTTTGGGTCGAACTCGGCGCTGAAGGCGTGGTGGGCTATTGCCGGCACGTTTGCCGCTACGACGAGTCCAGCCATAGCGAGCGCTGTTACAGCAGTTCTGTATATCATACGGGTTGGCTTACCCATGGCATTTCTCCTGAAATTGATAATAGTGTCTATCCTATGTAACGGCTATCCATCTAGCGAGTCGGATTCGGAACCCCTGCAGGCTCCTCGCCGCGAAATTCCGCTTCGAGCAAACGCGCACCCTTCATGATGCCCTCAAGCGCGTAATTCGCCTCGTGACATGCATATTCGAACACCTTGCTATTGTTGCGTGGCCAGGAATACTCACCGGTGAACGGCGCAGTCCAGACCGTTGGATCCTCCACGGTGAAACTGTAGATCAGCTTTTCCGCGCTCTCCATTCGAAAACGCTCGGTCACCTTCATGTCCCTGGAGCCTTGACTAAAGGCCGGCATGTCAGTGAAGTTGATGGTTTCCACCACCAGAGTATCACCCTCCCACCAGCCGATGGAATCACCCAGCCATTTGCGGATATTTGCCGGGTCATGCTCGGCGTTCATCCTGATAATCCTGGCCTCGTGCACCATCTCGATATGGATAAGCACGGTATCTTCGCTCTGCACAATCCTTTTGTAATTGTTGTAGAGCGTCGGCAGCATTGGCGGGCCCGAAGTCGAACCGAAGGTCAACAGGCAGCGTTCTGCGAAAGAACGATCTTCCATGTTGTCATAGGGCCCGGGTGCATCCAGACCGGCATTCAGCCAGTAGGCTGTGCCATCGTTTTGACCTCCCTCGCGCCGTGGGGCGGCTCCCTCGCCAGCACTAAATCTGGCTCGACGAGCGGCACGGGCTTCATCGGTGACCGGCGGCATGCGACCGTTCGGCGGATCGATAATAATCGAAGTGCGATATTGGCCATCGATTTGAAATGCATCGGTGCCATTATCGATCCAGAATGTGTTGTAACCACCGACATTACCCGAGGCGCCAGTCGAGCCATCGCCGCCCTGCGGTGGGGCGCTGCGATTGGGGTCGCTGTCCTGCTGCCTAGTAGTTTTTCGATCCAGGTCCCGCGCGGCGATTACGGCCGCCTCGTCGTTGGTCAGGATCTTCCTGTCTCCAAGTTCCGTCGATCTCTGCATCGGAGTCTGTGTCCCCACGTCGTAGGTACCAGACAGATCTGGATGACCACTGGGTGCACGGCGAATACCGCCGTCCTGCGCCAACGTGATCGGTGCGAGCACCAGACTGACGAAGGCTAGCATGCCGAGGCATACCGTCTTGATTTGATTGCGCATTTTCAACCTCCTCAAACTCACTTAATTAACGCGGCAGTGGATACCTGCGCGACTCGCCATACATTAGTTCTTCAACAAACTCGACACACCGAAAATCCATCAAACGGGCGTTTTCCTCGATGCGACGATAGATCGGCATCTTGATGGTAAAAGGCTCCGTCAATACACCAGGGTCTTCGATCGTCGCCTCGTAGTCGATATGATTCGGGCTGATCATCGTGTAACGCTCCACCACGTGCAGCTGATAGCTGTGATGGCTGCCCGATCGATCCAACCAGGATCCATCATGCAGTCCGGTCACATCGACCACCAGGGTGTCACCTTCCCAGTTGCCGACCGACCACCCCATCCAGGAGTCCACCTGAGATGGGCCCGGGTTATCCAGGTAGATGTCACGCACCGCGCCAGCGTACTGGTAGGCGATAAATAAATCGTTTTCGCTCTGCACGATTTGGAACGGCATTGGCATGTACGTGGCGCGTGGGACACCAGGCAAGTAGCACTTCACCTCGGGATCACGTTCGATCCAGTTCGCCATGTTTTCTTCTTTGAGTGCGCGCGCTTCCGGTGTGTAAGGGATTTCGCCACCGCCGACAATGACTCCCATGCTACCGGGTACGGCACCGACTGCACCAAGACGCAGGGTGGGGATCGCTGGCACCGGGTTCACTGGCCCTTCCCGCATCTGCATCGAGTGACGGGCGATGTGGGGTTCGAGATCGTAATTTGCCTCGTTCAGCACCTGCCAGATGCCACTAAAGTCGGGGCGTCCATTGGACAGCCGTGGCAAATCCTGTGCAGCGACCGGCAATGCCGGAACGAGCAGCGCTAAAACCGGGGCGAGAACACCAAGCAATATCTTCATTCAATACTCCATGAACAGGCTTAAACAGACGGGCATACAATACCACTCCCCACCGGGCTTTCAAGCCATTATTCGAAACTGTATGCTAGCCCGAGATGGAAGCTGTGTACAGGGAGAAATCTATGCTATGCCCTTTTGATTGCGATAAGTTCTGGCGGAAGCAAAAGCTCACCGGCTAAAGACTTTCTGTAGATTGGCCGTAAACAGAATAAGGAGGAACTGATTATGGGCTGGCAATTGATTCTATCTTTTTCAACGACTATATCGGCGTTACTGATAGCCACATTTTTGATGGCTGCCATTTTCTATAGACGGTACAAGGTGTTCCAGTACAACCGGCAGCGGTACCTGGCTGGGCCGACGCATATCGAACACTCCCGCTGTAAATGCCATTGTTGTCTATGGGAAGAAAAACACCGCCGCTAGCTGCACTAATTTGGCATTGCTGACTGCAGACGATGCTGCAAAGCTAATCTTCGTCTATAGTCAGCCAGTAATCGAGACCCTGGGCATTTAGTGCCATATCCCGCCCTATTGATAATTTGATAGCTTCAGTATCGAAGCCGNATTGACTATCCAACAGATAATTGATGCCAGCCTGCAATATGGCATCATGGATTTTTTCTTCTCGATTTTCTGCCTGCTTGAATTCCAGTGCGATTTCAGCGTAATCCTCAATAGTCTGCCGCAATAGCTTTGCCAGCGGTTCCACGCCTTCGTGCATGCCAAAGTGTGTCAGATATATCCGCTCAGGACTCAAAGACATGAGTCGATCAAGTGACTGCATCCAGGCGGAAGGGTCGAATTGTATCGGGGTGGTTGGCGGAAAAATAAAGCGCGCTTTACCTGCGTTTAATTCCGGGTAACTCGAGCCGAATGTGTCGCCGGTAAACAAACCATTGCTCATTTCATCGACTACGCAAAAATGATGGCGTGCATGCCCCGGCGTATCCAGAAACACCAGTCGCCTGCCATTGAAATCCAGCTCAAACCCATTCTCGGCCTCAATGACACGATCAGCCTCCACGGGTATAAGTCTGTCAAACATTTGTCTGAATGCCGCTTCCCCATAGACGGCAAGCGAGCCCTGCTCCAGTTTCGACGGATCAATCATATGTCTCGCGCCACGGGGGTGGATTACCAGACTGGCATTAGGAAATTGCTGCATCAAACCACCCGCCCCGCCTGCATGATCCAGGTGCACATGGGTTGGCATCACGTAGCCGACGCTAGCCGGAGTTAAACCCCGGCGTCTTAGCACTTCCAGCAAAATCGGCACTGATTTGTTCGTACCTGTATCGATAAACCCGGCCATACCCTCGTGTTCTATCAAGTAACATGCTGCCAGGCCGGGCCGGTGTAATTGGGTATCGATACAGCTTATGCCGTTACCCAGATCAGAAAATAAAACGGGTAATGACACGCTTAATCCTCGAACTGCTCAAACTGATAGAAGGCTGTTGCTGCCCGGTACAAATTAAAGACATCAATTTTCGAACTGACAGCGTAGGGGGTATGAATCGACAGCAGCGGTACACCGAAATCGATGACTTCAATATTCTGGCTGGAGAACTCGCCACCTATCGTTCCACCGCCAGCACTGCCTACCTTATAGGTACTGGTTTGCCAGGGCACGCCGGCGTCATCGAGCAGGCGGCGGGTCCAGGCGATAAACTCTGAATTGGCATTATTACCCTGGCCGTATAATTTTATATTGACTCCGTAACCCAGTTTAGGGGCATTACCGATTTCCCATGCACCCGGATTCATTGGATTGATGCCAGGATTTACATCAACTGAAACAAATCGGGTATTGCGCATGGCGCGCCGCAACATCGGTTCCCGATAGTCCGCACCCAGCTCAGCATAGAGCAGCCTTGACAGCAAATCGGCAAAATACTCAGAGCGGGCGCCGGTATTGTTACGATTACCAACCTCCTCGTTGTCCACCAGATAGGCCATGGTGGTTTTCTCTGGATTGTCAACATCGGCAAGCGCGCGTATTGCTGTATAGGCAGCCAGCCTGTCATCCTGCCCATAGGCGGCAATCAAACCCCTGTCAAAACCCATATCCCTGGGCCTCGCAGCAGGCACCAGGGCCAATTCTGCCGATACCAGATCGGCCCGGCTGATGCCGTACTGCTGCCCCAGGTAGGCCAGCACCTGTTCGACCACTTCACCACCTGCCACCTGATCGGGGATATGGCCGACTATCGGATCGAGATCTTCCGGGCCAATGAAATCATCCAGGCGTTGCGCGCCCCTGCCGCGATCGACGTGGGGTGAGAGTTCTGGGATCATGAAGATCGGCTCGTCCAGTTCCAGCCCAATGCTAAGATTGATACTCGTTCCATCCTTTTTATCTATTCGTCCCATCAGGGCCAGTGGTAAATTCGTCCACTGATGATACTTTATCCCGCCATGGAAATTGGTTTGAAACAGGGCGAACTCACTGTCCTGATAGAGAGGACGTCCCTTAAGATCCAGTCGTGGTGAATCAATATGTGCGCCGATCACATGAAAGCCTTCTTGTAGATCTTCCTGACCAATAACAAACAGACTTATGGTGCGATCCCGATTGACCTCATATAATTTTTCCCCCGGGATTATTTGATTCGCGCTGGTGAAAACTTCGAAGCCATTTGCCTCGGCGAAACTGACCGCTTCCGCAACGAAGCTTAACTCGGTTCTGGCCTGATGAATAAAATCCTTATACTCCTCGGCAAAATCAAACACTGCCGCGCGATCTGTAGTCGACAAATTAACCCAGGACGACTCACATTCCAGTGATTCCAGGCAACCAGTTGCAGCTTGGGCGAGTATAATCTCAGGCAGAAGAAAAATGCCGGTTAGTAGTATTTGAATGAAGAGACTGTTATATTTTTTCATGATATTACCTGCGCTATGGAAAATTAAATTGATGGTTGTTGATTGATGATTGATTGAAGGATTAAGCAAAGCGAAACTTTGCCACCTTTAAGTAGTGAACTGTTTACGGCGTTGGGTATTTTTCGAGACACTCGGTTAAGGTATTNCTGTCGATATTTCCCCCGGATAAAATAATACACACTGTCTGCCCAGTGACATCCAGCTTTTCACTCAGCAGAGCGGCTAGTGCTACCGCCCCACCGGGCTCAATGACCAGTTTCAGATACCGAAAAGCATAACTGATGGCATAGGCCACCTCATCATCGGAGACCTGTAAAAATTCGTCGACGGTCTGGCTGTTTATAGACCAGGTAAGTTCGCCAGGGGTAGTCGCTAAAAGCGCATCGCAAAACGTCCGGGCACCCGGGTCTATACTCATGCGGCACCCCGCTATCTTCGATTTGTAATGATCATGGAAGCCCTGCGGTTCCACTCCATAGATCTGTGTGTCCGGACTCATTGCCTTAACTGCAGTGGAGACTCCCGCCATTAACCCACCACCTCCACAGGGGCTGAGCACTGCATCTGCTACCATCTTCCGGCTTGTTAACTGTGCCACAATTTCCGCCCCGCAAGTACCCTGGCCAGCAATAATATCGGGGTCATCGAATGCCGGCACGAGTATTGCGCCTGTGTTCGCCGCTATCTCCTCTGCAATTGCTTCCCTGGATTCTGAACCCCGCTCATAAAAACGGATCGCGGCTCCCAGTTTCCGGGTTCCCTCAATTTTTATCGATGGAGCATCTGACGGCATGACTATCGTTGCAGCCATACCCAGGAGTTTCGCCGCATAGGCGACTCCCTGAGCATGGTTGCCTGATGAGTACGCCACAACACCAAGTGCTTTTTCAGTCTTATCAAGCTGACACATGCGATTGTAGGCACCACGTAATTTGAATGCACCAATAGGCTGCAGGTTTTCCGGCTTGATAAAAACTGTAGCCGCTACCCGATCATTCAAATACGCCGCACTCAATAATGGCGTTTCAACGACGGCTGGCTTGATTCTATTCTGTGCCTGCCTGATCGCTTCAATATCAACTTTCATCGACTCGATTCTTCTTCAGTGCCTGACAAGTCATTGATTTAGGTAGACTTGGACAGCAAGGATGTTTATTCTGCACCAGTCGCCACAGACTGGCAACCATGGTCAATTGTTAACATCAGCAGGGTAATTTTATATTGCATAAATTACAGCTGTTGTTTTATTGCCTCGAACAAAAACTAAGAAAAATGAGGATTACACATGAGCGAATCATATAGTGAAGTGAGTTTTAAGAGTGGCAGAGAAAATTGTTTTGCCTGGTTGTATCAACCGGGTGTACCCCGTCAGCCCCAGTTGGACATAATCACCTGATTGCATAAGAGACACTTTTGGCTCATCGTTAATCCCCAGAGG
>PBTO01000011.1 GCA_002726595.1 Gammaproteobacteria bacterium | reverse complement strand
GCATGTTCTGCTTCTGCGGCAACCATTCTCTCCAAAACGGAGTTTAAGAAGGGACCTTGTGCGCCCGATGCGGATGAACTGCCTACTTCTTCATGGTCATTACAACCAGCAACGAAGCGTATTCGTCATTGCTGTTTATTAGCGCGCAAACCCCTATATAACAACTGAGCAAATTATACAGCCGGGCAGCCGCTATAAACTGTTGCTCCAGCCCCACCAGGGCCGGTGGCTGGGAATCATAAAAAACCAGTTCGTGGGAAAGCACCTTGCTGGCGTCCACCAATCCCAGTTTATTCTGCAAATAGTTCAGCAGGAACGAATCGAGATCAAAATCTGCCTTGTTTTCTATGCGCAGCAGAACCGGTGGTAATTCTTTTTGTGCATTAATCTTTCTCCCGTTATTCGCATTCCGGTCCAGGTGAATCGCGAGGCTGGGTATAAAGGCCACCGGGTCAGCCAGGTCAATCAGGCAGGAATATAACTCACCCTCCTTTGCCTCATACTCAACTCTTCCTGCAAGCGAAAGGTCTCGATCAAACCAAGGGTGCAAGAGTGCAGCACCATAAACTTCTACTCCGAGCTGAAGATAGCCCTTGCCGGTAATTTCCGGTGTCGGTTTAACCTTAAGACAGGGGCTGTCGGTGTGGGCGCCACTCAGGTGAATACCACCTTCAACCAGTTTGTGAGCCCCGGTTTTGAACGCAATAAGCGCCGATTCGTTACGGATTGTGTAGTAGGATTTGTTCTTCTCAAGTTGCCAGTGCTGGGATTCTTCAACACGGACAAAATTTGCCGTATCAAGCAGGGTCGCCATTTCGGCAACCGCATGAAAAGGGGTTGGTGAATTTCTGATGAAATTCATCAACCCCTGGTTAAAACTGACATCACTCATAGATCAACCGACAGTGAATTTACGGACAGCTCGTGCAGGCTAGCTAGCGAACTTCCAATAATTCAACATCAAATATCAGCGCCGAGCCTGGTGGAATTGCAGGTGAAGGGGAATTATCCCCATAAGCCAGTTCTGCCGGAATAAACAGGCGCCACTTGTCCCCAACTTTCATTAACTGCAAGGCTTCCGTCCATCCTGCTATTACCTGAGACACACCAAATTGGGCGGGCTCACCCCGGTCTACCGAGCTGTCAAAAACACTACCATCTGGGAGAGTGCCATGATAATGGGCCAGAACTGAATCGCTTTCGCCTGGTGAAGCACCACCGGACGGACCTTCGGTTAACACCAGGTATTGCAGGCCAGTATCAAGTGTTACTACGCCATCCTGCTCAGCGTTTTGTCGCAGAAATTCCTCGCTGGCGACCCTGCTGGCTGTTATCTGTTCCTCCGCCTGTGCCGTTATGCGTTCCTGAAAAGTTTGAATTGCCGCTACCATCTGCTCTTGTGTCAAGCCAATGTCATCTGACACCACATCGCGTATTCCGGCCACGAATGAGTCAATATCTACGCCCTCGAGCAAGCCCTGGGCTACCAGGCTTTGACCAATATTGACACCAATGCTATAGGCAATACGCACATCCTCATTCTCTAAATCCAGATCGCTCTGGGCCAGAGATACCGGAGCTAGTACCATTAGCGAGGCAGATAGGGATATCCGGGCCAGATGTTTCACAATATTCATACCAATTTCCTTTGAATCAATGGACAATTACGATTTAAAAGGTTTCAATCTTCTCATCTTTACAATATCGGGGGCATACTAACTGGGTTAATGTCGAATTACCAGAGACTCCCAGACCATGAAGACCTGCCCGAAACTCTCTAATAGTCACTGTTTCTCATGAAATCACCGATTCCAGGCCTGCTCACAATGACCTCATTCATACTGGCTTTGAACGGCTGCAGTCAGGGCTTCACAGTGAGTGTAAACGATCAATCTGTTTATGACCCCGGTGGCAGATTATTCACCAGCCAGGTGGAAGATGCTGACCTGCAAGGCTGTATTAATCTTGCTGTCAGACAGCAGAATCTCGACAACCCGGAAGAGCTGAATGTATTGTCCTGCGCCAATTCTCAAATTGCCAGCCTTGAAAACATAGGAGATCTCAGTCGCCTGCGATTTCTGGACCTGGGCAACAACAGTATAAGCAACCTTACCCCTTTAGAAAGCCTGAATCAGCTTGGCGGCCTGAATCTTGCCAATAATGCTATATTGGATATCGCGCCACTCCTCAATGTGCTTAGCCTGACCTCGGTAATTCTGACGGGCAATAACCAGATTTCCTGCAACCAGTTAGCCCTGCTCCGACAACGATTGGGGAGTAATCTGGTTGCGCCAGCACAGTGCCAATAGTAGTCACACTTTTATGCAAGCGGGCCACTGTGAAACCGAAACTCCTCATCGACGGAAAGAATGAGATTTTCCTCCACTTCAGCGAAGAACCGAATGCGAGAGGAAAATTCTGCGTCGCTGAACCGATCTGCTAAATCGAGATAGTCCTGAAAATGACGTGCCTCAGACTTTAGCAAGCTGGTATAGAAACGCACCAGTTCATCATCGAGCACTGTAATTAGCCTGGCAAATCGCTCGCAGGAACGCGCCTCAATATAGGCACCGATAATCAGGATGTCTACTAGGGCCTGCTTTTCAGTCTTGCCTATGTGTTTGCGCAAGTCCCGAGCGTAGCGGGAAGGACTAAGACGAATATATGCAATGTTTCTTTGACTGAGTATTTCCACCACTTGCTGAAAATGTAGCAATTCTTCTCGCGCTAATTGTGACATTTTTATCAGCAATTCAGAGTGGGCCACATGTCGATACATCAAGTTCATCGCCGTAGCGGCTGCTTTCTTCTCGCAGTTAGCGTGGTCGATTAATAGCAGAGGCAGATTATTCACGGCTTGATCGAGCCAGGCATCCGGCGTCTTACAGGGGAGGAACTGCAGAATTTTGGTTAACATGGCATTGACTGAACGGTAGAGATTAAAGTTGGAGCTTGGATTTAATGTCGAGGTGGTAGTAACTCTAGTGACGCAGCTTTTCGTTAGCCTCAGCACCGCTATCCTGACCTGACTCCGCACTCGCTAACGCCTTTTTTTCGGAATCAATTTCGGCTTTTTTCACTAAATCGGCCTTGTGCTTCTTTGAGGTTTTGGCACCGAGTTGTTTCAGTTTTTCTACCCGGGTCATTAAATTCCCACGTCCTGACACCAGTTTGTTTTGTGCCTTATCGAAACTCTCTTTGCTGGCATCGATTTTTGCACCAATGTCTTCCAGGTCGCCAACGAATGCGACAAATTTGTCATACAGGGCCCCGGCTTTATCTGCGATTTCCTGTGCATTGCGGTTCTGCTGTGCCAACCGCCAGATATTGTGAACGGTCTTTAACGTAGTCATTAACGTAGTGGGTACCACAATAATAATATTGCGCTCAAAACCGTATTGCGACAATTCTGTATCACTTTGAGCCGCAATGGAATACGCCGCTTCAACCGGCATGAACAGAAAAACGTAATCGAGCGAATTCACTCCCTTCAGATTTTGATAGTCCTTCGCCGTTAAGGTTTTTATGTGTTGCCGGATAGACTGGATGTGTTGTTTGAGGTGGGTTTCCTTTGCTGTTTTGTCCTCTTCGGCGCAGTAGGCATCCCAGGCTTTCAATGACACTTTTGAGTCGATAATAATGTCTCTGTCTTCCGGCATGTGTACTATAACGTCAGGCTGACTCTTTGAACCGTCTTCGGCTTTCAGACTGACCTGAATCTCATACTCCCTGCCTTTCACCAATCCGGAATTCTCCAGTATGGTTTCCAGCACAATCTCGCCCCAGGTTCCCTGCGCCTTATTATCTCCTTTCAATGCATTGGTTAAATTAACCGCGTCTTCACTGATGCGACTATTCAGTTCCTTCAGGTTGTTGATTTCTTTCGCCAGTGAGAACCGTTCCTTTGACTCCTTATCATAGGTTTCTTCTACCCGCTTTTCGAAATTCTGAATTTTTTCCTGCAAAGGGGAAAGAATTGCGGAAAGGCTTGCTTTATTACTTTCAGTGAATTTTTTACTCTTATCGTCGAATATTTCATTCGCTATATTCTTAAACGCGATTGTCATTTGCTCTCGGGATTCACTGAATTGCTTGCGTTCGTGATCGAGGGTAGTTTGCAGCCTGGTTATCTGCTCTCGATAATCCAGGTTGACCGAGCTCTGCGATTGAAAATTATTCACAGACTCATCAAGACTACTCGAAAGGTTAGCAACTTCTTCTTCTTTGGCCAACAGTCGTTCTTGCAGTGTGGCTAATTCAACTTGCGCCCTGCTGGATTTTCTGAGCAGAAATCCAACTGTGGCAAGGGCCGCGAAAAGGAGTATTAAGGCAAGTATTGCAGTTGATGTCATCCACTTACCCGGGGCAGAATTAAAAAAAGAGTGGGACCGTCGGATTTCTCAGAGTGCCCTTATAAAACCAGCTTCATATTCAATTCAAATTATTGTTTATCGCTACCAGTAGTGAGTTTCTAATGCGGTCATCTTCGTCTTCACTTTCCAGGGTTTCTGCAATTACATTTATCGAAGACTCTGTTTCCTGCAAAAGTACACGAAAATCCAGCCCAACGACCTCCTCGTCACTACTACCGAGACCGAAACTGAAGACGCGCCTTATAAAACCTGGCCCATCATCCTCCTCATTTACTCCCGAATATTGAACACTAAACACGGATTCTTCCCTGTTGATATCTAGTATAGCGATCTCCGCTGTCTCCAGCGCCGTTCCCACCAGGGCCCAGGCCCGATCATAGCCCATCCGAAGCTCCAATATTCGTTTTCCCTGATCGTCCTCGATAAAATTTGCCTTGCTTGCCGCAGCGATACTTCCCGCAAGTAAGCTTGAAGACGACGCCTGATAAATGTCATTCCTGTCCGCCAGATATTGCGACATCGAAGTCATCACCCGATCTTCCTGATCTGCAGAATTGGAAGCTTCCGGCCAATCGATAGATGCAGGAATTTCCTCTTGCCTTGAAAGGGCTAAATGCAGGACATAGATCTCCGAGTAACCAGAGTGAAGACCTGGCTCTATGGTGAGTCGATACTTATTGCGGATTGCAGTTTCGTTATCAACCTCAAGCCAGGCTGTCTCGAGGGTTCCTTCTATCGGATTTTCGTAATCGAGGTTAATCTGTAATTCTGTCCAATAATCCCGAACCAGTGGCCACACCTGGCTGGGCGTAGCATCGATAACAATCCAGCTGCGCTCCGCAAAGCTCTGAATTCTCACGCCTTCCTGCATCCTGGCTGCTAGAGGTCTAGGTCTGGGCGTTCCATCGAACTCTTCTACCACTATCGCAAGTTGCTCGGGAATCACATACAACTGGTCAAGGGTAAAGCTATCCAGTTCATTGGGTATAGCCATGTCCGGGATCACCGCGGCTTCCAGATAATCACCACCCCGGTCCCGAAACATACCGTCATCACCGGTCAGATAATTGCAACCACTCAAGAAAGCGACGAGAAAGATTGTTATAAATATTTTTTGCATAGTTTCCCTAAACCATCACTCAGGCAACTGCTGCCAGTCCAACTTCTGCATAATGCAAAGCATCACGTACTTGGATGTGATATTCCCTGTCAAGTTCCGTTAGTGGCAATCTGATTCCCGCATTAATCATGCCCATTTCAGTCAATGCCCACTTCACCGGTATGGGATTTGCCTCCACAAATAAACCACGGTGTAGCAGCAGCAGCTTTTGATCGAGTTCCGTTGCCGCCTGTTGATTGCCGGCGATAGCCAGCTTGCACATCTGTGACATTAATTCAGGAGCGACATTGGCAGTAACTGAAATAGAGCCCTTCGCACCGCCCAGCATTAGCGAAAGCGAATTAGCATCTTCACCACTGTAAATGGTAATTCGGCCATCACAGCGTTTAATCAAATCCAGGCCACGTTTAACATCACCTGTGGCATCTTTCAGAGCTACAATATTCTTACAATCTGCGAGCCGCTCAACGGTTTCATCCTGGATGTCACAAGCTGTGCGACCTGGTACATTGTAGAGAATTTGCGGAATATCTACCGAGTCAGCTAGGGTCTTAAAATGTCGAAAGAGTCCTTCCTGGGTTGGCCGGTTGTAATAAGGTGTAACCAGTAGACAGGCATCAGCACCGTGTTCTTTCGCAGACTGAGTAAAAAACAGGGCTTCCTGGGTGCTGTTGGAACCAGTTCCGGCGATAACCGGAATTCGCTTATTTACCGTTTGCACGCAATGTCCAACCAGGTCGCAGTGCTCTTCTGCGGTGAGTGTTGCAGATTCCCCGGTCGTACCAACAACGACAATAGCATCGGTACCCGACACAATATGCCATTCGAGCAATCTATCGAATGCGCCATAGTCTATCGACCCGTCTTCTGACATAGGCGTCACTATGGCAACAATACTGCCCTCAATCATTAGAATCCTCTCTAAGTCATACCGATACGACCGCGCATTTTATCACAAGGGGGTTTCGGGAACCAAAGCTATTACTCTGGCTCGGGCAGCACCAGAGATTGGGAATTAGTCTTGCTGGGCCAGGCATTGATTATTGCCTTGAGCAGAGTGGCCAGCGGAATAGCAAAGAACACGCCAGCTATTCCCCACATACCGCCAAACACGAGTACTGCGGCGATGATTGCAACAGGATGAAGATTCACTGTTTCTGAGAAAATTATCGGTACCAGTACATTTCCGTCGACCAACTGCAGAATTCCATACACAATCAGCACTGTGTAAAAGTTGCTATCTACACCCCATTGCACATAGGCCACTGCGGATATTGGTATGGTGATTACGGTTGCCCCGATGTAGGGCACGATGACCGAAAGTCCCACTAACACCGATAGTAGTAGAGCATAATTAATCCCCAGAATTACAAAAGCCAGATAAGCCGCACTGCCAACGATAATTATCTCAACCGCCTTGCCGCGTATATAATTTGAAATTTGCTGGTCCATCTCCTGCCAGATTCGGCTCATAAGAGGTCGATTACGCGGTAGAAAATTACCCACCCAGGTGACTAACAGCTCCTGGTCTTTCATCATGAAGAACACCAGGATTGGGACCAAAATGACGAATACCATCCAGGCAATCACACTGGGTATACTGGCCAGGGAAAATTCCAGCACTGTCTGCCCCCAACTGGCCATCTCACCGCTGATACTATTTATAATATCCTCAACCTGTTGTTCAGACAGCAGAGACGGGTAATCTTCGCGAAACAACATAAAAGAGGACTGCCAGGTACTCAGAAGATTGGGCAACTCTGTCGCCAGTCGCCTGAATTGAGTCCACACCTGCGGTAGCAGGATCAGAAGCATGAGCAAAAACAGGCCAACAAACAACGTATAAACCAGAGTAAAAGCCAGCTTCATCTTCATGCCATGGCGCAGGAGCACCATGACCAGACCCTGCATCAGATAGGCAAAAATGGCAGCAGTGATCAAGGGTGCGAGTACTTCTCCAAAAAATAGCAACACCACCAACACTGAGGCCAGCAATATCATCAGTATGATCGATTCCTCATCATGGAAATAACGATCAAGAAAATCATTGAGCAACTTCTTCATCTAACTTTTACTCCGGCTAATCAGATCAGCCTTTCCGAATCCAGTAAAAATAAGCTGCATCATCTTTTCGAAAGCTCAGTATCTGATGCTGACTCTGCTCAATGAAAAGATGAAAATCCCGCTCTGAGCCCGGGTCTGTGGCTACTACTTTTAGCACCTGGTGCGGTTCCATCCCATTTAGGGCCAGTTTGGCCTTCAACAGGGGCATGGGACATTGCAGCCCACTAAGATCTATTTCTACATCAACATCTATGTCCATCCCCCATTTTACCAAGCTATCGTCCTGTCTGCCTACTAGGGAGCCTCTGATTAAGTATTCAATTTCTCTGCAGGCCAGAGATATTGAATACTTAATCAGAGACTCCCCAACAAATTCAGGGGTTATTTGTTATTAATTCACACAGCAAATGCAATTATTTGTGGTAGTCTAGGTCATACACTGAAAGGTGATAAACCCTATGCGCTATTGGCTTTCACTGGTTCTCCTGCTTGGAAGTGGCTCAATGCCACTACTTTCGCTGGCCCAGAATTCGCTGCCCTCGCTCGGAGATCGTATCTCCGGCACCGTTTCGCTGGATCAGGAATATGCGATGGGACAGGGATTGCTGCGCAATTTACGCCGCGGTGCCCCCACCATACCTGACGCCCTGCTCAATGACTATCTGGAAAATGTCACCTATAGATTGGCTTCCAGGAGTCAATTGCAGGACCACCGCTTATCCTTTGTCATCATCGATAGCGAGGAGTTGAACGCATTCGCAGCGCCAGGAGGAATAATCGGTGTCAACACCGGATTATTCCTCAATGCTGAGTCTGAGGCCGAATTTGCCTCCGTAATGGCCCATGAGATCGCCCATGTAAGCCAGCGTCATTTTGCCAGAAGCGTGGATGAAGCCCAGGCCAGTCGCATACCCCAATTAGCCTCAATGATGGCCGCCATTGTGGTGATGGCAACATCAGATAGCGACCAAGGTGCTGCCGCCCTTGCTGCAGCCCAGGGCAGAGCAGTAGAAAATCAACTGCGATTTAGCAGAAGTAACGAGGCCGAAGCCGATCGCATAGGCCAGGATACGATGTACAACGCCGGTTTTGATCCACGCGGTATGTCAAATTTATTTGAACGGCTTGTTGCTATCAACCGGTTTGGCAGGCGCCCACCGGAATTTCTGCTTTCTCACCCGGTAACCGAATCACGAGTCGCCGATGCACGGGGGCGCGCATCGCGCTATCCGGGCCGATCATTTGTGGACAATCTTGAATATCGCATAATGAGAGCGCGCATTCTTGCTCACTACGCTGAAGATAAGCAGGCGCTTGCTGATGAATACCAGAAGGCTCTGGATGAGAGTGAAACTGATTTGCTGCGTGATGCAAATCGCTATGGCGTGGCCGTGTCTTTTTGGGAAGATGAACAGTATGCCAAAGCGGCTGAGAACCTGGCCGTACTGTTGGCAAAAGAGCCAAATCGTATCAGCTACGTAGTCACTCAGGCGGAGATATTCACAGCGCAAAATGAGCCTGGCCTGGGTATTAGTTTCTTACAGCGCCATCTGCAAATCAATCCTGACAACCACCCATTGACCATGGCATTGGCCGATGCACTAGTGGAAGCCCGTGACTATCAACGCGCAGCAACCGTCATGGAAGAGCACGCCCTGCTCCGCCCGGATGATCACAGCCTTTGGTATCAAATTGCGGAAGTCCAGGGGCAAGCCGGGAATATCAGTAAAGTTCATCAGGCAAGGGCTGAGTATTTTAAGCTCATCGGAGATTACCGCAACGCAAGAGATCAACTTCAGTTCGCCCTGCGGATTGAAGCTGAAAATGGTGTAACCCCAGCAACAGAGTCCCGGCTAAGACAGAAAATCAGAAACATCGAAGCCCTCGAACGGGAATCAAGAAACTAGTACCTCGACCAGGGTTAATTTTGGAGTGCAGAGTTCACCAGTATGTTCAGTGTTAG
>PBTO01000010.1 GCA_002726595.1 Gammaproteobacteria bacterium | reverse complement strand
ACCGTTATTATTCAGTTCGGCGACTTTATCGAGCAGCTCCGCTTCACTGACACTCGCCTCCAGACGAATCACGGTTGATTCAAACCCGACCTCTGCGCAATCTTTTACCTTAAAGTTGACGTAGTTTTCACTTGCCCCGTCGTTGCCTACCAGGACTGCGGCCAGATGAGGTGCTCGCCCGCCTTGCTTCTTAATTTGTGTTACCTGTTCTGCGATTTCCTGGCGAATTTGTCCAGAACAAGACGTCCCGTCGAGTAATTGCATGCTACTTCATCCGTATTAAACTGTGGTCAGGAGTACTACGGAGCCTCTGAATAATTAATAAGAGGATCCCCATAAAAGGAATGGTGGAACTGAAGGACATGCATCATAAACGAGTTGCGAATTCAGCTCAAGAACTGCTACTTAAATATTCGGTTTTTCTGCCGCAGAATTCATTTCGATGTCCGCAGCTTTTTTGACGACTGACTTCCCTGTGGATCTGGAGCAGAACCTGGAATTACAAACTGTTTGCCTACCAGGTTCCGGAGTTTGCCATACTTGACCAGGGCTCTTCTGGTTCCAGTGTCTGGCCACTTTGCAGCAGCTCAATGGATATGTTGTCAGGCGAACGAATAAAGGCCATTCGACCATCACGGGGAGGGCGATTGATGGTCACGCCAGCATCCATTAGTTGCTGGCAGGTGGCGTAAATATCGTCCACAGCATAAGCCAGGTGGCCAAAGTTTCGGCCCTCGTCATACTCCTCTGGATCCCAGTTGTAGGTCAGTTCGACCTGGGCGTCTTCATCTCCTTCGACGGCCAGAAAGACCAGTGTGAACCGGCCCTGCTCAATCTCGCGCCGTTGAATCTCCTTAAGTCCTAATTTTTTGCAGTAAAAATCCAGTGATTTTTCCAGATCGCTTACTCTCACCATGGTGTGTAGATATTTCATGATTGTCTCTTGCTTTAATTGCTTATAGGGTCAAGTTGAATTTTATGATCTCAGTGTATTCCTAAAATACCACAACTGATCTGATGCTTTGTCCGGCGTGCATTAGTTCAAATGCCTCGTTGATATTGTCAAGGCTAAGCGTGTGAGTAATCAGGGGATCGATCTCAATTTTTCCATTCATATACCAATCCACTATACGGGGCACGTCCGTTCTTCCCCTGGCACCGCCAAAAGCAGTACCTCGCCAGGATCTACCGGTTACCAGTTGGAATGGCCTGGTTGAAATTTCCTGTCCGGCTCCAGCTACACCGATGATATAGGACTCTCCCCAGCCCTTGTGGCAGCATTCCAGTGCCTGGCGCATGGTATTGACATTACCGATGGCTTCAAAGCTGTAGTCAACCCCACCCGAAGTCAGGTCGATGATAGCCTGGGTGACATCGTCCACATCTGTGGGATTGATAAAGTCAGTCATTCCGAAGCGTGTTGCCAGTTCGGCCTTATCGGCATTGATATCAATACCGATTATTTTGTCGGCACCAACCATTCTGGCACCCTGAATCACATTAAGCCCGATTCCACCAAGCCCGAATACGGCGACATTGCTGCCGGGTTCCACCTTGGCGTCAAATGCGACTACGCCAACACCAGTGGTAACACCACAGCCGATGTAACAGACTTTATCGTAGGGTGCGTCGCTACGTATTTTGGCAACCGCTATCTCAGGCAGTACTGTGTAGTTGGAGAAAGTGGAGCAGCCCATGTAATGGAGAATAGGCTGGCCATCGAGCGAGAAGCGGCTGGTGCCATCGGGCATCAGACCCTGACCTTGGGTCGCGCGTACCGATTGACAGAGATTGGTTTTGGGGTGCAGACAAAAATCACAATTCCTGCACTCTGGCGTGTAGAGCGGAATGACGGTATCTCCTACCTTGACTGATTCAACGCCGGCGCCAATTTCCTGAACTATGCCGGCTCCCTCGTGCCCGAGAATGGCCGGGAAAGCACCTTCAGGGTCGTCCCCGGACAGAGTGAATGCATCGGTGTGGCATACTCCCGTGGCTTTGATTTCCACCAGCACCTCACCGGTTTTCGGACCCGCAAGATCGACTTCAGTAATTTCCAATGGTTTGCCCGCTTCGAACGCGACTGCAGCACGTGATTTCATAGTTATTTCCTTGTAGTATTCCCAGCCATTGTAAAAGACCCAAAGCTTTGCAGGCAACCCTGCTGATTCGGTAAATAGCTTAAGGCAATCTCTGCTTCCAACGGTACTGTTTCATGGCATCCGGATTTGCGGTCCCGGTTGAATTCGAAGAGGCGGAAAAAGACCTGCCAGGCAAGGAAAAACTGGATGAAGGGCCAATAATTGAACAGACAGTCGAAAAAATAGACCACAATTTTGATATTGATGAACTGATTCAGATAGGCAAGGATGCAGAATGCGCGGCGTTTGTCAGAGCGGTCAAATGGCACTGTGAACACCGCATCATCGTCAACGGGCTCAATACGGTTGTATTTAAGGCACTCATCGCTGGAGCTTGGTTCCTATAGCAGGTATCATCTTCGATGTTTTATCGTCTGGAGAAAATCCGATGAAGAATCGTCTAGTATCGCTTTTGTTACCATTTCTTTTGATGTTGCCTGTACCCACGCTTTCGGCAGCTGAGCAAGACGACAACATTGTCTGGATTGATGTGCGTTCTGCGCGCGACTACAGAGCAGGCCACCTAGAAGGCGCGATCAATATTCCCCATGGCGATATCGGGCACAAGATATTTGATGCGGTACCCGATCTATTTAAAGAGATACACATCTACGATGCTTCATTAGGCACATTTGCCGGCCTGGCACTGGAAATCCTGATGGAATTGGGATATCAGGAGGTAGTTAACGAGGGTGCCTATGAAACTTTGCTTATTAAGCAGGCTGAGCAAAAACCGTAGTAGATCAATCATTTCCTGTATGACCGAGGCTATTTTCAGCACCTTGCTGAGCGTTTGACTATGGATTTCATGATAGCTGTCCTGATTATTTGTATTGGTTCCTATGTGCAGACCTCCATTGGTTTTGGTTTAGCAATCATCGCAGCACCGATACTATTTCTTCTCAACCCTGATTTCGTTCCTGCACCAGTGACCGTTTCTGCACTGACCCTGTCCCTGGCAATTGCCATTAGTCATCGCCATCACATCTCCTTCAAAGGTTTAAAATTTGCGATACTAGGTAGAATCCCCGGTACTGTTGCAGGGGGGGTATTGCTGCTCTGGGTTGATCAACGTGCTTTAGCGCTCTGGTTGGGTATTTCAGTGATTCTCGCGGTGGTACTTACGCTTAGAAATGTCGTATTGCAGCCCACACCACGGGCACTTTTTTCGGCAGGATTTCTCTCTGGTTTTATGGGAACCAGTACATCTATCGGTGGCCCACCCATGGCGCTGGTCTTGCAGCATCAGGAAAACAGTTTCATCAGAGCGAATTTGGCGGCATTTTTTGTGATTAGCTGCTGTATGACTTTGTTAATGCTCATGGCAGTGGATCGATTCGGAGTACAGGAGGTTAGATTAGCCCTGCCTTTAATGCCTGCCACTCTATTGGGCTACTGGCTGGCAATGAAAACATTGCATCTTATTTCCCATCAGATCTTACGTCGAGCCTCCCTGATTCTGTGTAGTTTTGCTGGTCTGGCAGCGATTGTCTCTTATTGGATTTAACGCCGAGTACGTTCACAACATGCAATTCCAGCGCGGAACTTCAGCTAACTGGTGAAATATCCGGGCCAGCCGAGGCGCTCACAAGCTGAGTTGTGGCTATTTCGTCAATTCTTGAGTTAAACTGCGGTTGGAGTACACATCCCTGTTTGATCTTGAGGAGTACATTATGAAAGTAGGTATACTAAAAAAAATTACGGCCATCATCCTGATAGGCCTGTTTTCTCAATTCTCACTGGCAGATCAAGCCAGTGCTTCCAGAACCATTGTAGGTATCCTGATCGGTATGAATCACTTTGCTTCTGATGCTGAGAAGGCCGAGCTAATGGCTGTTGCTGCGGATGAGAGTTTAGGAAGAGGCTACATAATGATTGCCAATGCAGTGCACGATATTCAACATGCCCCGACCGACGAGGGTAAAGAGGTAATGAATAGAATTATGGGTGCTGCCCAGGCGCCAGCAGAAGTGAAGGCGCTGGCAGAGATAGTTCTTGGATTTAGTCATTCGGCCAGTGCTGAGGCAAAAGCGGCATTGGAAGCAATGCGCTAATTATCGGCAATGCATGTTGAAAAGCCTCGATCCCAAAGGGAGAGAGGCTTTTTAATGCCTAGGGCACCATGTGCACATAGCTGTAAAGTTCGAGCCCGAAGCCATCTTCGATCTTACTGTCAAACCTTGTAACAATTAGTTTAGAATAAACACTTCAATTGCTGATAGAGATAGTAATAAACTTGCCGGTCTCAAACGCATCACAAACTTTACAGGAAATATCGCCCCATGATGGATTGGCCCCACGATACAACACTGAAATCTTTTCGTCGTGCTGTAGTTCTTGAAGGAGAGCCATTTTGGCGCAGTGTTTTTGAAATGCACAAAGACAAGGTGCAAATCAAAAATGCCAATGTTGCTATCAATAATCTGGAAACAATATTTACAGCCACCTTTCGCCTGGCGAATTCGAAGGGCTTTCAGGCGATGAGTTTACGTGACCTGAGTCGGGAAACTGAAATCAGTATGGGCGGCCTGTATGCCTACATTGGCAGCAAGGAGGATTTGGCATCAGTTATTGAAGGGGTGCTTAGAAAATATATTGATCAGGTAATTGGCGGACTGGCCGGGGACAATCTGGCACCCATTGATTGCTTAAAGGCCTCCATTAACGGCACCATCTATATGACAGAAATATTGAATCCCTGGTATCACTTTTGTTTTATGGAACTGAAAGGCTTGCCGCGAGAGCAACAACAACAAGCTATGGATCTGGAGTTAAGATTTGAAGAATTATTAATTGCAACGATTCAAGCCGGAATCGAGCAGCGCCAGTTTGCTTGCCAGCATCCAGAGTTGTTAGCGGCGCAAGTCACTGCGATGTTGCAACAATGGTATCTTAAACACTGGAAATTTAAACTGCGCAAAGTTTCCCTGGAGAACTACGCGAACTATGTTATAGAAACTGTGTTAAGTGCCCTGGATTTTGACGCCGCTACTGAAGCAGGTGCTAACTCGAATACCAGCTCGAATACCAAACCCAATACTAACTCCAATACTAACTCCAATACATACGCAAATTCGATTCCCAAGATTCACAAAATGGGCTAGTACCTCGACCAGGGAGCCTCTGATTAAGCATTCTCCGGATTGATTCCTTTTTTATCAGCATAAAAATTTTGTATTTCAGCCATGTCCTTTTCCAGTTCGCCGCTGGAGTGGAAGAGATCAGCGATACCTGCTTCTTTTCTCGAAGCATCTACGTAGCCTAACAGGATTGGCACATTGGCATTGGTTGCAATGTGATAAAAACCAGTTTTCCACTTTTCAACTTTTTTGCGAGTGCCTTTAGGTGAAATTATCACAATCAGGCTTTCGTTGTTCTTGTATTGGCGAACAATATCCCTGACAACGTTGTATGACTGGTTGCGGTTAACGGAAATCCCGCCCAGCCATTTCATAAATCCTCCAAAGGGAAATGAAAAGAGCGTGTGCTTTCCCATCCAGTACACCTGTAACCGCAACTTAAGTATTACTAACAGCATTAGTACAAAGTCCCAATTGCTCGTGTGTGGAGCACCGATGAGCACGAAGCGTGGATTCTTTAATTCTGTACCGATTGCTTTCCAGCCAACGATTTTCAAAACTCCCAATGCTACAAAACGCAGCATAGGTGTGAGTAGCGGCGTTGAAAAAACAGTAGTACGCATAGTCTCGAATTCAGATTAACCGGATCGTGATTATAGCAGTGGAGCCGATAGCCCGCATATTTCACAGAAAATCCTATCCCTTCATGAAATATGCGGGCTAGTCGTCGTCAAATAAACGCTGCAACTCTGCCAAAGCCTGGTCGGCTTCGGATTGGGGGGAGACTACGGAAGATTCATTCAGAGTGTCAGATGCTTCCTCACCAAAAATCGCGGCGAGTTTACTGCGAGCTTCATTGGCGGCCGCATAATCTTTGGCCTTATAGGCGTGTTTGTTGGGTTTGAAAAAATCACAAAAATTGGCCTTATCCTTATCTAATACAAAATCTGCACGATCCTCTGTGCAGGCATCTGCTACTGCCGCTTTGTAATTGCGGCATTGCATGCAGGCGTGCAGATCGGCTTTGCAGGTACTGCATTCTTCGTAGCGCGAGAAGGGCAGGATCAACCTCTTAAGCTCAGTTCCGCACTTCCAACATTGCAGGTCAATGTTTTGACTACCCATGATTCACCATTCCTTAAAATAGTCAGCACTGTCAGGGTCTGCCAGACTCTTACCGGGGCCAATCGCAGTGCCCAGATAGAGGAATCCGATGATTTTTTCCTGCTCAGCCAGCCCCAGACCTTGTCTGACAGTGTCGTTGTAGGCCATTGATCCGGTGCGCCACATGGCACCTATGCCCTAGGCAAAGGCAGCCAGCAACATATTTTGGGTGGCTGCGCCGGCAGAAAGGTCCTGTTCGACCTGCGGGACTTTTGGGTGTGCCTGATAACTCCCTATCGAGATAAGTAGCAAGGGAGCGCGCAGGGGATTATTCGCCAGTTTCTGTTGTTTATCTTCGCTCATAGCTGGATCATCCAGCAGGGCTGCCTGCAGGAATAGTCTGCCCAACTTCTCCCTCGACTCCTCTCTGATCACGAGGAAACGCCATGGCCGCAGCAGCCCATGATCGGCCGCTCTAAAGGCTGCTTTGTAGATATTTTTCAGTTGCTCCGGGGTTGGGGCAGGTTCACCTAGTCTGGGAGCTGAAATTCGCGTATGCAGGGCATCCAGTGCTTTCATGACGGCTAGTTTGACTCGCTTCTAGTCTATCGGGTTCATGCTGTGTTTAACTTTACTGAGGAGAGCATAATGCAATCGTCAGATTATGAACACCGGTAGTTATAGTATAAACATACAGTAACTTCTAAAGATTATTTAAAGGCTGCAGGAAGATACAGTAAGCTTGAAGGCAGAGTGCTTATGCGGCTTTTTCCAGAATCTGTTGTTCACCATGCAGGGCGCTGTTGAATGTCCGCCAGGAAATAACAGCCATGACTAGATTTCCCAGGAAAGCGCCGGCAAAGAAACCCGGCAGACCGAAAAGCAAACTTCCCACAAAGGCCAGCGGTACATAAAACAGGAAGAACCGGGTAAAGCTGAGATAGAGTGCTGAGAGTGGTCGGTGCATCGCGTTCAATGATGAATTGGTGAGAATGATTATGCCCTGAAAGCCGTAACTAAGTGGCAGGATCCAGACGAAAAGGCGGATTGTCGATACCACGTCGGCATCGTCGGAGAAAACCCCCGCTATAATTGATGCGCCGGCGGCCAGCGCGATGTATACAAGCAATTGCCAGCCCAATATGAAGCGGGTGGAAAGGCGATAAGCTTCTTCTACTCGATCCATCCGGCCGGCGCCGTAATTCTGACTGATCAAAGGTGGTAAGCTGGAGGACATGGCGAGAATGAGTAGTGTGGCAATGGGTTCAAGTCTCGCCCCCACACCAAAGGCTGCGACAGCCGTATCGCCAAATCCTGCAGCGATAGCTGTCATAATGCCTGCTGCCAGAGGTGTCATCATGTTTGCGCCTGCGGCGGGTATTCCAATTCTGAGCATTTCCCTGCCTGATGATGCCATTACCGACCGGCTGGGCATCACGCGACTGATAAGCTCCAGTTTGAATGCGAGCAGGTGGAGCAAATAGACAAAACCGATGATCCAGGCAATGAGTGTTGCCAGGGCTGCACCCTGAATTCCTAACGCTGGAAATGGTCCGAGACCGAATATAAACAAGGGGTCAAGCACTGCATTTACCAGGCCCGCCACCGCCATCAGTATGCTTGGTGTCTTGGTATTGCCGTTTGCTCGAAGCAGACTGTTACCGGTGAAAATACACACAATCAGGATGCTGCCAGGAAACCAAACGACCATGTACTCGCGAATAGGCCCCATTAGTTGTTCGCTGGCACCCATAAGGCGGAATATTTCGTCCATGAAATACCAGCAAAAGGCAACTATGATCGTCGCCAGGATTAGCGAGATATAGCAGATTACTGTTGACGCCTGTTTGGCCTTGGCAAAATCAGAGCGGCCAAGATAACTGCCGACCACTGCCGAGGCGCCTATGCCTAGTCCTATGGCCATGCTAATGACCATAAAAGTCACCGGAAAGGTAAAGCTGATTGCGGTTAGGGATTCGGTGCCCAGAATACTGATAAACAGTGTATCCACAAGGCTGAAGGTGAATAGCATCAACATGCCCACAATCATGGGAGCAGTCATGCGAATCAGGGATTTCCTAATGGAGCCTTCGACCAGATTGTAGCCGCTTTTATTCTTGGTCTGCTCGGACATATTGGGTGAGATGCTTGCCTGTGGGATCTGGTTGTCAGGTGTTATGTGCTTGTGCTAACACATCAGGACCGGAAAACCTGGGAAATATAACGGTTAGAGGTTCGCTATCTGCGCTGTTTAGCAAGCATTTAGCCAATATACCGTATATTGTGTGTAAAATTACCCCAGTCACAGAAAATTGCATTTACTCCGATCAGGACGGCAGCAGTTTTAGCAAATGACGGAAACACTTTGGATTTCCGTAAACCAACTCTCTGCCGGAATAGAAATCCGGATTGCCCTGTTCGTTGGCGATTAGTCCACCAGCCTCCTGCAGGATCAGACTGGCGGCGGCGAGCGAACACTGGGTCTCCATGGGGCTCCAGCCAGCAGCAGCACGTCCTGCTGCTACGCCTGTCATATCCAGTGCGGTACAGCCCTGAATTCGCGGCATTGCTCCGTGTTCTGCCAGAACTGCCTGAATTGATAACATTCTATCCACGGGCCGGGGGCCAGGGTTCAGGTTGATAAGGGTACCATTCAGTTTTGTGGCACTGTCTACCCGGATGCGGCGAGATTTTAGATGTGCGCCGTTGCCCCGGGTGGCGCTGAATTCTTCCTGCAGCAGCGGATTCACTACCACGGCATGGGCTAGCTGGTTATCTATCTGGCAAGCTATGGAAACTGCAAAGCAGGGGTATCCGCGGGAAAAATTTTGATTGCCCACCAAAGGGTCTATCAACCAGATAGTATTCGACTCAGAGCCCTCTTGCATGCCGGAAACCCGGGAATGGAAGGAGTGACTGGGGTAGGCTTTCTGCAGATGGTAGAGCACTGTTTTATCCGCATTCATGTCCATTGAAGTCAGGAACTGATCCGGGGAATCATCAAGCACCTTGACCCGATCCAATCGATCGCTACTGTGTGCCAGCGCGTCAGCGGCATCGTGGGCCGCACTGAGTGCAATATTGAGATAGGGATGCATGACGGAGCTAATCCTGATTTGGCCAGATGGGTGGCAAAAAGTGGCGCCATCATAGCACAAAGGAATTGCTCAAAATCGGTATCGTTGCCGCCCCGAATTGATAATTGGCTTGAGCTGCTATAATTCCTCGTTGACGATTCTCTCTCAGGATTCTATGGATGCGAATGCATGACCGGTTTTGACAATATAAAAATAGTTCTGGTAAACACTTCTCATCCGGGAAATATCGGGGCCTGTGCCAGGGCAATGAAGAACATGGGTCTAAGTGAACTGACACTGGTAAACCCCGAAGATTTTCCCAGCGGCGTTGCTGTGGGGCGGGCCGTGTCTTCCATCGACATTCTCGATCGGGCGAGAGTGGTGGAGAATCTGGTTGATGCGGTGGCGGATTGCGGATTGGTAATCGGCGCAAGCGCCCGGTCACGGCGTATACCCTGGCCTATGTTAACTCCGGGTCAATCTGCCAATAAGGTACTCGAAGAACAGGATAATAATAAAGTCGCTCTGGTTTTCGGACGTGAGGATTCCGGTCTCAGCAACGAGGAGCTGCAGCAATGTAATTTCCATGTACAAATCCCCACCAGTGAGGAGTACACATCGCTGAATTTGGCAGCGGCGGTTATGGTTATCTGTTATGAGCTGAGAAAAGCCTGGCTGGCTTTGGAAGGGGAATTTCCGCTTGATGATGATCAATTATGGGACATAGAAAGAGCCACCGGGGAGCAGGTCGAACATTTTTTTGAGCACCTCGAGCGCGTGTTGATAGCAATCGATTTTCATGATCCGGATAATCCGCGCCAGCTAATGAGCAGGCTGCGGCGTCTGTTTGGCAGAGTGCGAATGGATGCCATGGAAATGAATATTTTACGTGGCATTCTCACAAATGTTGAATACCATATCAAAAAACCTGAATAGGCAGCTTGCAAACCGTTTCGGATATCACGACAGATACCTGCCAGCTGTGAGGATTATCACTGAAAAAGAGACCGAAGGACTATATCCGGCCCAGACCGTGGGAAAACTATTTGGTGTGAATGAATATCCCCAAATACGCGCATGAGAGTTCGATTGTGGGCACCAAATACATTGTTAAACTTAAAGCAGAGTACTCTCATTAAGACATTATTTTTTTGCCAAGAGTTTTCACACAGCCTGGGCCAAAAGCGGTCATTTAACACCTTCAACTATTACTGCAAATCCTGGATCAGATTTGAGTGCAATTCAACAGCCTTGTTGTAATGGAAGATGAAATTCCCTGCGCTGTCCTGCACATACACACCATCCAGGAACAGCACGTGGTTCGATGTTTATTTTACAGGACATAACAAAGTGCATATCGCAGATAGCAAGACGCCCCAACATCGGGGCGTCTTTTAACTACTTTTGGAAACTGCGTCTTCACACAATTCCCAGCTACTTGCGGCTCAGGATAGCCGTTTAATCGCTGCCCTGATTAATCTCTCTCCACCGAAAGGAACCAAAGAACATCTCATCCCAGCTCTGCGGGCCCGCGCTCACAGGAATAGTCGGGTCGGGATTTGCAGGGTTCTGAGCAGAATTGTCGTAGCCACCCACGGCTGTCAGAACGGTCCCTGCCGGCATGATTCTTGGCTCTTCATAGGTATAACGCCACTGCCAGGCGTAATCATACTTGGCGATATTCATCAGCTCCTCGCTGGTGCCGTCCGGATAGTCGGCGTAAAAGCGCATGTATTTGCCGCGGAAGTGCATGTGTGAGAAGTAGCCGAACATTTCTACATCGTCGGTCAGGGTTATGCTGGCTGTCAGAGTATGCTCCTTAGCGAAGGGCGGAATGTCGGTCCAGGTATCTGAGCGTACGCGCGCACTCAATCCACCCATTCTTAGCTCAGGTACCTCACCTTCCGGATAAAACCAGACTCCAATCTCACCGGCGTCCACAGTTTCCTGACCATTGGCGGTGTAGTGCAGCTGTACGGCAAGTTCGGAACCGTTGCGCAACAGCCCCCCGGTATTGGGAGGATTCATACGGGGCTCGGCACCAGGCACATAAGACGAGATACCTGGATTACCTGTATCGCCAGCACCAGGGTTTCTGTAACCGCGGCCCTGTCCGGCATTTTCCGGTGGGATGATGCGGTTCAGGGTATGGTGTAATACCCCGCGGTCACCGGCGATATACT